>NZ_VSWF01000007.1:0-131954 GCF_009668305.1 Comamonas sp. CAH-2
CCGCAGGCACAGGCCTGCGGGTGCTGTGGGATCGCCGCGCACGCTCAGTTGCGCCCCCCCTCCTCGCGGTCGCGCCGGTGCGAGGGCCAGGCGCGCCCCTCTTCCCGCGACGGACGCTCGGGCCGGCCCTCGGGCGGGCGTGGCCGGTCCGGGCGCACCTGGGGACGGCCATCGCCATCGGGGCGCCATTGCGGTGGACGACCCTCTCCACGGTCCGGGCGGTCTGGGCGATCGGGCCGCACCTGGGGCGGGCGCGGTCCGTCATCAGGGCGCCAGAACGGCGGACGGGGCCGGTCGTCGGGGCGCACTTCGGGCCGCGAAGGCCAGGGCGCCGGGCGCACCGGCGGTGGCGGCGGCCGGAAATGGGGCCGCGGTGGTGGGGGCGGCACATAGTGGTAGCCGGGGGGTGCCCAGCGCCCAGGGCGCCAGTCATAGCGGTTGCCTGTCCAGAACCAGTCCCCGCCAATCCAGATGTAGTTGGGCGCGGGTGCCACAGTGCGGTACTCGACGCGCGGGGGTGGCGGATAGCCATAGGTGGTGTAGACCGTGGTGCTGGAGTAACCATAGTCGGCATAGCCGTCATCCACCGGAGCCACCACGCAGCCACTGAGTAGAGCCACCGCCCCTGCCACACCCAGCGCCGCCCAGCCGCGCGGGCTGAAGCGGGTCCATCGCACAGAGGAATCAGTCCATCGCATAGCAGCTCCTAACAAGGTGACACATTCCATAACGCAAAACCCCGGCACCATGCTGACCGGGGTTCTTGTCGAAGCTGTAAAGCGCGGGTAAAGAAGCCGCGCAAGATGTGTCGGCGCAGGCAGGGCCGACACATCGCACGCCTCAGTGGCTGTTTTGCAGCGCAGCAATGCGCTCTTCGATGGGCGGGTGGCTGGAGAACAGCTTGCCGATGCCACCGGTGATGCCCATGGCCTGCATGCTCTTGGGCAGCTCGCCGGGCACCATGCCGCCCAGGCGCGCCAGGGCGTTCACCATGGGCTGCTTGCGGCCCATCAGCTGGGCGGCGCCGGCGTCGGCGCGGAACTCGCGTTGGCGCGAGAACCAGGCGACGATCATGGCGGCCACGAAGCCCAGCAGGATGTCCATGACGATGGTGGTCACGTAGTAGCCAATGCCGGGGCCGGAGCTTTCGGAATCGCCCTTGCGCAGGAAGCTGTCCACGGCATAGCCGATGACGCGCGACAGGAAGACCACGAAGGTGTTCATCACGCCCTGGATCAGCGTCATGGTCACCATGTCGCCGTTGGCGATGTGGGCCACCTCGTGGCCGATCACGGCCTCGACCTCTTCGCGCGTCATGCCCTGCAGCAGGCCGGTGGACACGGCCACCAGGGCGCTGTTCTTGAAGGCGCCGGTGGCGAAGGCGTTCGGCTCACCCTCGTAGATCCCGACTTCGGGCATGCCAATGCCGGCCTTGTCGGCGAACTTGCGCACGGTGTCCACGATCCAGGCTTCGTCGGCGTTGCGGGGCTGCTCGATCACGTGCACGCCCGAGCTCCACTTGGCCACGGGCTTGGAAATCAGCAGCGAGATGATGGCGCCGCCAAAGCCCATGATGAAGGCAAAGCCCAGCAGCGCACCCAGGTTCAGGCCGTTGGAGGTCAGGAAGCGGTTCACGCCCAGCAGGCTGGCCGTGATGCCCAGCACCGCCACCACGGCAATGTTGGTCAACAGAAAAAGAGCGATTCGTTTCATTGTGAGTTTCTCCACCAGGGGAAATCGGGCCGATGGCCCACAGCCTGCCAGTTGGGGGCGCTGGCAGCCAGATTCAAGCGCTTGTCACCAGTCCCAGGCTCCGATGTTGTCGTGATCTTATGGAGTGCCTGCCGCGCGATGTATAGGAGTCATCATAGAAGGAAAAGTTCGCCGACACGGCCTGCTGACAGCATCGTCCTACTTGCCGGGCGCAGGCAGTTCCACAAAGCGTTTGTCGCGCACGGCCACGCGCGAGGTGCCCTCGTCGCGCAGCTCGAACATCTGGGTGGCCGCCAGCAGTTTGGTCAGGGTGGCATAGCCGTAGTTGCGTGCATCGAAGGGCAGCTTGTTACCGATGTGCGTGCCCACGGCGCCGACGCGGGCCCAGCCGCTTTCGTCCTGGGTGGCCTTGACGGCATCGCGCAGCATGGCGACCAGTTGGCGGTCCTGGCGCAGCTGCTGCGAGGGCACGCGCAGGCTGAAGCCGCAGGGCTGGGCCACATCCAGCGCCAGCGGCGCCCCGGCCGGCGCCGTGGTGGCCGGCTCGGGCACCGGCACGCCAGGCAGATCCAGGCTGTCGCCGGCCTCCGCCTCCTGCGCCAGGCTGCGGCGCTCGGCCCGGCTGGTGACGCCGTCGCCCAGCTCCGACAGCGCATCGAAGTACAGAAAGCGCGAACAGGCGTTGACGAAGGCCTTGGGCGTCTGGCTGGCCCCAAAGCCATAGACGGCAGCCCCCTTGGCGCGCAGGTGCATGACCAGCGGGGTGAAGTCGGCGTCGGAAGAGACGATGCCGAAGGCATCGGGCTTTTCGGTGTACAGCAGCTCCATGGCATCCACGGTCATGGCCATGTCGGTGGCGTTCTTGCCCTTGGAATAGTCGAACTGCTGCATGGGCCGCAGGGCGTACTCCAGCAGCTTGGACTGCCAGCCGTGCAGGCCGGGCTTGGTCCAGTTGCCATACGCGCGGCGGGTGTTGATGACGCCGAAAGTGGACAGCTCGGTCAGGATTTCATCGATCATCTCCGACGGGGCGTTGTCGGCATCGATCAAGAGGGCGATTCGCGGCTGGACATCGGTGGGCATGCAGGCACTCCTTGGACTGCTGCACAGCCTACCCGAGCCGCTGCGGCTTGCCAATACAAAAAAAGGAGCTGCTTGCGCAGCTCCTTGCTGGTTTTTAGCATGCTTTGCGCCTGAATTCCTTGCGAATCCAGCGCAGGCCGCTTCTCTTTTTTCAGTCCAGCAGCTTCCAGGGCAGGGCTTCACCGAAGCGCAGCGGCTTGAGCTGGGCCCCTTCGCCGTACTCGAAGCTGGCGGGCGGGGTCCAGCTTTCCTTGACCAGGGTGATGGTGTCGGTGTTGCGCGGCAGGCCGTAGAAGTCCGCGCCATGGAAGGAGGCAAAGGCTTCCAGCTTGTCCAGGGCGCCCGCGTTGTCAAACACCTCGGCGTACATCTCGATCGCCGCGTGGGCGCTGTAGCAGCCGGCGCAGCCCGTGGCCGCTTCCTTCAGGTGGGCGGCATGGGGCGCGCTGTCGGTGCCCAGGAAGAACTTCTTGCTGCCGCTGGTGGCGGCCTGCACCAGGGCCAGGCGGTGGGTTTCGCGCTTGAGCACCGGCAGGCAGTAGAAGTGCGGGCGCACGCCGCCCAGGAAGATGGCGTTGCGGTTGAACAGCAGGTGCTGGGGGGTGATGGTGGCGCCCAGGAAGTCGTCGGCGGCGGCCACGTACTCGGCCGCTTCCTTGGTCGTCACGTGCTCCATGACGATCTTCAGTTCAGGAAAATCCTGGCGCAGGGGCCGGAGCTGCTGCTCGATGAACACCGCCTCGCGGTCGAACAGGTCGATGCTGGGGTCGGTCACTTCGCCGTGCACCAGCAGCACCAGGCCTTCGCGCTGCATGGCTTCCAGCGTGGGGTAGATCTTGCGCAGGTCGGTCACACCATGGTCAGAATTGGTCGTGGCCCCGGCGGGGTACAGCTTGCAGGCCACCACGCCGGCGGCCTTGGCGCGCACGATCTCCTCGGGGCCCAGGTTGTCCGTCAGGTACAGCGTCATCAGCGGCTGGAAGCGGCTGCCGGCGGGCACGGCTGACAGAATGCGCGCGCGGTAGGCCAGCGCCATCTCGGCCGTGGTCACGGGCGGCTTCAGGTTCGGCATGATGATGGCGCGGCCCATCTGGCGGGCGCTGTGCGGCACCACGCAGCGCATGGCATCGCCATCGCGCACGTGCAGGTGCCAATCATCGGGACGGGTCAGGGTGAGGGTCGTGGGGGCAGTCATGGCCGTATTGTCCCATTGACTGCGGTCCTGCAGAAATCCTGCGCATGTGCATAATGAGAAGCACTCTCATTTAATAAAACCAGTATGACCACCGACGTGACCGCCCCTGCCCCCGCTTTCGAACGCGTGCGCCACCCCTTCAAGGCCCGCCACCTGCAACTGCTGTCGCGCGAGCAGATCAGCCCCGGCTTTCTGCGCCTGACCCTGGTGGGTGAGCTGCGCGACTTCGCCAGCGCAGGGTTTGACGACCACTTCAAGCTCATCCTGCCGCAGTCCGGCCTGGACAAGCCCCTGCTGCCCCAGTTGGTGGACGGCAAGCCCATGGTCGACGGCCCCCGCCCCACCATGCGCGACTACACGCCGCTGCGCTGGACCACCAACACCCTGACCGTGGACTTTGCCCTGCACGACCACGGCCCCGCCACCGAATGGGCCCGCACCGCCGCCATGGGTTCGTGGGTGGGCGCGGCCGGCCCGCGCGGCTCACTGGTCATCCGCAAGGACTTCAACTGGTACTGGATGCTGGCCGATGCCAGCGGCCTGCCGGCCGTCGAGCGCGCCCTGGCCGAGCTGCCCGCCAGCGCCCAGGTGACAGTGCGCCTGGCTGTGCCCGAGGCCGACCGCCGCGCCCTGCCCTCGCAGGCCCAGGTCGACCTGCAGTGGGTGGATGCACTGACCGATGCGGCCGAGGCACTGGCACTGCCCGAGGGCAGCGGCTTTGTCTGGGCCGCCGGCGAACACAGCGACATGGCGGCCCTGCGCAAGATCGCCCTGGCCAAGGGTGCCGCGCCCAAGCGCATGCGCATCGCCGCCTACTGGAAGCACGGCGAAGTCGCGCACCACGCCGAGCTGGCCGACCAGGACTGATGCAGCAACCATAGCAATCAGCGCAGGCTTCATAAGCTCTGCAGGCCTTTTAGGTCATGAAAAAAGCCGCTGGTGACAGCGGCTTTTGGGGTGCCTGGGGCCAGGGGCCTGCACTCAGTGCTGCAGGATCTTGCCCAGAAAGTCCTTGGTGCGGGGTTGGCGCGCATCGGGATTGCCAAAGAAGTCTTCCTTGGTGCAGTCCTCCAGGATCTTGCCGCCCACGTCCATGAAGATCACGCGGCTGGCCACCTTCTTGGCGAAGCCCATTTCGTGCGTCACGCACATCATGGTCATGCCATCGTGCGCCAGGCTCACCATCACGTCCAGCACTTCGCCCACCATCTCGGGGTCCAGCGCCGACGTGGGCTCGTCGAACAACATCACGTTCGGGTCCATGGACAGCGCACGGGCAATCGCCACGCGCTGCTGCTGGCCACCCGACAGCTGGCCGGGCACCTTGTCCTTGTGCGCCATCAGGCCCACGCGGTCCAGCATCTTCAGGCCACGCACTTTGGCTTCGTCGGGGCTGCGGCCCAGCACCTTGATCTGGGCGATCGTCAGGTTCTCGGTCACCGTCAGGTGGGGGAACAGCTCGAAGTGCTGGAACACCATGCCCACGGTGGAACGCAGCTTGGGCAAGTTGGTCTTGGGGTCGTGCACGGGCGTGCCGTTCACCCAGATCTCGCCCTTCTGGATAGGCTCCAGCGCATTGATGGTCTTGATCAGCGTGGACTTGCCGGAGCCGGAGGGGCCGCACACCACCACCACTTCACCCTTTTTGATGTGGGTGGAGCAGTCGTTGAGCACCTGGAAGCTGCCGTACCACTTGGAGACGTTCTTGAGTTCGATCATGAATAAATCCTCAATCTTGCAGAGCGCACATCAACGGATGATGGCGATCTTCTTGTGCAGGCGCTTGACCCCGTAGGACAGGGCAAAGCAGATCACAAAGTAAATAACGGCGGCGGCCAGATAGGCTTCCATCGGGCGACCAAAGTTCTTGCCGGCCACTTCGAAGCCCTTGAGCATGTCGTAGGCACCGATTGCGTACACCAGGGACGTGTCCTGGAACAGGATGATGGTCTGCGTCAGCAGCACCGGCAGCATGTTGCGGAAGGCCTGGGGCAGCACCACCAGACGCATGTTCTGCCCATAGGTCATGCCCAGGGCCTGGCCGGCAAACACCTGACCACGCGGCACGGACTGGATGCCCGCACGCATGATCTCGGAGAAGTAGGCCGCCTCGAAGGCAATGAAGGTGATGATGGCCGACATCTCGGCGCCGATCGGCTTGCCGATCACCAGCGGCACCAGCAGAAAGAACCACAGGATCACCATCACCAGCGGGATGGAGCGCATGCCGTTGACGTAGATGGTGGCAGGCAGATCCAGCCACTTCTTGCCCGACAGCCGCATCAACGCCAGCACCGTGCCGAAGAAGATGCCGCCCAGGGTGGCGATGACGGTCAGCATCAGGCTGAAACCCAGGCCCTTGATCACGAAGTTGCTGATCAGGTCCCAGTTGTAAAACGACCAGTCCAAAGAGAAATTCATGGTTTAGTGCCCTCCCGCCGCACCGGGCGCCACCAGACCAGGCACACGCACGCGCTTTTCAATGAAGGCCATGATGCGGTTGATGGTGAAGGCCGAGACGATGTACAGGCCGGTCACCGCCAGATAGACCTCGATGCCGCGACCCGTTTCTTCCTGTGCCTGCATGGCGAACATGGTCAGCTCGGTCACCGACACCGCAAACGCCACCGACGAGTTCTTGAAGATGTTCATCGTCTCGCTGGTCAGCGGCGGAATGATGATGCGGAAGGCATTCGGCAGCAGCACGTAGCGGTAGGTCTGCCAGGTGGTGAACCCCATGGCCATGCCCGCATAGCGCTGCCCGCGTGGCAGCGCCTGGATGCCGGAGCGCACCTGCTCGGCAATACGCGCCGAAGTGAAAAAGCCCAAGGCCAACACCACCAGCACAAAGCCCGAGACGGACTTCATCGCCGGGAAGATGGACGGCACCACGTGGTACCAGATAAAAATTTGCACCAGCAACGGGATATTGCGGAAAAACTCCACCCACGCATTGCCGAAACGCACCGTCCAGGGACGGTTTTCCAAGGTACGCAAGGTACCGATCACCACACCCACCACCAAAGCCAGCACCAGCGCCAGCAGGGACACGGACACGGTCCAGCCCCAGGCCGACAGCATCCAGTCCAGGTAGGTGATGTCGCCGTCCTTGCCAAAACAGCCTTCGCGCACCGTGCGGTCCAGCGTGTCCTCGCAGAACATTTGCCAATCCCAATTCATAGGATTTCCTTCCAGTTAACCACCTTATGCCCGTCTATGACAGGCCCTCCAACGGAAAACGCCCCGGCCCGCAAGATGCAGGTGGGGCGCATCCCGTCGGCTAAGAATTACTTGTTGTAATCTTCCTTAGGCTTGTTGTTGGGGTTGTTCCAAGCATTCTTGGTGGCTTCCGACAGGGGCAGACCCACTGCCACGTTGGCTGGAGGAATAGGCTGGATGAACCACTTGTCCCACAGCTTGGCCAGCGTGCCATCCTTGACCTGGCGGGCGATCGAGTCATTCACAGCCTTCAGGAAGGCGGGATCGTTCTTGCGCACCATACAGGCGATCGGCTCGGTGGACAGGGGCTCACCCACGATCTTGAAGTCCTTGGCATTCTTGGACTTGGAGATGTTGCCCGCCAAGATGGAGCCATCCATCACGAACGCATCGGCACGGCCGGTTTCCAGCAGCAGGAAGCTGTCGGCGTGGTCCTTGCCCATGATGTTCTTGAACTCGATGCCTTCGGCGCGCTTGTTCTGGCGCAGCAGCTGCACCGAGGTCGTGCCCGTGGTGGTGGCCACGGTCTTGCCGTTCAGGTCCTTGACATCGTTGATGCCGGAGTTGGCCTTCACGGCGATGCGCACCTGCTCCACGTAGGTGGTGTTGGCGAAGTCCACGTCCTTCTGACGGTTCAGGTCATTGGTGGTGGAGCCGCACTCCAGGTCCACGGTGCCATTCACCACCAGCGGAATACGGTTTTGCGACGTCACGGGCTGGTACTTGGTTTCCAGCTTGGACAGGCCCAGTTGCTTGCGCAGGTCGGAAGCGATGTTTTCCGCCATCTCGGTGTGGAAGCCCACGTACTTGCCATCGCCCAGGGTGTAACCCAGTGCACCCGAAGATTCGCGCACACCCAGGGTGATGGTGCCCGACGATTTCACCTTGGCCAATGTGTCGTTGGCCTGCGCCATGGCGCTACCAGCAGCCAATGCCATCACAGCCACGGCCAGCAAATGTTTCTTCATTCAGTGCTCCTCAGATTTACTAGAGACAACGCAATCTCATGCAGCCGACAGCTTACGCATGAGGTCATGCACAATGTACATAATCTGCCACAACTTGTCAGCTACGCGACAGACTTTTCCGCCACCCGGCTTAGCCAAGCGGAATGACTTCCATCCTAAAAGGTATGCACCAATTTGAAGAAGAAGTTTGATGCGGAGAAACACCTAGAACAGGCAGTTTTCTTGCATCCAGACCGCGGACCAATGAAAAAAAGCGACGTTCCCGGCCTCGGGAAAGTCGCTTTTTTCTCGGGAGGCACTGTCGCAAATGCAAGCAATACCTGTGCCAACTCTTAGAGCAAGAACCTCACTGCGCCTTGGCCTTCTCCAGCCCTTCGGCCTGGGATTGCAGGAAGCTCCACAGGGCCTGGACCACGCTCTTGGCGCCGTCCTTGCCAGTGGGCTTTTCCCGGTAGGCCAGCACATCCATGGGCAGCTGGAACTTCTGCGACCCCTCGGGCACGGCACTGACCAGGCGGCCGGACTGCAGCTCGTTGCGCACCGCGCTGTACGGCAGGAAGGCCACGCCGTGGCCCTCGATGGCCATGGCCTTGAGGCCTTCGGCCATGTCGGTTTCGTAGACCCGCTCCAGGTGCACCGGCATGGATGCCTCCTTGAGCAGCAATTCGGTCAGGCGCCCCAGGTAGGCACCCGGGCCGTAGGCCAGGAACGGCAGGGGTTCGCTGGCATGGCCCGGCAGCATGAACAGGGGCTTGCCATTGGCATCGGGCTTGGCATACGGCGCCAGCAACTCTTCACCCAGGCGCACCATTTCATAGCGCGCCATGTCCAGCTGGAAAGGCTGGGAGCTGTGGTGGTAGGCGATCAGCAGGTCACAGCCGCCTTCAACTAGGCGCATCACCGCATCGTGGACGTTGAGGGCGATCAGGCGGCTCTTGAAGGAGCCGAACTGCTCCTGCACCTGCGACACCCAGGCCGGGAAGAAGGTGAAGGCCAAGGTGTGCGGCACGGCAAAGCCGACCATGCCCTTGTCGCTGCTGGCATGGGCCCGCAGCATGGAGCGCGTGCTCTGCAGGGACTGCAGCATCTCCAGCGCCTGGTCGTACATGGTCTTGCCCGCCGACGTCAGCCGCGTGGGGTAAGAGCTGCGATCCACCAGGTCGGTCCCGGCCCAGGCCTCCAGCGCCTGGATACGGCGCGAGAAAGCTGGCTGCGTGACGTGGCGCAACTGGGCAGAGCGGCTGAAGCTGCGCGTTTCAGCCAGACTGACAAAATCTTCAAGCCATTTGGTTTCCATGCCCCTGATTATCGCCTTGCCGTAGCCTGACACCCTAGGGCCACCCGCATAGCCAAGGGCTGCGAAAGTCTCAATAATGCGTTTCGAGTTCTCGCTGCCATCCGTGCTAGGGCTCAGCGTCCGGCTGTGCGTGCACAACACCGACAGGACCGGAATCGCACTAGCGTTTGCCTTGCTTTTGTTCACGATTCCGCGACATGTCCGAACCTTCCCACAGCCCGGCCCCACAGGCCGAAGGCCCCGAGCAGCCACGTGCCCTGCGCATTGAAGACTGGCTCACCGTCATCATCATGGCCTTGCTGGCCCTGATCACCTTCGCCAACGTCCTGGTGCGTTATTTCACCGACGCCTCGTTTGCCTGGACCGAGGAAATCTCCATCTTCCTGATGATCCTGCTGGCCATGGTGGCCGGCAGTGCCGCCGTCGCCCGCGACCAGCACATCCGCATCGAATTCCTGACCAGCCGCGGCACTGCTGCACGAAAACAGCTTCTAGCCCGCCTGGGATCTGCGTCAGTAGCTCTGCTTTTTGCTTTGATTGCGGCACTCAGCGCGCGCGTCGTCTGGGACGACTGGCGCTATGAGGAAACCTCGCCCGGCATCGGTGTGCCGCAGTGGTGGTATTCCGTGTGGCTGCCGATCTGCTCGCTGGCCATCACGGCACGGGCCATCGGCCTGTTCCGGCGCCAGGGCCGCCTGGCGCAGTTCGAGGAAGTAGCCACCGAAGAGCAGGAGTCCGCATGATCGCTGCCCTGCTGTTCGTGGCCTTTCTGGTCCTGATGTTCCTGGGCGTGCCGATCGGCGCGGCCCTGGGCCTGGCGGGTGCGGCCTGCATTGCGCTGGCCAACCTGGATGTGCAATGGTTCGGCCTGCTGGCCGTGCCGCAGAACTTCTATGCCGGCCTGGGCAAGTACCCGCTGCTGGCCATCCCCATGTTCGTGCTGGTGGGGTCCATCTTCGACCGCTCCGGTGTGGCCGCGCGGCTGGTGAACTTTGCGATTGCCATCGTCGGCCGTGGCCCCGGCATGCTGCCGCTGGTGGCGATTGCCGTGGCCATGTTCCTGGGCGGCATCTCCGGCTCCGGCCCGGCCAATGCCGCCGCCGTGGGTGGGGTGATGATTGCGGCCATGTACCGGGCCGGCTACCCCGGGAGCTTCTCGGCCAGCGTGGTCGGCGCCGCCGCCGCCACGGACATCCTGATCCCGCCCTCCGTGGCGTTCATCATCTACTCGGTGCTGGTGCCCGGCGCCTCGGTGCCGGCGCTGTTTGCGGCCGGCATGATCCCCGGCATCCTGGCCGGCCTGGCCCTGGTCGTACCCGCCGTGTGGATGGCGCGCCGCCACAAGATGGGCCACCTCGAAGCCGATCTGCCGCGCCCCGCGCTGTGGCAAAGCTTCAAGGAGGCCATCTGGGGTCTGGCGGCCCCGGTGCTGATCCTGGGCGGCATGCGCGCCGGCTGGTTCACCCCCACCGAGGCGGCCGTGGTCGCCGTCTTCTACGGCCTGTTCGTGGGCATGTGCATCCACCGCACCATCGGCGTGCGCGACCTGTTCCCCATCCTGCGCGAGGCGGGCGAGCTGTCGGCCGTGATCCTGCTGGTGGTGTCGCTGGCGGGCATCTTCGCTTTCTCGCTGTCCACGCTGGGCGTGATCGATCCGGTGGCCAAGGCCATCGTGCATTCGGGCCTGGGCGAGTACGGCGTGCTGATGCTGCTGATCCTGCTGCTGATCACCGTGGGCATGTTCCTGGACGGCATCTCCATCTTCCTGATCTTCGTGCCGCTGCTGCTGCCCATCATGCAGCACTACGGCTGGGACCCCGTGTGGTTCGGTGTGATCCTGACGCTGAAGGTGGCCCTGGGCCAGTTCACGCCGCCGCTGGCCGTGAACCTGATGGTGTCCTGCCGCATCGCCGGCGTGCCCATGGAATCCACCGTGCGCTGGGTCATTCCGATGCTGATCGCCATGTTCCTGGTCATGCTGCTGGTGATTGCCTTCCCGCAGCTGGCGCTGTGGCTGCCGGCCCGACTGGGCTACTGAGCCCCCTGCTTTCCCCCGAGTGCTTGCAAAAACCCAACCCAAGAGGAGACAACCCATGCAACTGCGTACCTTTCTGACGGCCTCGGCCGCTGCCGCCACCCTGCTGGCCCTGGGCGTGCCTGCGCACGCCCAGGCGCCCGCCAACTACAAGAGTGAGTACCGCCTGTCCGTGGTGCTGGGCACGGCCTTCCCCTGGGGCAAGGGCGCGGAAATCTGGGCCGACAAGGTGCGCGAACGCACCCAGGGTCGCATCAACATCAAGCTCTATCCCGGCACCTCCCTGGTCCAGGGCGACCAGACGCGCGAATTCAGCGCCATCCGCCAGGGCGTGATCGACATGGCCGTGGGCTCCACCATCAACTGGTCGCCCCAGGTCAAGGCGCTGAACCTGTTCTCGCTGCCCTTCCTGTTCCCCGACTATGCGGCCGTGGATGCCGTGGTCCAGGGCCAGGTCGGCCAGGAAATCTTCAAGACCATCGACAAGGCCGGCGTGCTGCCCCTGGCCTGGGGCGAGAACGGCTACCGCGAGATCTCCAACTCCAAGAAGGCCATCAGCAAGCCCGAAGACCTCAAGGGCATGAAGATCCGCGTGGTCGGCTCGCCGCTGTTCCTGGACACCTTCACCGCCCTGGGCGCCAACCCCACACAGATGAGCTGGGCCGACGCCCAGCCCGCCATGGCCAGCGGCGCCGTGGACGGCCAGGAAAACCCCGTGTCCGTGTACATGGCGGCCAAGCTGAGCACCGTGGGCCAGAAGTACATGACGCTGTGGGGCTACATGAACGACCCGCTGATCTACGTGGTGAACAAGGACGTGTGGGCCAGCTGGACCCCGGCCGACCAGGCCATCGTCAAGCAGGCCGCGCTGGATGCCGCCAAGGAGCAGATCGCCATCTCCCGCAAGGGCATGAGCGAGGCCGACAAGCCCCTGGTCAAGGAACTGACCGCCCAGGGCGTGACCGTGACCGACCTGAGCCCCGCGCAGCGCAAGGTGTTTGCCGACGCCACCAAGAGCGTCTACACCAAGTGGAAGCCGCAGATCGGCACCAACCTGGTGGACATGGCCGAAAAGGCGATTGCCGCACGCAAGCAGTGATGCATTCCGGGGCCTGACCGGCCCCGCTTGCACGGCGCAGACCCACGCACGGTCTGCGCCGTTTTTTTATGCCCGCCCCGCACGCACCTGTGCCCGCAGGGGCAGCGCAGGCCGGGGCATGCGCCGGCTCACGCCGCCAGCACGGCAGCCAGGGCCAGGGCGGCCGGCACGGTCTGGATGAACAGGATCTTTTTGGACGCCGTCATCGCGCCATAGACCCCGGCGACCATGACGCAGACCAGAAAGAAGACCTGGAAGGCCAGCCCTTCGGCGCCCATGCACAGGCCCGTGATCAGCCCCGCGGCCAGGAAACCGTTGTACAGCCCCTGGTTGGCCGCCAGCACCTTGGTCTGCTGGGCCTGCTCCTGCGTCATGCCGAATGCCCGGCGGCCCTGGGGCTTGGTCCACAGAAACATCTCCAGCACGAGGATGTAGAGGTGCAAGATCGCCACCGCGGCGACGAGGAAACTGGCCAGCCATTGCATGTGTGAGGCTCCCGATGTGTGTAGTGATGGTGGAGGCCCCTGGGCCGTGCCCCGCAGGGGCGCCCATGGGGCAACGGGCGCACGCCGGCGCCGGGGTCCGCCATCTTAGGGGCGCTGCCTGCACAGCACCAGCCGGGTTGCCACGGAGCACGCGGCCCGCGCACCGCGCCATCGGGACTGGCGCCCCCCGTCACACAGTCCAGCGACATCAAGAAAAATAGCTATCTGCGCAGGATGGACCTGGGCCAGCGGCCTTTTTGGCGCCCATCCTCACGCCGCCTGGATCAGCGGCGCTTCCCCCATCAGCAGCTGCTGCTGGCGCGCCGCTTCATGGCCTTCGCCCAGCAGCAGCACATGGCGCAGGCCCTGGATGATGCTGTGCGAAAAGCCCAGGTCGTTCATCAGCGAGCTGACCGTCAGACTGTCCAGCAGCCCGCCGCGGATGGCCGCGAACAGGTGCTTGCGGAACTGGGTGTCGAAGGCGGCGATGCGCTCGTCCATGGCCTGCAACTGCGCCGCCCATTCGGGCTCGGGCATGTCGGAGACGCTGAGCATGCGCATGTCCCGCAGCGTCTGCAGCATGTGCAGGCGCAGCTCCAGGTAGCTGCTGCGGGCCGGGGCATCGTCGGGACCCTGCAGGTAGTGGTGCATGTTGCGCTGCAGGCGGTGGGCGTCCTTGACGGCTTCCACCAGCTGGAAGGCCGCGACCTGGCTGTTGTGCCAGTAGTCCTGCTGCACGCCATCCATGGGCAGGACCATGCTGCCCATGAATTCCAGCAAATCGGCGTACACCCCCTTGATGTGGGTCTTGTAGAGCAGGTCGGCATTGATGGCCTGCTGCTGCAGGCGCAGGCGCAGCTCGGGATCCTCGCGCTCCAGCGGCGCCTGCAGGCTTTGCACCGGCGCGTACAGCGCGTGGGCCACCACTTCCAGCCCCAGGCGGCCCATGTGCTGCAGCTCCTTGGACACCGCGCTGCAGGCACTCTCGACCGACTGCAGCGCGGCAGGCTGCAGGTAGCGGGCGCGCGTAGTCTGCGCCACCTGCTCGGTGTGCGTGGCAATCAGTACCTCGGGCTCCTGCAGGTCCGGCAGCCAGCGCTCCAGCGCCCGCGCCAGTTGGCGCTGCAGGGGCCAGAACACCAACACCCCCATGACGTTGAACAGGGTGTGGAACATAGCCAGCTGGATCAGCGGGTTGTCGCCCAGGCCCACGGCCGCGGCCGTCTGCTGCACCCCCCAGGTCATGGGCGCCAGCAGCAGAAAGGCGATCACCGCCGTGGTGCAGTTGAACACCACGTGCGCCAAGGCCAGCCGCTGGCCTGGGCGTGCGCTGCCGATCATGCCCATGACGGCCGTGGACACGGCCGAGCCGACGTTGGAGCCAATCGCGATCGCCAGGGCCTGGGGCAGCTCCAGCTGCTGGTTGGCCAGAGCGGCCAGGGTCAGCATCAGGGTCGCGTGGCTGGACTGCAGCACCACCGTGATCAGCGTGCCCACCCCAACGAACAGCAGCGCGCCACGCACGCCTTCGGCGCTGTAGCGGTTCAGCTGCAGATCCCCGAAGCTGGAGAAGCCCTGCTTGATCTCGTCAATCCCCAGGAAGATCAGTGAAATGCCCAGCAGGAAGCGGCCGATGGCCTTGCCCTTGTCGCCGGCAAAGCCCAGCAGCACGCCGAACACCAGCAGGGGCATGGCCAGCGGCGCCATGCTCAGGTTCTGCCCGGCCATGGCCAACAGCCAGATGCCGCTGGTGGCCCCCAGATTGGCGCCGAACAGCACGGCAATGCTGCCCGCCAGCGTGATCAGCCCGGCGCTGAGGAAGGCGATCGTCAGCAGCGACACCAGGGTGCTGGACTGCAGCACAAAGGTGGCGGCGGTACCGAACAGCAGCCCCTTGAACGGCGTGGCCGTGCTTTGCGACAGCCAGCCCTCCAGCTTGCCCCCGGCCAGGCTTTTAAGGCCCTGCTCCAGGTTCTGCATGCCGAACAGGAACAGGGCCAGGCCCGCGCACAGCACCAGCCAGCCGTGGCTGAACCAGAACGACCAGGCCAGCGCCGCAAAAGCCAGGACGATCAGCGAATGTTTGGAATAAGCGGGAGGACTGAGCACATCACACCTTGGGCAGTCGTTAGAGGTAATGCCGCTACGGATCCTGCCGGGCACGCCGGCGGACCTGGGTGCCGCCACAGCGGACGCGAGCGGAACTGCGCAGTGTAGGTGGGCGCAGGGGCTTACACCGGCGTCACCAGCGGTTGGCCGGCGAAATGACGGTGCGCATTGTCCAGGAACAAATCCACCGTGGCCTGCACCGCCTCGGGCGACCAGCCCGCCACGTGCGGGGTCAGCACCACGTTGTCCAGGTCCAGCAACTCGGCGGGCGGCAGCGGTTCGCTTTCATACACATCCAGGCCGGCACCGGCCAGCGCCCCGGTGCGCAGGGCCTGCGCCAGGGCCGCGGTGTCCACCACCGAGCCGCGCGCAATGTTCACCACATAGCCTTGCGGCCCCAGCGCCGCGATCACCGGCGCATCCACCAGGTGCCGGGTCCCGGCGCCGCCGGGGGTGGCCACCAGCAGCACATCGGCCCACTGCGCCAGCGCCAGCACACTGTCGAAATAGGTGAAGTCCACGCCGTCCTTGGGGCGGCGGTTGTGGTAGCCCACGGGCATGTCAAAGGCCTGCGCGCGCCGCGCAACCTTCTGGCCGATGGTGCCCAGGCCCAGAATGCCCAGGCGCTTGCCGGAGACGTTGGGCGGCAGCGGGATGTCGTTGCGCCACACGCCCTGGCGTGTCAGTCGGTCCAGCCGCACCAGGCCACGCACGGCGGCGATCACCAGCCCGAAGGCGTGGTCGGCCACGCACTGGTCGTTGGTGCCGGCACCGTTGCTCACGGCGATGCCGTGGGCCCGGGCGTAGGCCACATCGATGTTTTCATAGCCGGCCCCCAGGGCCCCCACCCAGCGCAGCTGGGGCATGGCCTGCATCTGCGCCGCGCTCAGGCCGATGGCACCCACGGTCAGCACCGCCTGCACCCGGGGCCCGTGGGCGGCCAGCGCCTCAGCGCAGCGCACAGCATCCGGTGCATAGAGCACGTCGAAGGGCTGGGCAAGTTGGGACAGGTGGGCATCGGACAGAACGTGCAGCACCAACAACAGCGGCTTGGAGGCAGACATGGGCAATCGCAATCAGCAGTCAGGGGAAAACCAGCATTATTGGTGCTCCGCGCTTTGCTGCAGCGCCCACATTTGGGCATAGCGCCCGCCTTGTGCCAGCAAAGCAGCATGGGTGCCGCGCTCGACGATGCGGCCTGCGTCCATCACCAGGATCTCGTGGGCATCGACCACCGTGGACAGACGGTGCGCGATCACCAGCGTGGTCTTGCCCTGGGCGGCACTGGCCAGCTCCTGCTGGATGGCGCGCTCGGTGTGGCTGTCCAGGGCCGAGGTGGCCTCGTCAAAGATCAGGATGGGCGGGTTTTTCAGCAGGGTACGTGCAATCGCCACGCGCTGCTTTTCGCCGCCCGACAGCTTCAGGCCACGCTCACCCACCTTGGTGGCATAGCCCTGCGGGGTGGACTGGATGAAGTCGTGGATGCGCGCGGCCCGGGCGGCGGCCTCCACCTCGGCCTGCGTGGCGCCGGGGCGGCCATAGGCGATGTTGTAGGCCACCGTGTCGTTGAACAGCACCGTATCCTGCGGCACGATACCGATGGCGCGGCGCACGCTGTCCTGGGTGACCTGGCGGATGTCCTGGCCGGCGATGGTGATGCGGCCCGCCTGCACGTCATAGAAGCGGTACAGCAGCCGCGCCAGGGTGCTCTTGCCCGCGCCCGAGGCCCCCACCACGGCCACGGTGCGCCCGGCGGGCACGGTGAAGCTCACGCCCTGCAGGATGGGCCGTGCCGAGTCGTAGGCAAACTGCACGTCGTCAAAGCGCAACTCGGGCTGGCCCTGCAGTTGCAGGGGCTCCGCGCCCGGCGCATCGGCCACCTCGCGGGCCTGGTCCATCAGCACAAACATGCGCGACAGGTCCGCCAGGCTCTGCTTGATCTCGCGGTACAGCGTGCCCAGGAAGTTCAGCGGGATGTACAGCTGGATCATGAAGGCGTTGACCATGACGAAGTCGCCCAGCGTCATCTCGCCGGCCACCACGCCCTGCGTGGCGCGCCACAGCATGGCCACCAGGGCCGTGGCGATGATGAGCTGCTGCCCACCGTTGAGCAGGCTCAGCGAGCGCTGGCTCTTGAGGCGCACGCGCCGCAGCTCCTGCAGGTTCTCGTCGTAGCGGTGGGCCTCGAAGTCCTCGTTGTTGAAGTACTTGACGGTCTCGTAGTTCAGCAGCGCATCCACGGCCTTGGTGTGCGCGGCCGAGTCCTGCACATTCGCCGCGCGGCGGAACTGGGTGCGCCACTCCGTCAGCTTGACGGTGAAGGTGATGTAGCTGAGCAGTGCCACGGCCGTGATGGCAGCAAAGCCCCAGTCAAAGGTGAAGGCCAGAATGCCCAGCACCAGCAGCATTTCGATCAGCGTGGGCAGAATGCTGTAGAGTGAGTACGAGACCAGCGATTCGGTGCTGCGCACGCCGCGCTCGATGTCGCGCGTCATGCCGCCGGTCTGGCGCTCCAGGTGGAAGCGCAGGCTCAGGGCATGCAGGTGGCGGAAGGTGGTCAGGGCGATGGAACGCGCCGCACCCTGCGTGGCCTTGGCGAACACCAGATCGCGCAGCTCGGTGAACAGCGAGGTGGAAAAGCGCAGCGCGCCGTAGGCCAGCAGCAGGCCCGCCGGTACCACCAGCAGCGCGCTGGCATCGCCGGGGCGCACGCCCAGGGCGTCGACCAACTGCTTGAGCAGCAGCGGCACGCCGACGTTCGCCAGCTTGGCACCCACCATGAACAGCAGCGCGGCCAGCACGCGCCATTTGTACTGCCACAGGTAGGGCAGCAAACGGCGCAGGGCGGACCATTCGGCGGCATTAGCCACGTTGGAAGCTGAGGGTTGTGGGGAGGCTGTTTCACCGCTGCGACGCATGGGGGACAATTCCGGGTTGTTTTTGTTCCCGGATTGTCTCCCATGCCCCGTTCCCCAGACTTACCCAGCGTTGCACTGCCCACGGACAAAGAGTTGGTGCTCAAGGTCGTTCCCATGCCCGGGGACTGCAATGCCAACGGGGACATCTTCGGTGGCTGGGTCATGTCGCAGGTCGACCTGGCCGGCTGCGTGCTGGCCATGCGCCTGGCCGGCGGCAACCGCATGGCCACCGTGGCCGTGAAGGAATTCATCTTCAAGCAGCCCGTGCGCGTGGGCGACGTGCTCTCGTTCTACTCCTGCGTCACGCGCGTGGGCCGCACCTCGGTGACGGTGGATGTCGAGGTGTTTGCCGAACGCATGACCCACCAGGGCGAGTACGTGAAGGTGACCGAAGCCGTGTTGACCTACGTGGCCATCGACGCGCACGGCAACTCGCGCCCGCTGGACCTGCCCGCGGCCGATCCCGCGCCCGCCAGCCTGGTGCCCCAGGGCTGACCCACCACCACCCGGCAAAAAAGCCCGGTACGTGACCGCACCGGGCTTTGTGCATGGGGCTGGCATGGCCCCAGGCGCCGCTCAGGCGACGGCGATCTGCGCGGCCGGCTTGGCGGCCGGTGCGCTGACGGGTGCACGCTCGGTGCGGCTGCCCACGCCCACCTCGACCTCACCGGCCAGTTGGCCACCCTCTTCGACCACCAGCTTGCCGTAGCGGATCTTGCCGCTGACCTTGCCGGTGCTGTGGATCACCAGCTTCTGGCGCACGGTCAGGGCGCCGGTGAATTCGCCATGGATCTCGGCGATGTCGATCTCGGCCGAACCGTGGAAAGCCCCCTGCTGCGCGATGTGAATGACGCGCGAGTCCATGGTCGCCTCCACCGTGCCTTCCACCACCAGCGTGTCGCAGTCCGTGATCTCGACCCCCTTGAGCTTGATGTTGGGGCCCACGGTCAGCTTGCTGCCGCCCTGCTCGGCCACGGGACTGTCCGTGGTGGCGGGGGCGGCGCTGACCTCGGGGGCCACGGCACGGGGCTGCTGCGGCTCGGCCACTGGGGTGTGGCTGTTCAGGCCGTTGCCGGGAGTGCTGTTCAAGCTGCCGACCGTGCCAGGGCGGGTCGCAAAGTTCTGTGTGTCGCGCTTGGTGAAAAAGGGGTTGTTCACGGCCATGCATCCTCCTGATAGAAAGCCATGAGCTTAGAAAGCACCGCGCGCCACACCATCCCTCGTTTCGCAACATGCGTAAGCAAAGACTACGACCGTGGCGTCTGCTTACCGCTGTTGCCTGCGCACACACCCCTGGGCCATGCTGGCGCGTTCATGCCTGCGCAGGCCGACAGCGCAGCGGGGCGTGCTATGAAAAAAATCAGGAAACGATGTAGGCGGCCATGCCCGCCGACAGCAGCGCGCCATCGGCGCCCAAAAACTCCATGCGCGTCGTGCCCACGCGCGAGCCCAGGCGCAGCACCTCGGCCCGCAGCGTGAAGCGCTCGCCGATGCCGGGGCGCAGGTAGTCCACGCGCAGGTCGATGGTGCCGATCTTGGCAAAGCGCTGCATGCGCTGCAGCACCGGCTCGTCCATGTGCTTGGCGGCCAGGGCCACCATCAGCGCGATGCCGCCCATGGCATCCAGCCCGGCACTGATCGCGCCGCCGTGGATGCGGTTGTAGGCAAAGTGCCCCACCAACTGCGGCCGCATGTCGATGTGCGCCGTGACCTCGTTCGGGGTGATGTGGTCCAGCTTCAGGCCCAGCACCTGGTTGAAGCAGATCAGCTCCTCGGACAGCTGCTTGATGGCGGCGATGAACTCCGGCTCGAACGTCACGGGCGCGGCTTCGGTTTTTTTGGCATGCATGGTAACACTTCAAAAAGAAGAGCTGGTTGCGCACGATAAAAAAGGATTTCAGATAGAAAACACGCTGAAACCCTTGAAATACGTGCGCAGCAAGCTCATGAAACAGGATTCCCCCACACTCACCCACCGTGCGGCCTGCCACGGTGTCTGCGCCGGTTGCGGCACGGCGTGACGGCTCGCGGGCGTTGGGGCCGCTCCCGCGCTAAGCTCCACCGCCCGGCCTGTGCCCGCGGCGCTGGCAAGCACCGGCCCCGGTTGCAGGCCAGGCGTGCGCTTCACAAGGCAACGCTTGACGGCGTGGCCTAGAAAGCACTCACGGCCCGAGCGACTTCAGCATGGGCCAACATCGGACTGGCGTTGGGGGTGGGAACGCCACCTGTGACGAACCCAAGCCGGGACCCGCCAGACCCCGGTGTCCGCACGGCCTGCAATCCGCGTGTCTCTTGGGGTCAAAACGCTCACTGGCCGCACAGCGCGTGCCGCTCATGCGGCACGCCCGGCTTCAGCATTGGCTGAAATCGGGTTTGCGCTTTTCCATGAACGCGGTGAAGGCTTCGCGGGCCGCGGGCTCGGTCAGCATGCGGCCAAAGCTCTGGCCTTCCTCGGCCATCTGGGCCTTGATCTCGGCACGCTGGCCGGCCTTCATCAGGCGCTTGGTCGCCATCAGCGCCGACAGCGGCTTGGCCGCCAGCTTGGCCGCCTGGGCCTGGGCCACACCGTTGACTTCGGTGGGCGGCACCACGCGGTTGACCAGGCCGGCTTCCAGGGCCGCTTCGGCCATGAAGGGCTCGCCCAGCAGCAGCGCCTCGGCCGCGCGCTGGTAGCCCATCAGGCGGGGCAGCAGCAGGCTGGAGGCGGCTTCGGGGCACAGACCCAGGTTCACGAAGGGCATGGAGAAGGCCGCGTTGTCGCCCGCATAGACCAGGTCGCAGTGCAGCAGCATGGTGGTGCCAATGCCCACGGCGGGGCCGGCCACGGCCGCGATCAGCGGCTTGGGGAAGTCGGCCAGCGCGTGCAGGAACTGGAACACCGGGCTTTGCTCGGGCAGGCCCTGGCCGCCCTGGCGTGCCAGGAAGTCGCCGATGTCATTGCCCGCGCTGAACACGGTGGCATCACCCTGGAGCACGACCACGCGCACGGCCTCGTCGGTGGCGGCGCTGGTCAGCGCCTCGGCCATGCGGCTGTACATGGCCTGGGTGATGGAGTTCTTCTTGTCCACGCGGTTGAGCGTGATGGTGCGCACACCGGCTTCGGTGTGCACCAGGATGTCGGGGGAGGCGGTCGTGGTCATGAAATTTCCTGCAAAAAAACCAAGCAGCAGCAAGCCAGGCTGCGCCCCACCCGCGGTCTTGCGGGCCGGTGGCGCAACCGGCGCCTGTCACTCCTTGTAGTAAACGATTTGGTGGCTGGTGGCCAGCAGCACGCCCTCGCTGTCCCACAGCTGGGCGGTCTGGTCAAAGAAGCCGTTGCGAAACGCCTGGGCGCTGGCCTGCGCCAGCAGGTGCTTGTCGCCCTGGCGTGCCAGTTGTGCGGCATCGGCGTGGAAATAGATGGTCATCCCCACGGTGCCTGCCGGCACCCGGCGCGCACGGCGCAGCCAGACGCGAGGATAGAACACATCGCACAGCGCCGACAGCGCCACGAAGTCCAGCGGACGCGGTGGATCGTCGCGCACCCACAGCTGGGACAGACTTTCATGGCCACTGTCATCCCAGGTCTTGGGGATCGCGCCCTGCACCACGCGCATGTCGTAGCGCTGCAGCCATTCCATGGCACCGCGCGTGTCGAAGCGTTCGCAACGCATCGGGTCCGGCATGGCGGGGCGCGGCAGGTCGTCCACGCTGAAGGTGTCGCGGCGCACGGCCGTGATCACCGTGGCCGTGGTGCTGACCACGAAGGCCCCTTGCGCATCGCGCTGGCCCATCGACACAGTCCAGTGCTGGGTCGAGCGGTTGGTGCGCACGGGCACGGCCTCAATGCGGACATCGCCCGCCTCCACCGGCCCGGCAAAATTCACGGTGATGGACAGCGGGTCGCCCAGCCGTTCGGGGTGCTGCAGCACGGCCTGCAGCATCTGTGCGACGGTGATGCCGCCATACGGCCCCACCATGTTCCAGTACGCAGCCGGTGCCACACCGCGCGCGCTGCCGTCGTGTTCGGGAATCAGTCTGAGGGCCATATCCAGAGGGTGGACGCCGGGTGTGGCGCCCGGCTCAGGGGCTTGCGAGGTGTTCATAGCATGCGGTCTCCGAGAAAAGCTCACCTTGTCCGGGCTGTGGCGAGCCCGCACCAGGGTCCATCTTAGTGACTGTAGAGCGCCGCTCCGGATATGGCTGACCCCTAGGCGTCATGGCCTGCGCACGGTCGCGCCAACGCTCCAGCACCGCCAGGGCGCGCGGCCACAGCGCGCCCTCCATCTCGGCACGGAAAAAACCGAAATGCCCGATGCGCCCGGCCGGCACATGCACGGCATGCAAGCGCTCCACGCGCGACGGGCAATGGCGGTACCAGCTGACCAGGGAAGTGGTCGAGCGCCAGGACATCATCTCGTCGTCGTCGATCGAAAAGGCATGCAGCGGATAGCGCGCCGCGGCATAGGCCGTGCGCAGCGGTTCGCCCACCACCCCGATGCCATAGTTGGGGTGCAGGCACCACTGGCGCCACTGCCACAGCACACCGGCGGGCAGGTCCCCCACCAGGCCCCAGCGCCGTCCCGGCAGGCAGCCATGCAGTGCCGTGAGCAGCGGTGCAATGCCGTACCACCACAGCAAGACCTTGCGCCGCGTGGGCGGTGCGTTGTCACGCCAGTAGCCGCTGCCGCTGGCCACGCACAGCATGCCGTCGATGGGCAGAGCCTGCGCGCTCATGCCCGGCAACTGGGCGCCCACGCTGTGCCCCACCCACAGCACCGGCAGGCCGGGGGCCTGGGCGCGCACATGCTGGGCCACGGCGGCGCAGTCGACCGCCCAGTCGCGCAAATCGGCACGGGCCTGGCGCAAGGGACCATGCAGGGACTCGGCATGCCCCCGGTAGTCGAAGGTGGTGACGGCATAGCCATGGGCGGCCAGCCACTGCGCAAACACAGCGTAAAAACGCTGCGGCACGCCAATCGCGGCCGCGATCACCACCTGGGCACAGACCGCCTGGCTGACAGGCTGGCACTGGCGCAGGGCCAACGGCCCTGCGTTGCCCGGCACCTCGAGCGTGCCAGCCTGCCAGCGCACCTCCACGCCCGTGTTGGCTGCGCGCGCCTGCGTCATGGGCTCAGACGCGCTCGATGATGCCGGCCGCGCCCTGGCCGGTGCCCACGCACATGGTCACCATGCCGTACTTCAGGTTGTGGCGGCGCAGCGCGTGCACCACGGTCGCGGCGCGGATGGCACCGGTGGCCCCCAGCGGGTGGCCCAGGGCGATGGCACCGCCCATGGGGTTGACCTTGGCGGGGTCCAGGCCCAGGGTGTTGATCACCGCCAGCGACTGGGCCGCAAAAGCCTCGTTCAGCTCGAACCAGCCGATGTCCTGGTGGTGGATGCCGGCGTAGCGCAGGGCTGCGGGAATGGCTTCGATGGGGCCGATGCCCATGATTTCCGGCGGCACACCGCGGGCGGCAAAGCTGACAAAGCGGGCCAGCGGGGTCAGGCCGAACTGCTTGACCGCCTTTTCGCTGGCCAGGATCAGCGCGCCGGCGCCGTCGCTGGTCTGCGAGCTGTTGCCGGCCGTCACGCTGCCACGCGCGGCAAACACCGGGCGCAGCTTGCCCAGGGCTTCGAGCGTGGTGTCGGGGCGCGGGCCTTCGTCCAGGTGCACGGTGCGGGTCCGGGTGCCAACTTCGCCGGTGGCCAGGTTGGGGAAACGGTCGACGATCTCGATGGGCGTGATTTCATCGGTGAACTCGCCCGCCTGCTGGGCCTTCACGGCACGCAGGTGCGACTCCAGCGCGAAGGCGTCTTGCTGCTCGCGGCTCACCTTCCACTGCTGGGCCACCTTCTCGGCCGTCAGCCCCATGCCGTAGGCGATGCCCACGTTCTCGTCACGGGCGAACACCTCGGGGTTGAACGAGGGCTTGTTGCCGCCCATGGGCACCATGCTCATGGACTCGGCACCGCCCGCGATCAGCACATCGGCTTCGCCCACCCGGATGCGGTCGGCCGCCATCTGGATGGCGGTGATGCCCGAGGCGCAGAAACGGTTCACCGTCACGCCGCCGATGGGATGGTCGAACGCCAGACCCACGGCGATGCGCGCCATGTTCATGCCCTGCTCGCCCTCGGGGAAGGAGCAGCCGATGATGGCGTCCTCGATGGCCTTGGGGTCCAGCGTGGGCACCTGGGCCATGGCGGCACGGATGCTGCCCACCAGCAAATCGTCGGGGCGGGTGTTCTTGAAATAGCCCCGGCCCGAGCGGCCGATGGGCGTGCGCGTGGCGGCAACGATGTAGGCGTCTTGTACTTGTTTCATGTTGGATCTTTCAGTGATGCGGTTGAAAGACACTGCGTTCGCGGCTGAGGAAGCGTCGCGAGCGGCCGGCAGGCAAGGCGGACGGAGCGCAACCACCGCAACATACTTGCTGTACGTGAGGATGGTGAGCACCGCACAACGCGGCATGCAGGACGCGCAGTAGCTTCATCAGTTGCGAACCGGCTTGCCGGTGTTGAGCATGCCCAGGATACGTTCGTGCGTCTTGGGCTGGCCGATCAGGTGGCAGAACACCTTGCGCTCCAGCTTGAGCAGGTACTCCTCGGTCACCAGCGAGCCGGCATCCACCTCGCCGCCGCAGACCACTTCCGCGATCATGGCGGCGATCTTGAAGTCGTAGGCGCTGATGAAGCCGCCGTCGCGCATGTTCACCAACTGGGCCTTGATGGTGGCCAGGCCGCTGCGGCCCGCCACGGGGAAGGGGCGCTGCAGCGGGGGGCGCCAGCCACCGGCGGCCATGCTGCGGGCCTCGTTGATGGCAGTGAACAGCACCTCGTCCTTGTGCGGCACGATCAGGTCGCTGTCCAGCAGGTAGCCCAGCTTGCGCGACTCGATGGCGCTGGTGCCCACCTTGGCCATGGCGGCCGCAGTGAAGCCTTCGGTCAGGAAGGGCAGCACGTCCTTGCCGGTGGAGCTGGCCATGTTCTCGGCCGCACGGCGGGCGATGTAGGTCAGGCCGCCGGCGCCGGGCACCAGGCCCACCCCCACTTCCACCAGGCCGATGTAGCTTTCCATGTGGGCCACGCGGCGCGCGCTGTAGACGGCCAGCTCGCAACCGCCGCCCAGCGCCATGCCGTGGATGGCAGCCACCACCGGCACCTGCGCATAGCGGATGCGCAGCATCAGGTTCTGCAGCTCGCTTTCGATGCTGTCGATGGCATCGGCACCGCCGACCACAAAGGCCGGCATGGTGGCTTCCAGGTCGGCGCCCACGCTGAACGGGGCATCGCCGGACCAGATCACCATGCCCTGGAAGTCGCTTTCGGCCGTGTCCACGGCCTCCATCAGGCCTTCCATGACTTCGGGGCTGATGGCGTGCATCTTGTTCTTGATGCTGGCGATCAGGATCTCGCCATCCAGCGTCCAGGTGCGCAGCGCCTTGGATTCGAACACCGTGGTGCCGGCCGTCTTCCAGTCGGGCAGGTTGTCCTCGCCCAGCAGTTTTTCAGGGAAAAGCTGTCTTTCGTAGACGGGCAGGACGCGGCGCGCTACAAATTTCTGCAGCGCCGGGCTCCACGAACCCTGGGCCGTGTGCACGCCACCGGCCTCGGCCACGGGGCCTTCGAACACCCACTTCGGCAGGGGTGCCTTGCACAGCGCCTTGCCGGCGTCGATGTCCTCCTGGATCATCTGCGCCACCTCCAGCCAGCCGGCTTCCTGCCACAGCTCAAACGGGCCCTGCTTCATGCCAAAGCCCCAGCGCATGGCCTGGTCCACGTCTCGCGCGGACTCGGCAATCGTCGCCAGGTGCAGGGCGGCGTAATGGAAGCTGTTGCGCAGGATGGCCCACAGGAACTGGCCGGGTGCGCCTTCGGCATTGCGCAGCAGGCGCAGGCGTTCGGCCGCAGGCTTCTTGAGCATGCGCGCATACACCTCGTCGGCCTTGCCGCCGGCGGGGATGTAGTCCTCGCTGTCCAGCTCGAACTGCAGGATGTCGCGGCCCACCTTCTTGAAGAAGCCGGCCTTGGTCTTCTGGCCCAGGCGGCCCAGTTCGATCAGCTTGGCCAGCACGGGCGGCGTACCGAAGCTGCCGTAGAAGGGGTCGGTCTCCAGGCTCAGGTTGTCCTGCAGCGTCTTGATGACGTGGGCCATGGTGTCCAGGCCCACCACGTCGGCGGTGCGGAAGGTGCCGCTGGAGGCCCGGCCCAGCTTCTTGCCGGTCAGGTCGTCCACCACGTCGTAGGTCAGGCCGAAGTTCTCGACCTCCTTCATGGTCGACAGCATGCCGGCGATGCCGATGCGGTTGGCGATGAAGTTGGGCGTGTCCTTGGCGCGCACCACGCCCTTGCCCAGGCCGCTGGTGACAAAGGCTTCCAGCTGGTCCAGCACCTGGGGTTCGGTGGTGGGGGTGGCAATCAGCTCCACCAGCGGCATGTAGCGCGGTGGGTTGAAGAAGTGGATGCCGCAAAAACGCGGCTGGATGGCTTCGGGCAGCGCCTCGGACAGCTTGGTGATGCTCAGGCCCGAGGTGTTGGATGCCACCAGCGCGTGCTTGGCCACAAACGGCGCAATCTTGGTGTACAGGTCCAGCTTCCAGTCCATGCGCTCGGCAATCGCCTCGATCACCAGGTCGCACTGCTTGAGCAGCTTCAGGTGTTCTTCGTAATTGGCGGCCTGGATCAGGTCGGCATCCTCGGCCACACCGATGGGCGAGGGCTTGAGTTTTTTCAGGTTGGCGATGGCACGTTCGGCGATGCCGCTCTTAGGGCCTTCCTTGGCGGGCAGGTCAAACAGGATGACCGGCACCTTCACGTTGACCAGATGGGCGGCAATCTGCGCGCCCATCACGCCGGCACCCAGCACGGCGACTTTCTTCACATTGAATCGGGACATGGGATGGTTTCCATGGAATGCTGCCCAGACGCCCGCATGGCGCCCCACCAGGATGGCGCCATGCGGGCAGGGTCAGCAAGGTTGTTCGTTACTGCACACGCACCCAGGTCTGGGTACGGCCAAAGGGACCGATGGAGCCACGCACTTCCAGCTTGCTGCCGCCCTCCACCGGCGTCAGGCGCAGGGTGTAGGTCTTGCCGTTTTCGGGGTCGAGGATCTTGCCGTCCTCCCAGACGGTCTTGCCCTCGGCCTGCTTGGCGCCGCGGATGATCTCCAGCCCCACGATGGGCTTGTCCTTGCGGTCGTCCGTGCACTTGTCGCACACGGCCTGGGGATCGGCCCCCTCGCGCAGGACGCGCTCGACCTGGCCGGTCAGCACCCCACCGTGGTCGCTGATGCGCACCTGCGATTTGGGTGCGCCGGTCTTGTCGTCCAGGCTCTTCCACACCCCCACGGGGGTCATCTGCGCCATCGCGGGTGCACCGAGCACTACGAAAAACAGAGCTGCCAACGCTTGCTTCATAAGAATCTCCGTCTCAAAGGCTTCTACATTCAAGGAAATGCGTGCGCTAGCCGCTACTTAAGCAAGAGCAGCGTCCGAGTCCATCAGCACCTTGCTGCCCGCACGGGCGGTGCGCATCAGGGTGGCGGTCTCGGGGAACAGCTTGGCGAAGTAAAAGCGCGCCACCTGCAGCTTGGCGGTGTAGAACGGATCGGTGCTGCCGGCGGCGATGGCGCGCAGCGACACCTGGGCCATGCGGGCAAACAGGTAGCCAAACACCAGGTGGCCGGCCACGCGCAGGTAGTCGACGGATGCCGCGCCCACTTCGTCGGGGTTCTGCATGCCCTTGAAGCCGATCTCGGTGGTGAACTTGGTCATCTGGTCGCCCAGCATGGCGATGGGGTTGATGAATTCGGCCATCTTTTCATTGACGCCTTCTTCCTCCACCAGCTGCGCCACCAGCTTGCCGAACTTCTTCAGCGTGGCGCCCTGGTTGCCCAGCACCTTGCGGCCCAGCAGGTCCAGTGCCTGCACGCCGTTCGTGCCCTCATAGATCATGTTGATGCGGTTGTCGCGCACGAACTGCTCCATGCCCCACTCTTTGATAAAGCCGTGGCCACCAAACACCTGCTGGCTTTGCGTGGTGGCGATCCAGCCGTTGTCGGTCAAGAAGGCCTTGACGATGGGGGTCAGCAGAGCCACCAGGTCGGCGCTGTCGCTGCGCACTTTCTCATCGGGGTGGTTCAGTTCCTTGTCGATCAGCAGCGCGCAGAAGGTCGACAGCGCGCGGCCACCTTCGGCATAGGCCTTGGCCGTCAGCAGCATGCGGCGCACATCGGGGTGGACGATGATGGGGTCGGCGGGCTTGTCCTTGGCCTTGGTGCCGGACAGGCTGCGCATCTGCAGACGGTCTTTGGCATAGGCCAGGGCGTTCTGGAACGCCACTTCGGTCAGGCCCAGGGACTGGTTGCCCACCCCCAGGCGGGCCGCGTTCATCATCACGAACATGGCCTGCAGGCCCTTGTGGGGCTGACCCACCAGCTCGCCCACGGCGTCTTCCATCACGATCTGGGCGGTGGCGTTGGACTTGATGCCCATCTTGTGCTCCAGCCCGCCGCAGTAGATGCCGTTGCGCGCACCCAGGCTGCCGTCGGCATTCACCAGGTACTTGGGCACCACGAACAGACTGATGCCCTTGGAGCCGGCCGGTGCGTCCGGCAGGCGCGCCAACACCAGGTGGACGATGTTGTCGGTGAAGTCGTGCTCACCGGCGGAGATGAAGATCTTGTTGCCGGTGATCTTATAGGTGCCGTCGGCCTGGGGCTCAGCCTTGGTACGCAGCAGGCCCAGGTCGGTGCCGCAGTGGGGTTCGGTCAGGCACATGGTGCCGGTCCACTCGCCACTGGTCAGCTTGGGCAGGTACTTGGCCTTCAATGCCGGGGCGCCATGGGCGTGCAGGGCTTCATAGGCGCCATGCGACAGGCCGGGGTACATGGTCCAGGCCTGGTTGGCGCTGTTGAGCATTTCGTACAGCGCCGAGTTCACCACGAACGGCAGGCCCTGGCCGCCATACTCGGGGTCGCACGACAGTGCGGGCCAGCCGCCCTCGACAAACTGCTGGTAGGCCTCCTTGTAGCCCTTGGGGGTGGTGACCTCGTGCGTGGTCTTGTCCAGCTGGCAGCCCTCTTCGTCGCCGCTGATGTTCAGCGGGAAGGTGACGTTGGCGGCGAACTTGCCGGCCTCTTCCAGCACGGCATTGATGGTGTCGGCATCCACCTCGGCATGCTTGGGCAGGGCCTTGAATTCTTCTTCGATCTTGAACACTTCATGCATCAGAAATTGCATGTCGCGCAGAGGCGGGGTGTAGCTGGGCATGGTTGTCTCCTGTAAATCAGCAATCAAGGGGGTGGGAGGCGGTCTCAGTTCTTTGCCGAGGCCGGGGCGCCATAGCGCCACAGGATGTTGTCGAAACCGGTCAGGGCACGCTGCATGGCGCCCGGGCTGCGCAGGAAGCGCGCTTCGTAGTGCAGCACCAGGATCAGGGCATGGATCTCGGACAGGATCTGGTTCTCGTCGGCATCGGGCCGCAGGTCGTGCAGTTCCTTGCACTGGTTGATGGTGCGGCGCATGGCGGCGTGCCAGATGCTGACCGACTCCACCAGCGCGTTGCGCACGGGGCCGATGTTGTCGTGGAACTCGATCGCGCCGCTGATATAGATGCAGCCAGAGTCCAGCTCGATGGTGGTGCGCTTCATCCAGTGGTCGAACAGGGCGCGCAGACGGGGCAGCCCGCGCTCGGCCTGCAGCGCGGGGTAGAACACCTCCTGCTCGAAGCGGTGGTGGTACTCGCGGATCACGGAAATCTGCAGCTCTTCGCGGGAACCAAAGTGAGCAAACACACCGGATTTGCTCATCTGCGTGGCTTCGGCCAAGCCACCGATCGACAGGCTTTCCAGCCCGTTGTGCATGGCCAGTTGCAGGGCCACATCCACGATGTGGGCCTTGGTCTGCAGGCCTTTGGGAGAAATGCGGTGCCCCGCTGCCGCGCCGCGCGGTTTACGATCGGCGGCCGGGCTGCTGGGGACGGCGGGGAAAATGTGTGGGGTCGAGGGCATGCATCACCAATAAAAACGAACGTTCGTTCTTTTTTGGATCGTAAAAACTTCCTCGGACTTTGAGCATAGGTGCAAACCCTTGCGCCCCCGATTTAGTCGTGCAACCGCCGACCCGGCATAAAAAAGGGCGACTGTGCAGTCGCCCTGGTTTTTGGTGGTCGTGTGGCCCGCTCAGATCAGCATGGCCAGGCTGGCATCCAGGTGCTCGGTGGGTTGGCGGCGGAAGCCGGTGCGCACATAGCGCTGCAGGCGCCCCTGCACGAAGGACATCAGCACGCTGGCGGCCACCTGGGCATCCACCGTCGGGGTGCTGGAGCCCAGCGCGCCAGCCGCCGGGCGCAGGCACTGGCGCAGCGTGGATTCGATGCGGTCAAAGAACTGGTTCATGCGTGCCTGCAGGCGGTCGTGTTCCAGCAGCAGGGCATCGCCCACCAGCACGCGCACCATGCCGGGATTGCGCTCGGCAAACTGCAGCAGCAGGGCCACGATGCGGGCCGCACGACGGGCGCCGTCCTCGGGGGTGCACTCCAGGGGTTCACCTTCACGGCCTGCGACTTGCTGCACCAGGCCAAACACGGTTTGCTCGATGAAGTCGATCAGCCCCTCGAACATCTGCGCCTTGCTGGCGAAATGGCGGTACAGGGCCGCTTCGCTGACGGAGAGGTTGGCAGCCAGGGCAGCCGTGGTGATGCGATCGCTGCCGGGCTTCTCCAGCATGGAGGCCAGTGCCTGAAGAATCTGCTCGCGGCGCTCGCCCGGTTTGGGGCGTTTACGCGTGCGGGGCTGCTCCTCCAATGTGGCGTTAGCAACGACAGTCTCGGCTGTTTCGGTCGGAGGGGTCAGAACTTCAGATACGGACATAAGGCAGACAAATCAACAGGTAAATCGATTCATTCTCTCACAGACATATGCAGAAGTAACCGTTTGTCCGGCCAACAAAATCGCCGCCATCACTCGCCAAACATCAGGGTCACCCGCATGCCACGGCCCAGGGCACCGGGGGCGAACTGCAGGTGCGCACCATGGCCCTGGGCAATTTCCTGGGCGATCGCCAGCCCCAACCCCGTGCCTTCCACCGTGGTGCCAGGCCCTCGGTAAAAGCGGTGCGTCAGGCGTGCATACTCACCCACGGGCACGCCGGGGCCATCGTCCTCTACCTCCACATACACACGGATCTGTCGCTGTGGCGACAGCCTGCGGCCGCAGCGCAAGGTGACCCGCCCGCCCTGCGGGGTGTACTTGACGGCGTTGTCCAGCACATTCGCGATCAACTCGCGCAACAGCCATTCGTGGCCGGTGACATGCGCGGCCTCGGCCTCCAGCCCCAGGTCCAGCTGCTTGGCCAGGGCGTCATCCAGGAAGGACTCCAGCACGGTCTCGCACAGGTTCTTGATGTCCACGCGCTGCGTGCCCGCCGCCTGCCCCAATGAGCTTTCGACCCGCGACAAGGCCAGTAGCTGGTTGGCCAGCTGCGTGGTGCGGCGCGAGGCCTGGCGCAGGCGTTCGACCTGGGTCACAGGCAGGTGGATGCTCTTGTCCGGGGCCGACTGCGCCATCAGCGCCCAAGCTTCGACCTGCGACTGCAATGCGGCCAGCGGCGTGCGCAACTGGTGCGCCGCATCGGCGATGAAGCGCTGCTGGGCATCGCTTTCCTCGTTCGCACGCGCGAACAGGCGGTTCAGCGCCTCGGCCATGACCTGCACATCCGCCGGCGTTTGTGGCGCAATCGGGATGGGCCGCAGGTCCTTGGGCGAGCGGGCCTGCACCGTCTGCGCCAGCAGCACCCAGGGCATCAGGGCCTTGCGCGCTGCCATGTGGGCCATCACGCCCAGCAACAGCAGCATCAGCAAGGCCGGCAGCACCGCCAGCCCGATCTCGGCCAGATCGGGCGACTGCTCCGGCGACCGGGCAATCTGCGCCGCCACGCTGTAGCCCAGCCACGCGGCCGCCAGCACCAGCCCCAGCACCGGCAACAACATGGGCAGAAGCAATGCCAACAAACGCTTGTGGACCGGCAAAGACATGGTCTTCTCAAAAAAGTGAGCGCGTTGCGCAGCGATGCTGCGCACTTCTCACTACAAACTATCGGTATTGCTCAATGTAGCTGCGCAGCAAGCTATCAAAAATCAAGCAGCTTCGGTTTCCTGCGTCTGCACATCCAGCCGGTAGCCAAAGCCGCGGATGGAGCGCAACGCCACCCCGTAGGGCTCCAGCTTGGCACGCAGGCGCGAAACATAGACCTCGACCGCATTCGGTGTGATCTCCTTGTCCCAGCCGGTCAAGGCCTGTAGCAGCTTTTCCTTACTGGCCGGCTTGGGCGCATGGATCAGCAGGTACTCCAGCACCGTCCATTCGCGCGGCCCCAGGTCGATGGAATGCAGCTCCCCCTCGCCCTCCAGCCCGCCCAGCCGGGCCCCGGCACTGCGCGCCGCCGTGTCCAGCACCAGCGGCCCAAAGCTCAGCACGGCGGAGTTCGCCGCCTGCGAGCGGCGCAACAAGGCGCGCAGCCGCGCCAGCAGCTCGGGCAGCTCATAGGGCTTGACCATGTAGTCGTCCGCCCCCAGGTCCAGGCCGCGCACCCGGTCGTGCAAGGCATCGCGCGCCGTCAGCATCAGCACCGGCATGCCGGTGCATGCCATGCCTTTGGCACGCATGCGGTGCAGCAACTCCAGCCCATCCATGCCAGGCAGTCCGATGTCCAGGATGGCGATGTCGAACGACTCGTGCTCCAGCACGTCCAGCGCACGCTCGGCGCTGCTGACCCAATCCACCGCATAGCCCGCATCGGTCAGGCCCAGCTTGATCCCGCTGGCCACCATCAAATCGTCTTCCACCAACAACAACCGCATCAGATGCCCCCTTTGTGTGCGCTTCTTGGTCTGCAGAGCGCTCCATGGCTTGCGGTGGCGCGACGCCTCGTCCCCGCTCCACCGGTCTATGCTGAAATATTAGAAGCTTTTCCGGGGCCCCTTCGGCATGTGCCCCCTCCGTTTGCCCATAAAAAAACGCCGAGACTGTCAACAATCTCGGCGTTGGGGTGTCGCGCGATCAGTGGCTGCGGATCATGGTGCCATAGGCCTGATCCGTCAGGATCTCCAGCAGCATGGCATGCGGCACACGGCCGTCGATGATGTGCACGGCGTTCACGCCCGCCTTGGCGGCATCCAGCGCACCGCTGATCTTGGGCAGCATCCCGCCCGAGATGGTGCCATCGGCAAACAGCCCATCGATCTCACGCGCGGTCAGATCGGTCAGCAGGTTGCCGCCCTTGTCCAGCACACCGGGGGTGTTGGTCAGCAGCACCAGCTTTTCGGCCTGCAGCACCGTCGCCAGCTTGCTGGCCACCACGTCGGCATTGATGTTGTAACTCTCGTTCTCTTCGCCAAAGCCGATGGGGCTGATCACGGGAATGAAGGCATCGTCCTGTAGCGCACGCACCACGCTGGGGTCGATCGCCACGATATCGCCCACCTGCCCCACATCGTGCTCGATCGAAGGGTCCTTGTTGTCGAGCATCTTCAGCTTCTTAGCACGGATCAGGCCCCCGTCACGCCCGGTCAGGCCCACGGCCTTGCCACCCGCCTGGTGGATCAGACCCACGATGTCCTGCTGCACCTCGCCGGCCAGCACCCACTCCACCACTTCCATGGTCTCCGCGTCGGTCACGCGCATGCCCTGGATGAACTCACCCTTCTTGCCCAATCGGTTCAATGCGGTCTCAATCTGCGGCCCCCCGCCATGCACCACCACCGGGTTGATCCCCACCAACTTCAAGAGCACCACGTCTTCCGCGAAATCCGCCTGCAGCGCAGGATCGGTCATGGCGTTGCCGCCATACTTGATGACCATGGTCTTGCCATGGAACTTGCGGATGTAGGGCAGCGCCTGGGCGAGGATTTCGGCTTTGTCGCGGGGGGCGATGTGGGTGATGGTGTCGGTCATGGCAATCAGTTGCGCGTGGCGTGGCGTGGAACAATACAAGATAGAAGAAATGCCGCATTGTGCCGCAAGTGTGTTGACTCATACCCCATCTACACCCTGAGACAATCTACTATCAGCCGCTTACATCGAACACGCAGACTTCATCCACGTTGTTCGAAAAATCTGCCCATAAAACTCCAATACATGCCTCCCTCCAACTTCTCTATCACTGAGATCCTTCGGTATGACGCAGTGATTGCCCTTCTTGCATCATTCGTGACCTGTCTATTGTTGGTATGCACAAAGAAATGGCATGGAACTTTCTCCATGGACTCAAGCAAAGGAGTGCAAAAGGTCCATACAAGCCCGACGCCTCGCATCGGTGGCATTGCGATTGCCATCGGCGTTTTGGCGGGATTCGCAGCATCCAGCCATGGCATCGCTGCTGCAGAGAAGCGCGCAATTCTCAGCGCGATTCTCTTGGCAGGAATTCCAGCATTTATTTTCGGATTATTGGAAGACGTTACCAAAAAAGTAACTGTCAAGATCCGCTTACTGGCTACCATGGCATCCGGCATCCTTGGCTGGGGAATTACAGGCACTGCACTGACACATCTGGATTTACCTGGTATCGATTGGCTGCTGGGTTACACAGTTATTTCTGTTTTATTTACTGCATTCGCAGTGGGCGGCGTCGCAAACGCCATCAATATCATCGATGGATTCAACGGACTGACTGCAGGCACTGCCTTGATCATGCTGACCGCGTTTGGCCTGATTGCGCGCCAAGTGGGAGACTTGCCCTTGGCCTTTACCTGTCTGCTGGTGGCAGGATCTGTGGCAGGTTTTTTTCTGGTCAACTGGCCCAGCGGGAAAATCTTCCTTGGCGATGGCGGCGCCTATTTTTTGGGGTTCACATTGGCATGGATTGCTGTGTTGCTGCCTGAAAGAAACTCAGCAATATCTCCATGGACCAGCCTCCTTATTTGCTCCTACCCCATCACTGAAGTAGTTTTCAGCATATTCAGACGCAGGTTCTGGCGAGAAGGGCATCCTGCCACGCAACCCGATGCTGTGCACTTGCATACACTGGCTAATAAACGCTGGGCCAGAAAATTATTCCCAAATGCAACAAAGACAACTCAAAATGGATTTACATCGCCGTTCCTCTGGGGATATGCGCTAACATCGTGCGCTGCAGCCGTTTACTTTTATCAGAGTAAACCATTTACGCTTATTTCTTTACTTTTTTGCCTGGCACTTTATATTTCGATGTATAGCAAATTGGCATTTTTTCGCTGGATCCCCAAGAAATGACACCACAAGTAAAAGCTATTAACGTTACACCCGTCATTCTTTGCGGAGGTTCGGGTACCCGCTTGTGGCCATTGTCACGTGCAGGATTTCCCAAGCAATTTATCTGCCTCACGGGTCAAACCAGCCTTTTTCAACAAGCGACTCAGCGACTGGCCGCATTGGCAACAGAAGAAGTGCAAGTAGCGCCGCCTCTCGTGGTAACAGGCGAAGAGCACCGCTTTTTGACCTCTGAACAGTTGCGAGAAATGGATATCCCACTGGGCAGCGCACTGTTAGAACCCATAGGCCGCAATACAGCACCCGCCCTTACTCTTGCAGCCCTAGCAGCCGTGGAATCAGGCCAAGACACCATCTTGGCCGTCACACCGGCAGATCAGACCATAACCGATGCTCAGGCCTTCAAGCTGGCCATGCACCAGGCCATCAAGGAAGCCGAGAAGGGCAGCATCACCATCCTCGGCATTACACCGCATCGGCCTGAGACGGGATATGGATACATACTTGGCGAACATCCTGAATCGACCATGGAGCCATGGAACGTTCAGCAGTTCATCGAGAAACCCGATGCCGCGCGAGCCCAAGCCTATCTAGAAGCGGGTCACTATTTTTGGAATGCCGGCATTTTTGTTCTGAAGGCATCGGTCTGGCTCAAAGCACTTGCCCATTTCCGGCCAGACATCCTGGAAACAGTCCAACAAGCCTGGCAGGCGCGCAGAGTAGATGCCCAATTCACCCGCCCCGACCCAGTTCTCTTTGCAACGGTTGCGGCCGAGTCAATTGACTACGCGGTGATGGAGCATTGCCCAGGCAGCGAATTCTCGATCAAGATGGTTCCGCTGGAGGCCGGTTGGAACGATCTAGGCGCCTGGGATGCAGTCTGGCAAGTTCTTCCGAAAGACGCATATGGAAATGCCAGCGTCGGGGATGTGATCACGACTGACAGCAGCAACAACCTGACCCATGCCACCAGCCGACTGGTGGCCCTGGTCGGAGTCAACGACATGGTGGTTGTAGAAACTCCCGATGCAATACTTGTGGCTGCCAAAGGCCGCTGCCAAGATGTCAAACACATTGTCACCACGCTCGACCGGAAACAACGGGACGAGCGCAGCCTGCATCGCAAAGTACACCGTCCCTGGGGCTGGTATGACAGCATTGATGAAGGCGAACGCTTCAAGGTCAAACGCATTCAAGTCAAACCCCAAGCCAGCCTCAGCCTGCAAAAGCACCACCATCGCGCAGAGCACTGGGTGGTGGTCAAAGGCACGGCGGAAATCACCAATGGTGACAAAGTGATCATGCTGACCGAGAACCAATCAACGTATATCCCGCTTGGAACCGTCCACCGACTGGCCAACCCAGGCACGATTCCGTTGGAAATCGTCGAAGTACAATCAGGCAGTTATCTAGGCGAAGATGACATTGTGCGACTAGAAGACAGTTATGGCCGAGGTGATCTCTGATATCCACCTCGCACGCCCATCATGTCTATTGAATTTCTATAAATTCAAAAATCAAATCGTAATTAATCAATGTTCACCGTCGAATTAATCAACGGAAAAAAATTTCAAGCCAAAGTCAACGAGCCTCTACTTGATGCCGCCGCTCGCGCAGGAATTCGCCTCAACTACAGCTGCAAGACGGGGCGGTGCAGCAGTTGCAAATGCCGCGTAATTAGCGGCAAGGCTGATACCTTGCAGGATGCAATAGGGTTAGATGCACAGGAGAAATCCGAAGGCTGGATTCTCAGTTGCATCAGCGCCGCCACCATCAACATGGTCTTGGAGGCTGAAGATCTGGGAGATTTCTGCGTTCCCGACGCAAAGACGTTGCCCTGCCGCATCAGTCAGATAGATTTCTTGGCCCCAGATGTGGTCCGTGTCTTCTTGCGCTTCCCTCCTACGGCGGATTTCCAATTCTTGCCCGGCCAATATGTGGATGTAATTGGACCCGGTGGTATTCGCCGCAGTTACTCACTGGCCAATGCAGATTTTCTGAATCGACAACTGGAACTGCATGTTCGCAAGGTCGACGGTGGCGCCATGAGCAACTACTGGTTCAGCCAAGCAAAGCCCAACGATCTCTTGCGCATCCACGGACCTCTGGGTACGTTCTTTCTTCGCGACGTGCAAGGTACGGATCTCATCTTCTTGGCGACAGGCACGGGTATTGCCCCCATCAAGTCCATGCTGGCCTCCATAGACAGCATGCCCGCCAACAATCGCCCTCGTTCCATACATATTTTTTGGGGAGGCCGTACGCCTGATGATTTCTATATCAAGCCAGAAAGCGCCGTCGAAATTCAGAACTGGAACTTCGTTCTATCGAGAGAGCACCCTGGCTGGCAGGGTATTCGAGGGTATGTGCAAGATGCTGTACTGAATAGCACAATCGAGCTGAAGCAAGCCATGGTGTATGCCTGCGGCTCGGACGCCATGATCCAAAGTGCCAAACAGTCTTTGACTAACGCTGGACTGCCAGCGAAGTCCTTTTATTCAGACGCTTTTGTTTCTTCAAACAATATCAATTAATTAGAGAATTTTCTATGAAAGCTGTGATTCTTGCTGGTGGACTCGGAACCCGCTTGAGCGAAGAAACTTCGACACGCCCCAAGCCCATGGTAGAAATTGGCGGAAAACCCATTCTTTGGCACATCATGAAGATGTACTCGCACCATGGAGTCACTGATTTTGTGATTTGCTGCGGCTACAAAGGCTATGTCATCAAGGAATACTTTGCCAATTACTTCCTGCACATGTCGGATGTCACTTTTGACATGCGCAACAATCACATGGAAGTCCATCACAAGCGTGCAGAACCATGGAGTGTGACGCTGGTAGACACCGGCGATGAATCGATGACTGGTGGACGCCTGCGACGCGTTGCCAACTATGTTCGCAATGATGAAGCATTTTGTTTCACGTATGGCGACGGAGTGGGCGACGTGGACATTTCAGCAACCATCCAGTTCCACAAGCAACATGGCAAGGCCGCTACGCTGACAGCAACCTACCCGCCAGGCCGATTTGGCGCACTGGATATTCAGAGCCAGCAGGTCATGAGCTTTAAGGAAAAGCCCAAAGGCGACGGGGCCATGATCAACGGTGGCTTCTTTGTACTCTCGCCCCGTGTCTTGGACTACTTGGATGGCGATTCGACCATATGGGAGCAACAACCCCTGCAGCGTCTCGCCTCCGAAGGACAGCTTATGGCCTACGAACACCAAGGCTTCTGGCAACCCATGGACACACTGCGCGACAAAAATCACCTTGAAGAGCTGTGGGCCACTGGCCAAGCACCTTGGAAAATCTGGAAATGACTCAGATCACGCAGACAGACACCGCCTTCTGGCAGGGAAAACGGGTTTTTCTGACCGGGCACACGGGATTCAAAGGAAGCTGGCTGAGCCTCTGGCTGCAATCAATGGGCGCCGTGGTGCGCGGTTTCGCATTACCCGCCCCCACAGAACCCGCGCTGTTTCACGTGGCCCGCGTGGCGGAAGGCATGGAGCATTGCGTCGGTGATATCCGTGATTTTTCCGCGGTGCAGTCGCAGATATCCGCATTCCAGCCGGAAATCATCCTCCACATGGCAGCGCAGCCGCTGGTACGGCTGTCTTACCAACAGCCAGTCGAAACCTATGCGACCAATGTCATGGGCACCGTGCATGTGCTGGAAGCCGCCCGCCATGCGGGATCCGTCAAAGCCATCGTCAATGTCACAACCGATAAATGTTACGAAAACCGGGAGTGGGCCTGGGGCTATCGCGAAGATGAGCCCATGGGGGGACATGACCCCTATTCCAATAGTAAAGGTTGTGCGGAATTGGTTAGTGCGGCGTATCGCAAATCTTTCCTGTCGAAAGACGGCATTGCGATTGCAACCGCCCGTGCGGGCAATGTGATCGGCGGAGGTGACTGGGCAGTTGACCGCTTGGTCCCCGATGTCCTCCGGGCCCTACAGCAAAACCAGCCGGTGCTTATCCGCAACCCCCACGCGATCCGCCCTTGGCAGCACGTTCTTGAGCCCCTGTCCGGTTACCTGCTGCTGGCTGAGCGCCTTTACAATCAAGGGCAAGCAAATGCCGAAGGCTGGAACTTTGGTCCGCGCGACGAAGACGCCAAACCGGTGCAATGGATCGTCGAGCATTTGTGCCAGGATTGGGGCAACGGGGCAAGCTGGACGCTGCAACCCGGAGAGCACCCGCACGAAGCCAATTTTCTGAAATTGGATATCTCCAAAGCGCGACAGCGTCTGCAATGGGCCCCGCGCTGGTCGCTCGAGACAGCGCTTTCTCGCATCACCGAATGGCATCAAGCGTGGCTTGCAAACCAGGACATGCGAGCCCTGTGCCTGCATCAAATTTCCCAATATCGATCCCACGTATGAACAGCACGCCAGTTAATTTTCAACCCCAGCTGGACAAACTGCGCAGCCAGATCAGCGAATTGGTCCAGCAGTATGCCGATATCGCCTACGCTCCAAAGCCCTTTGTGCCCGGCCAAAGCGCCGTGCCCGTCTCGGGCAAGGTGATCGGCGCAGGCGAGCTGAAGATGATGGTCGATGCCTCGCTGGACGGCTGGCTAACCACCGGCCGCTTCAACGCCATGTTCGAGCAACGCCTGTCCGAATTTCTGGGCGTCAAGTACCTGATCACCGTCAACTCGGGCTCTTCAGCCAACCTGGTGGCCTTCTCGACACTGACCAGCCCCAAGCTGGGTGATCGCGCAATCAAGCAGGGCGACGAGGTGATTGGTGTGGCAGCCGGCTTCCCGACCACGGTCAACCCTATCCTGCAGTTTGGCGCCGTGCCAGTATTTGTAGACGTGGACCTGGCCACGCACAATATTGACGCCAGCAAGATCGAAGCTGCAATCACACCCAAGACCAAGGCCATCATGCTGGCGCACAGCCTGGGCAACCCTTTCAACCTGGAAGTGGTGACAGCGCTGTGCAAGAAATACAAGCTGTGGTTGGTCGAGGACTGCTGTGACGCGCTGGGCGCCACCTACGACGGCAAACTGGTCGGCACCTTCGGCGATATCGGTACGTTGAGTTTCTACCCTGCTCACCACATCACGATGGGTGAAGGCGGCGCCGTGTTCACCAACAATCCTGAACTCAAGCTGATCGCCGAGTCTTTCCGTGACTGGGGCCGCGACTGCTACTGCCCGCCCGGCAAGGACAACACCTGCGACAAGCGCTTTTGCTGGACCAAGGAACAGCTGGGCGGCGACCTGCCCGACGGCTACGACCACAAGTACACGTACAGCCATCTGGGCTACAACCTCAAGATCTCCGACATGCAGGCAGCCTGCGCTCTGGCGCAGATGGACCGGGTCGAGGAATTCATCGCCAAGCGCCGCGCCAACTTCACATACCTGAAGGCCAAGCTGGCAAGCGTCGCCGAATTTCTGCACTTGCCGGAAGCAACGCCGAACAGCGAACCGTCGTGGTTCGGGTTCCCGCTGGTACTGAAGGAGACGGCCGGCGTAAAGCGCACTGACCTGATCAATTTCCTGGAAGAGAACAAGATCGGCACGCGGCTGCTGTTTGCCGGAAACCTGACCAAGCAGCCTTACATGGCCGGACGCAACTTCCGTATCAGCGGCGAGCTGACCAACACCGACATCGTAATGAACCAGACCTTCTGGCTGGGCACCTTCCCGGCACTGGGCCAGGAGCAGTTGGACTACATCGCGGACAAGCTCGAAGAGTTTTTCGGCGTGAACTTCTGAGATTCTGTCGATGGAGCTGATCCCCACCCCCTTGGTAGGCTGCTATGAGGTCCGCCCCTTCTTCGCCCAAGACGAGCGCGGCACCTTTGTGAAGACCTTCCATGCAGAGCGCTTCTCGGCTCTGGGTCTGCCAACCGAGTGGCGCGAGGAGTACTACTCCAGTTCCCGCAAGGGCGTGATCCGCGGTATGCACTTCCAGACACCTCCGCATGATCACGAAAAACTCGTCTACTGCATGCAGGGGCGAGTGCTGGACGTTGTGCTAGATCTGCGCAAGGCCTCGCCGACGCACGGTCGGCACATCGCGGTCGAACTGGACGCGGCACGCGGTCACGGCCTAATGATTCCCAAGGGTATGGCGCACGGGTTCCTAGCACTGACCGAGGACGTGTTAATGGCCTACAAGGTAACCAGCGTGTATGCGCCGGAGAACGATGCGGGCATCCGCTGGGACTCCTTCGGGCTCCACTGGGGCCTCGATCGGCCCATCGTGTCTGCGCGCGATCGCGCCCATCCCGCATTCGCCGATTTCGATAACCCGTTCTGACCATGAAACTGTTCGTCACCGGAGGCACCGGCTTCGTCGGTTCACACTTCCTCCAGCAGGCGCTGGCCGCCGGCCACGACGTGATTGCGCAGCGCCGACCTGGCAGCCACTCGCGTCTGCCGCTGACGCGCGAGCCGGTCTGGGTGGACCGCGCATTGGACCAAGACTTCAGAGCCGAGCTTGCCGGCTGCGACGCCATCGTGCACCTGGCGTCCCACACGCCGAATCCGCCCTACGCGCCGCTGGATGAATGCCTGTACTGGAACGTTTACGCGACAACGCGTCTACTGCAGCAAGCAGCAGCGCAAGGTATCCGGGACGTGTTGGTCGCGGGGACTTGCTTTGAATATGGCACTGCAGCGGAGGGTCAGGACTTTGTGCATCCTGCCACCGAGATGCGCCCTTCGCTGACCTACCCCATCTCCAAGGCAGCGGCAACTACTGCATGTCTCGGCCTAGCACGCAACCTGGATTTACGTTTGCAGGTCCTACGCATATTCCAGGTGTTCGGCGAGGGTGAAGCGGCGACACGCTTCTGGCCCTCGCTCCGGCAAGCTGCAAAGGACGGCCGCGATTTTCCAATGAGCGCCGGACTGCAGGTGCGCGACTTCGTGCCAGTTGAGCTAGTCGCGCGCACGTTCGTCGAAGCGCTGAACTTCACTGACGTCGCGCCAGGCCTGCCACACCTCCGCAACGTCGGCACTGGTCGCGCCCAATCCTTGCTTGAGTTCGCTCGACATTGGTGGGAGGTCTGGGCAGCCACTGGTCAACTCCAGCCTGGAGAGCTGGGCCTGCGTCCCGGAGAGCTGCCACGGCTGGTAGCCAATGTGCAGGACGCACATATCGCTTGACCCCAGATACCTTCATTGCTTCTTACTCGTTCCGCCGCTAGACATGAGCCCAAATAAGATTGCCGTCGCGATTCCGACCTATAAGCGCCGCGAGATGCTCGACCGCTTGATCGGAACAATCCCGTCCGACTGGTCCATCTATGTCAGTGACAACGACTCTAGTCTGCTGCCACTGGATCCACCCATAGACGGACGAGTTAAGGTGTCGCACTCACCAGTGATGGTGGAGATGTTCGCAAACTGGAATCGAGCCTTGTCTTTAGTGGACGCCGACTGCACGCACGTTTTCATTCCTTCGGATGACGACCTTTTCCTTCCAGAGGCAAGAGCCATTGTGACCGACGCACTGCGTCAGCACGCCGATGCGGATATCCTGGTGTTCGGTTGCGATTTCATCGATGGGCAAGACCAAAAGTTCGGCGGTTATGTCCCTGCCGCGCAGGAAGTCTTCGCAACCGGTGACGGCTTCACGAGGTTCGCTTACTCCGTCGATGCCCGGTTGCCAGGCATCCTCATCCGGCAGGACTTCCTCAAGCGCATAGGAGCCTTTGACGAAAAAATGGAAATCACAGCAGCCGACAGTGATTTCGTTCAGCGTGCGTTGCTATTAGGCAAGTCGGTCTTTGTCCCGAAAGTCATCGGCCTATACCGTTACTGGAATGGCTCCGGCACACATGCCTTTCACGGCACCGACCGGTGGATGAAGGATGTGGTGCGCTGGACCGACAAGATCACCCAACTCCTACGCACAGGCCATCACCCGATTCACGCAAAGGTCGATATCGATCAGTACCGCGCAGAGGTCATCAACCGGAACGTACTGGCTGGTGTTGACAATCTGATCGCCAAAGGCGACCTCGTAAAGGCGCGTGACTTCTTCTGGCGGCATGCAGTGTTCAAACACGCCACGCTGCTAGGCCGTCTTCGCCTTCTGCGTTGCCTCTGGCGCCTACGGCGCACAAGGATGTCAGCCTGAGCAACGATCTAATGCATCACTCCATAATTTTGCCTACGTGCACGCTCATTCCGCTGCCACCACCACGGACATGATTGCTTCCCGCGAAACAATCCTGTCGCTGCTCTACCGCATCGGCACCATAGGCTTCAGCTTCGCCAGCGTCTCCCTCCTGATCCGGAACCTGGGGCCGGAGCACTATGGCGCCTGGGCAACACTGGTGTCGGCATTGGTGTGGATTCAGATGTCTGACCTGGGCATCGGGTACGTCATCAAGAACCGTGTCGCAGCGCGGGGGGACTTGGAAGTGCTGTGCGACCAGATCGCCGTAGCGGTGCGCCTGGCGTTCCTGATCGGCCTGGCGCTGATCGTGCTGTACGTGCTGGGCGGGTCGCGTCTGTCGGTGGTACGGGATTTTCCGCTGGAAGCCAGCGTGCTCTACATCTGCGCTTTCCTGTGCCTGCCTGCCATGATCGGCGTGAACATTCTGCAGGGGCTGAACCGGTCTACCGTCTCGTTCCAGGCCTCAATGCTGCAGAGCCTGGCCTGGCTGCTGCTGGTGCTGGCATTGGGGCGTGAAGCGTCCCTGCACACTCTGGCTGTGGCGTTCGCCATGCTCTGGCTGCTCCATGGCACCTACACTTTCTTGCGTGCATACCGTGCGCTGGGTCTCAGTCAGCAGGGCTTCGGCGCCCGCCTGGTCAGCAGACGGCCACTGGCCGATGCGCTGCCACTGCTGCGCATCGGCGGGGCCTTTTTCATTCTGCAGATGACCGCCCTGGTACTTTTCAACCTGGGTACCTACCTGGCCTACACCTACTTTTCGGCCGGCGCTGCAGCACGCTACGACATCCTGAACAAGGTCTATCAGATCCCGATGACTTTGTTCAATGTGTTGATCGCCGTCGCCTGGTCTACCATCGCCACGTTGATCAGCCAACGACAGGTGGCGAATGTTAAGCGGCTACAGGTTCAGTTATTGGCGGCCAGTGTGGGGGGCGGCGTGCTGTTACTGGCGATCTCAATGATGGTGGTCGCGCCGTTCGTGCGCCTATACAGCCATGGCCAGCTGGAAGTCCAGCCAGCGGAAGTGTTCTGGTTCGCAGCCCAGGTGGCAGTCCAGATGGTGGCCTATGCCGGAGCCGTTTTCCTGAATGCAGCGGAGCGGCTGCGCCTACAGATTCTGTTTGCCATCGCATCCACGGCACTGTTCCTTCCACTGTTCTTCCTGTTGCAGCGCCACGCGGCAGGCATCGCCGCGATTCCGCTGGCCACGCTGCTGGTGGTGCTACCCGGTGCGCTGTATTTCAGCTACTACGCCCGCCGTCACATCATCGGCGCGCTGGTGCCCGCTCCGTCCGAGGTCCCTTCCCGCACATGAATGAATCGCTTCGTCATTGGCTGAGAGCCATGGTGCCATTTCCGCTGCGGCGAGCGATTGCTCGCTTGCGCTCCCTGCGTGGGATCGCCGACCTAACGGGCCGCTGGGGCGCCGCTGGCCTGCATGCCTCAATCTCCCGCCATGCCTCCGCGCGGCTGTGGCGGCAGGTGAGGTTAGGGACTGGAGTCATCATCGACCCGGGCACGCACTTTCACACGAACGACAACGATGACGGCACGCGCATCGTCATCGAGGACGGTAGCTTCGTTGGCCGCCACTGCTTCTTCTCCGCCGGCGAATCCATCCACATCGGCCGCCAGTGCAACATTGGCGCCGCCTGCCAATTGCTTGCCGCAGGACATGCCTATGACGATCCAACCCTGCCCTATGTGGCAGCGCCAGTGCTGTCCTACGGCCGCATGCGCCTGGGACCCAACACCTGGATTGGCGTAGGTAGTACGTTACTGGGCGGCATCGAGGTCGGCTACGGCACTGTGGTAGCCGCAGGTTCGGTGGTGCGACAGTCGCTGCCACCATTGTGCCTCGCTGGCGGTCAGCCGGCGCGGGTACTGAAGGTCTTCGACTGGCCCACTCGTTGCTGGACCCGCCTGCCTGATGACACGCTTGCGCGAGACGCAGCGCTGGCACACCATCTAGCGACAATCCCGCAAGAAGCCGACTACGTCCTCCAACTGAAGAGCTAAGCCCCGACCCAAATATCTATGAGTGACCCAACTGTTCAAAGCGACCGCCGCACGGCCCTGGTTCTGGGCGCCGCCGGCTTCGTCGGGCGTCATGTCTGCCGGCAGCTGGCTGCACAAGGTTTCAGCGTGCTGGGTCTGGGCCACGGCCAGTGGAACACCGAAGAGCGCCAACAGCATGGCCTGATTGCCTGGCTGGACGCGGACATCACGCCCGCCACCATCCAATCCATCTGCGCAGACCACCAGCCCGTGCTGGTCGTGCATTGCGCCGGCAGCGGCGCGGTCTCGCACTCATTTTCTGCGCCGGCAACCGATTTCTCGCGCTCGGTGGACACCACGCTGGCAATGCTGGAGTTCGCGCGGCTGCTGCCCACTCCTCCGCGCGTGGTGCTGGCTTCCAGCGCCGCGGTCTATGGAGACCAGGGCGACCGCGACATTCGCGAGAACACCCCCGTCGCACCGATATCCCCCTATGGGTATCACAAGGCCATGGCCGAGATGCTCTGTGAGTCCTACAGCCGCTTTTTTGGCCTGGAGACCCGCATCGTTCGGCTGTTCTCCGTATATGGCGAAGGCCTGCGCAAGCAGCTGCTGTGGGATGCGCTCAACAAGTTCCAGCATGGCACACCATCGTTTTTCGGTACCGGTGAAGAGCTACGTGACTGGATTCATGTGGATGACGCCGCACGGCTGCTGTGCACTGCCGCGTTGGCCCACGGTGCGGGCCATGCCATATACAACGGCGGCCATGTCCGCGCCAACACCCGGGAAGTCCTGACGCTGTTGGCCGAGGCCGGCAATACAGGACTACAGCCGATATTTTCTGGCGAGGCCCATCCAGGCAATCCGCGCCGGCTGACCGCCAGCCACGAGCGCGCCGCCGTCACCCTGGGTTTCCAGCCTTGTATCGACCTACAGCAGGGGCTGCAGCGCTACGCCAACTGGTTCAAGACTGAAGGACACCTCTGAGCATGCGCATCGCTTTCGCGTACCACTTCAACGACAAAGACTGGCTGGGCGGCCGCAACTACTTCGCCAGCCTGTTCAGTGCCATCCACGAAGTCGCTCCTCCATCTTGGCAGATCGTGCTGGTGCTTGGTAACAAAACCGTCTCATCCCTTCCGGAAGAATTTCCCTGGCTGGAGGTGCTGCGAACGCCGTTGATGGATCGGCTGGCACCAGCTTGGTTCGCGCGCCAGGTGACGCTGCGGGGGTTCGAGAACGACTACCTGCTGTCGTGCTACCTATCGCGCCACAGCATCGATCTGCTGTCACATTCCGCCTACCTTGGCAAACGATCCTCCATCCGCACACTTCCCTGGCTGTATGACTTCCAGTTCATGCATCTGCCAGAGTACTGGACGCCCAAGCAGATCGCTTGGTCGACCAAGCGCTACCACAACGCCTGCAAGCATGGCGACGGCATCATCGTCAGCAGCGAGGATGCCCGCGACGACCTTTACACGTTCGCGCCCGGATACCAAAAACCGGTGTACGTGATGCAGTTCGTCTCCAACCCGGTGGACTTCTCGTGCCTGCCCTCTGCACAGGAGATGCGCACGCGTTACCACTTGCCGGAGCGCTACTTTCATCTCCCTAATCAGTTCTGGTCCAACAAAAACCATCGACTGGCGATTGACGCGCTGGCGCTGCTGAAGCAGCGTGGCATTCACGCCACCATTGTCTGCACCGGCAAGCCCTATGACGCACGCATGCCGCAATACTTTGACGAACTGATGGCCCACTGCCAGGCACAGGGTGTGGATGACCGCTTCCGGGTGCTTGGCGTGGTGCCGCATACGGATCTGCAGGGTCTGATGGCCCACTCGGCGGCGGTGATCAACCCCTCGCGCTTTGAAGGCTGGAGCACCTCGGTGGAAGAAGCCAAAACGCTGCAAAAGCGTTTGCTACTGTCGGACCTGGCTGTCCACCGCGAGCAGGCACCGCAGAATGGCCGTTTCTTCGCCACGGATGACGCCACCGCGCTGGCCGACCACATGGCCCAAACGCTCGCCGAACCCACCCCACCTGTGGATGAAGCAGCCATTACAGCCAGCTATCAGCAACGCTTGCGCGCCTTCGGGCAACTCTACGTCGACTACGTCACGCAGACCATGCGAGTAGCCACCGCGCAGGCACGATGAGCCTCACCCCGCCACAGCCCATACCCGACTGCGAGCATAACGCCAGCACGTCGGGGCACCTGCCGGCCATGGCGTTGTTCATGTGGCTGCTGCCGCAGTTCGCCATTCCGGCTAGCGCCGCCTACCGTCCACCAGCGGCCAGCCTGTTCCTGCTGCTGTGGGCCTTGTACGCACTCATGCAGCCACTGGCCCTTCGGCTGTGGCTAAGAGATCCAGGCGCACTTCGAAAGTGGGTCGTGGTGTTTTTCGTCTACTGCTTGGCGTCAGGCTTATATGGTTACATGCACCTGGATGGGATGGGTAAGCGGACCCTGCATTTGACCACTGGTGGCGTGGCCTACTCCCGCGTGGTGTTGGTACGGCTGCTGCAGGTAATGCTGGTCCTCATAGCCTTAGAGGTGGTACGCCACACCCGCCACCCGATTCGCCAGTTGATGCGCTGGTGGCTGAAGGGTCTGACGGTAGCAGTGGTACTGCACGCGCTCACCTATGTCATTACTGCCGCCCCCCTGCTGCAGCGAGCCGGCACCTTCAATGAAGGCAATCTGGCCGGTATGTACTACCTGCTGTCGATCTTCGTGGCGCTGGAATACCGCCGAGCAGCACCATCACGAGCCGCCAACTGCTACCTCTTTCTGGCATTGATTGGAGTGGTGCTGTCACAGAGTTCGGCCAGCCTGGTCTTGTTGGCGATGCTGCTGAGCATTTATTACGTCTTTGCCGCCCGCACACGTAGCAGGCTTTTGCTACGCAGCCTCACAGTATTCATTGTCACACCAGCTATGGCCATCGGGCTCATGCTGGCAGGTTTGGACTTTGGCATTCACGAGAAGCTCTTCGAAGAAGAGGTCACGCCGGCATCGTTCTCGCGCATTGACCGCCTTGAGTCCATCAACGCCGCTCTGCTGCTCTTTGAGAACGCTCCTATATTTGGCCAGGGCCTGCAAACCTACGGGTTTCTCAGCAACGAACTGCTATCCGGACCACTTCTCACTATCTACGATGAAAGCTATCGTCGCATCGCCAACAACATCTATGCAGAACTGGTCTCCGAAATGGGCTTGGTTGGACTGGTGCTGTTCTGCGGTTTTTTGCTCTCGTTGCTTCGTCTGGCTTGGAAACGCACCGGCCCTGGCCGGCGACATTGGTTGCTGGGCTTGACCGGTGTGTTGCTGTACTGGAACGCTTTCCCTACGTACACCGTCGTTTTCATCTGGGTATTCTTCGGCCTCATCCTCAAAAGTGCATCGCCACGAACGGCCTCATCGCCGCCCCTCCCAGGCCCCGCCATTCCACCTGCGACGTTGGCGACAACGACGCCCCCCTGAACTCTATGCACACCCTTTTCATCAACGGCAAGTTCGCTGCCCAACGTATGACCGGCGTGCAACGACTCGCTGCCAGCTTGCTTCAGGCGCTGGACCAGCTCCTACAGGAGCCCGGCAATACGGACCACTGGGTCTTGCTCTGTCCGCCAGGAGCGAAGCCACCGGTACTCAAGCGTATTGAAGTGCGTTTTGTCGGCGCAATGCCCGGTGGCCTTCATGCGTGGGAACAGTTCTTTCTGCCCATCTATACGGCTGGCCGCACCCTGCTAAATCTCGCAGGCCCCGCGCCACTGTTCAAGCGCAAGCAGGTCTGCATGATTCCTGACGCAGCCGTCTACGACCACCCACAGGCCTACACGGCCGCCTACGGAACCTGGTACCGGCTGCTGTTCCGTGCCGTCAGCCATTCGGCGCGACTGGTGCTGACGATCTCGGAGTTCTCGCGCCAGCGGCTCATTCATGTCTTGGGTCCGCACGCTCGCCGCCTTCAGCTGGTTTATTGCGCCGCCACACACATGAAGAGCGTGACGCCTGAACCCGCGGTTTTAGAGCGCCTCGCACTCAGCGACGTCAAGTACCTGCTCGCCGTGGGCAGCATGAATCCGACGAAGAATTTACCCGCACTGGTTTCGGCTTTCCGCGCCACCAGCGCGTCTGACGTGCGCCTGGTGCTTGTAGGCGGTGGTAACAATGCGGTGTTTGCTGGGGAGTCGCTAGACACGACCAGCGACCCGCGTGTAATCACCACCGGCGCCATCAGCGACGGAGAGCTAAGTGAGCTCTACCGCCACGCCCACGCCTTTATCTTTCCGTCACTGTATGAAGGCTTTGGTATCCCCCCGCTGGAGGCGATGTCGCTCGGCTGCCCGGTCGTGGCAGCACAAGCGGCCTCGATTCCAGAGATCTGCGGTGATGCCGCGCTGTTCTTTGATCCGCTCGACATTCCCGATATCACCACCGCATTGGAGCGCATCCTGACAGACGGCACACTGCGCGAGACGCTGCGCCAGCGTGGCGCCGTCCGGGTGGGCCAGTTCACCTGGGAACGCGGCGCGCGCCAATTGTTTGACCACCTGAACACAGCCGGGCTGACCTCCCAATCGGCCGACCGACCGAGTCAGTCATCACCGACATAACATCCCCCTGCGAACAAACCTCCGTATTTTCGAAAGCTTTTTATGTCTCGAATTGCCTTGATTACTGGCGTTACCGGCCAAGACGGTGCTTACCTCGCTGAGCTCCTGCTGTCCAAAGGGTATACCGTCTATGGTGCCTACCGTCGCACCAGTTCAGTGAATTTCTGGCGCCTGGAAGAACTGGGCGTCGTCAACCACGAGCGGCTGAAGTTGGTGGAATTCGACCTGACCGACCCGGGTGTCTGCATCTCACTGATCAAACGCATCCAACCCGACGAAATCTACAACTTGGCCGCGCAGAGCTTTGTGGGAGTATCGTTCGAGCAACCCACCACCACGGCACAAATCACCGGCGTGGGTGCCTTGCACCTGCTTGAGGCCATCCGTCTGGTCAACCCCAAAATCCGCTTTTACCAAGCATCCACGTCAGAGATGTTCGGTAAGGTCCAGGCCATCCCACAGACCGAAGACACCCCCTTCTACCCTCGCAGCCCCTATGGCGTGGCCAAGTTGTACGCGCACTGGATGACCGTCAACTACCGCGAGGCGCATGGTCTGTTCGCCACCAGCGGCATTCTGTTCAACCATGAATCGCCGTTGCGCGGTCGTGAATTTGTGACCCGCAAAATTACTGACGCCTTTGCCCGCATCCGCGCAGGTAAACAAGAGACACTGGAACTGGGCAACCTGGATGCCAAGCGCGACTGGGGTTTTGCCAAGGACTACGTCGAAGGCATGTGGCGCATGCTGCAGGCAGATAAGCCTGACACCTTTGTGCTGGCAACCAACCGGACTGAGACGGTGCGGGATTTCGTTGCCATGACGGCAAAGGCCGCCGGCTACACGCTGAAGTTCGAAGGCAGCGGCGAGCAAGAGGTCGGCATAGACGCTGCCACGGGACGTACGCTGGTGCGTGTCAACCCGGCGTTTTATCGCCCTGCAGAAGTAGAGTTGCTGATCGGCGACCCTGCCAAGGCCGAGCGCATACTGGGCTGGAAGCCCACTACAACGCTAGAGGATCTGTGTGCCATGATGGTCAAGGAAGACATCCGGCGCATCGAACGCGGCGCATCGTTCTGATATGAGCACACAGCAAGGGCGCGTCCTTGTGACGGGGCTGAACAGCTTCACTGGGCACCACCTCGCGGTGGCTCTGGGACGTGCCGGCTATGAGGTGCATGGCACGGTACGTACTGGCGAGCCCACAGGACCTGAGCGGCATGTAGCTGAACTGAATGATCGGGCAGCCCTGCTTGAAGCAATCGAGACGGTACGACCGCGCCATGTCATTCATCTCGCTGCGGTATCCTTCGTGGCACACAACGATGTAGACGATATCTATCGCACCAACATCGTTGGCAGCAGAAACCTGCTGAGCGCGCTCGCCTCCTCCAGCATCGCATCGACGCTGAGCACCGTACTGCTAGCAAGCAGCGCCAATATCTATGGCAATACCGAAGTGACGCTGATCAATGAAGATCAACCGCCTCACCCTGCCAATGACTATGCCATCAGTAAAGCTGCGATGGAGCAGATGGCCGCACTGTGGTCGGATCGGCTCCCCATTACCGTGGTGCGCCCCTTCAACTACACCGGTGTTGGTCAGTCCCTGCAATTCCTGATTCCAAAGATCGTTAATGCATTCGCACAACGATCGCCCAAGCTGGAACTGGGCAACCTGGACATCTACCGCGATTTCTCCGACGTACGAGATGTCGTTGAGGTGTACACGCGACTGCTGATGCTGTCACCACGCACGACACTCAATGTGTGCTCAGAGCAAGTACACACACTGCGTGAGATCCTTGCAATGGCGAGCCACCTGTCTGATCACTCGCTGGATATCGAAGTCAACCCTCAGTTCGTTCGCGCCAACGAAGTGCGTGTCCTACGCGGCAGTGCGGCCCGGCTGCGAAAGCTAATGCCAGACTGGCAACCCCGACCGCTCTCCGACACATTGGCGTGGATGCTGGACAGTGCCCAACTGCACTCGTCCACCCAACCGACCCCATAAATGGCCTCAGTTTGGCAGTGCACACTAATTTATTCGCTATGTCTCCCTCTATCATGCGCAGCCTGCAGTTGACGAAGTTCTACCCTCCAATCAACGGAGGGATTGAAACTGCCGTACGTGATATTGCTGATGGCCTGTCATCACGCCAATGGCAAGTCGAGATTCTGTGCGCCAACAATCGCCGTGAGACCGTTGTGGAAACCGGTGCCATACCTGTCACACGCGTAGCCTCATGGGGCCAAGTTGCCTCCACGTCGCTAACCCCATCGCTCATCACCTGGCTGCGGCGTCGTCAAGCTGAGCATGAGATCGTGCACGTGCATCTGCCCAACCCCATGGCCAACCTGGCGCTATGGCTCACACGCCCCAACGCGCTTTTAATCGTTCACTGGCACAGCGACATTGTCAAGCAGCAACGACTACTCAAGCTGTATGCACCACTGCAGAACTGGTTGCTGCGCCGCGCTGACGCCATCATCGCGACCTCCCCGCCCTACGCGGAGACCTCGCCATGGCTGAAGGCTTTCGCGAAGAAAGTCCACATCGTGCCGCTGTGCGTACGGGATACGGCAGCACTAGACGACGCCGTGAAGCGCCGTGAGCACGCAGCAGCATTGCGCGCTCGCTACCCAGGCAAGAAAATCGTCTTCGCGCTTGGCAGAATGACCTACTACAAGGGCTTTGACGTTCTCATAGACGCTGCAGCTTTGCTCGGCGACGACACCGTCGTCCTGATCGGTGGGAGTGGTGAACTACTGCAACCGCTGCGCGATAAAGTCATCTCGGCAGGCCTTAGCAATAAAGTGCACCTGTTAGGCCGTCTTGAAGACGCCGATCTGCCGGCACACTATGAAGCTGCAGACCTGTTCTGCCTTCCCTCATTGTTGCGCTCCGAAGCTTTTGGATTGGTGATGCCTGAAGCCATGGCTTTAAGTCGCCCTGTGATTGCGACCAATATCGTGGGGTCTGGCGTCCCATGGGTGAACGCGCACGGCGAAAGTGGGCTCAACGCAGAGCCAGGCGATCCGGTGTCCCTGGCACAGGTGATCCGGCAAGTGCTGGATGACCCGGCCTTGGCACGTCGACTCGGAGAGGGGAGCCGCCGCCGCTACGAAGCCCTGTTTACCGTAGAGAAAATGACTGATGCTCTGCTCGGCGTATACGAGCACTTGCTACACTCGCCCCGAGCCTGACACTCGCATAGCCAGAACTCTTGCACGGCAGCACCCTAGGAGAACCGGCCGTGCCCCAATCGAGACACGGAGTTCGCAAGCCCAGGGATGCTGCAGCCCTCAGTTTTAAGCTGCCAGCTTCGCCAAATCCGCCACGCGGTTCATCGCCGCATGCAGGGTGGCAAGCAGGCCCAGGCGGTTGGCCTTGAGCGCGGCGTCCTCGGCATTCACCATGACGTGCTCGAAGAAGGCATCCACGGGGGTGCGCAGGGCCGCCAGGGTTTGCAGGTTGGCGGTGTAGTCACCGGCTACCAGCAGTTGCTCGGCCTTGGGGGCCACGGTCTGCAGGACGGCGAACAAGTCCTTTTCGGCCTGCTCCACCAGCAAGGCTGCGTTCACCTGGGCGTGCACCGCGGTTTCGGCCTTCTTCAGGATGTTGCCCACGCGCTTGTTGGCGGCGGCCAGGGCGGGGGCTTCGGGCAGGGCGGCAAAGGCACGCACGGCTTCCAGGCGTTTTTGCACGTCGGACAGGCGCTGTGGGCGCAGGGCCAGCACGGCGTCGATCTCCTGGGCGCTGAAGCCTTGTTCGCGCAGGCTGACCGCCAGACGGTCGTAGAAGAATTCCTGCAGCTGTGCGGTCGCATCGGTGATCTTGTCGCCGAAGGCCGGCAGGGTGCTGACCAGCAAAGTGTCCAGGTCCAGCGCCAGGTCCTTTTCCACCAGCATGCGGATCACGCCCAGGGCGTGGCGGCGCAGGGCAAACGGGTCGCGGTCGCCGGTGGGCAGGTTGCCGATGCCGAACATGCCGACCAGGGTCTCCAGCTTGTCGGCCAGGGCCACGACCACGCCGACATCGCCGCGCGGCAGTTCGTCGCCGGCGAAGCGGGGCTTGTAGTGGTCTTCGATGGCATCGGCCACGGCCGCATCCAGGCCGTCGTTCTGGGCGTAGTAGCGGCCCATGGTGCCTTGCAGTTCGGGGAATTCACCGACCATGTCGGTGATCAGGTCGGTCTTGGCCAGCATGGCGGCCAGATCGACCTGCTGCGCCAGGGCGGTGTTGCCCAGCTGCTGGGCAATGCCCTTGGCGATGGCGCGCACGCGGTCCACGCGCTCGCCCTGGGTGCCCAGCTTGTTGTGGTAGACCACCTTGCCCAGGGCTTCAACGCGGCTGGCCAGGGTTTTCTTGCGGTCCTGGTCGAAGAAGAACTTGGCATCGGCCAGGCGGGGGCGCACCACGCGTTCGTTGCCGCCGATGACGGCGCTGGCATCCTGGGGCGTGATGTTGCTGACGATCAGGAACTGGTGGGTCAGCTTGCCCTGGGTGTCCAACAGCGGGAAGTACTTCTGGTTGGCCTTCATGGTCAGGATCAGGCATTCCTGGGGCACGGCCAGGAATTCCTTCTCGAATTCGCAGACCAGCACGTTGGGGCGCTCGACCAGGGCCGTCACCTCGTCCAGCAGGGCCTCGTCGTCGATGGGGCGCACGCCACCGCCCACGCGGTCGGCCGCAGCCTGCAGCTGGCGCACGATCTCGGCACGGCGTTCGGCGAAGCTGGCGATCACGGCGCCCTCTTCGCGCAGTTGCTCGGCATAGCTGTCGGCGTCGCGGATGACCACGGGGTCCACCTTGGCTTCAAAGCGGTGACCGTGGGTGGCGGTGCCGGCGCTCAGGCCCAGAGCCTTCACCCCGATCAGCACCTGCGTGCCATGCAGGGCCACCAGACCGTGCGCGGGGCGCACGAAGTTGACGCTGGTCCAGCCGTCCTGCAGCTGGTAGCGCATGACCTTGGGGATGGGCAGCTTGGCGATGGTGTCGTCCAGGGCTTTTTGCAGACCATCGGTCAGCACCACGCCCTTGACGGTGGAGGCGTAAAACAGGGCTTCGGCCTTGCCATCGCCCTGGCGCTGCAGGCCGGCGACGGCGGAGGCATCGGCACCCAGGGCCGCCAGCTTCTTGAGCAGCGCGGGGGTGGGCTGGCCTGCGGCGTCCAGGCCCACGGCCACGGGCATCAGCTTTTGCGACACGGCCTTGTCTTCGGCCTGGGGCAGCACTTCGGTGATGTGGGCGGCCAGGCGGCGGGGCGAGGCGTAGGCCGTCAGGCGCGATTCGCTGGAGGCCAGCAGGCCCTGGGCCTTGAGTTGCTCGAACAGCACGGCGCCAAAGGACTCACCCAGCTTTTGCAGGGCCTTGGGGGGCAGCTCTTCGACAAACAGTTCAATAAGCAGATTGGATGCGTTCATGGTGTTTTGATAGCTGCCAGCGCTTAGTGGATAAGGGCTGGCGGCCAATTAATGCGTTAATCGATGGACACGGGGCGCACAGCGCGCTCAGGCGACCTTCTTGGCTTGCTGCTCGGCGGCCTTGGCCAGCTCGGCCAGCACTTCCTCGGCATGGGCCTTGGGGGCCATGGGGAAGCCCAGGCGCGCGCGGCTGTCCAGGTAGCTCTTGCCCACGGCGCGCGCCAGGTTGCGGATGCGGCCGATGTAGGCGGCACGTTCGGTCACCGAGATGGCGCCGCGCGCGTCCAGCAGGTTGAAGGTGTGGGCGGCCTTGAGCACCTGCTCGTACGCCGGCAGCGCCAGTTGCGCTTCCATCAGTTGGTTGGCCGTGCCTTCGTGGGCATTGAACGCGCTGAACAGGAAGTCCACGTTCGAATGCTCGAAGTTGTAGGTGGACTGCTCCACCTCGTTCTGGTGGAACACGTCGCCGTAGGTCAGGCCGTCGGTATAGACCAGGTCGTACACCGATTCCTTGCCCTGCAGGTACATGGCCAGACGCTCCAGGCCGTAGGTGATCTCGCCCGTGGCGGGCTTGCAGTCGATGCCGGCGACCTGCTGGAAATAGGTGAACTGGGTCACTTCCATGCCGTTGAGCCAGACTTCCCAGCCCAGGCCCCAGGCGCCCAGCGTGGGGTTCTCCCAGTCGTCCTCGACGAAGCGGATGTCGTTCTTCTTCAGATCGAAGCCCAGGGCTTCGAGCGAGCCCAGATACAGCTCCAGGATGTTGTCGGGCGCGGGCTTGAGGACCACCTGAAACTGGTAGTAGTGCTGCAGGCGGTTGGGGTTCTCGCCATAGCGGCCGTCCTTGGGTCGGCGGCTGGGCTGCACGTAGGCGGCCTTCCAGGGCTCGGGACCGATGGCGCGCAGGAAGGTGGCGGTGTGCGACGTGCCGGCGCCGACTTCCATGTCATAGGGCTGGAGCAGTGCGCAGCCGTGTTCGGCCCAGTAGGACTGCAGTTTCAGAATGATTTGTTGGAAGGTCAGCATGACTTCAGAAGGTGTCTTGGTGCGCGGCGCGGGCGCGTTGGGGTCGGTGTGGATGCGCTCGGCCAACGGGCACACGGGGTGCCGCGCACGGGCGCGCAAAACAGCGATTTTAGGCCCGCGGGCCGGGGTTTGACGCAGCCGGTCCCGGCGCCGCAGCGCCCAGCAGGCCGGCTTGCATCAAAAAGTGAGCTGGTAGCGCTTGTTTTTCCATGGTTTTCAATCGCAATGACCTCAAAACAACCGGCAGACGTACGCAAACAGCTACATTTTTTGAAAACGCCCCCGCCAGGAGCGGCGTATCCGGCCCCTACAATGTTTTCCATCTTTTTCCTGTAACCCTGCGGGCGAGGCGTGGCATGAACCTGTTCAACATCATCAAGAACCAACTGATCGAGGTCATCGAATGGACCGATGACTCGCGCGACACGCTCTCCTACCGCTGGCCGGACGACGACAAGGAAATCAAGAACGGTGCCCAACTGATCGTGCGCGAATCGCAGCAGGTGCAGTTCGTGGCCGCCGGCCAGTACGCCGACCTGTTCGGCCCCGGCAAGCACACGCTGAGCACCGAGAACGTGCCCGTGCTGTCCACCATCCTGGGCTGGAAGTACGGTTTCCAGTCGCCATTCAAGTGCGACGTCTACTACATCAACACGCGTCTGTTCACGGGCAACAAGTGGGGCACCTCCAACCCCGTGCTGATGCGCGACAAGGACTTTGGCGTGGTGCGCATCCGCGCCTTCGGCACCTACGACTTCCGCATCGTGCAGCCCGCGCTGTTCCTCAAGGAAGTGGCGGGCACGGACCAGAACTTCCGCATCGACGAGTTTGCCGACACCATGCGCTCGCGCATCGTCAGCGTCTTCACCGAGGCCCTGGCCAAGGCCCAGGTGCCGGTGCTGGACGTGGCCACGCGCTATGGCGACCTGGGCCAGGCGCTGGTGCAGATCATCAACCCGGCGATGGTCGAGAAGTACGGCATTGAGGTGACCAGCTTTGTGCTGGAGAACGTCTCCGTGCCGCCCGAGGTGGAGCAGGCCATCGACAAGCGCTCCAGCATGGGCGCCATTGGCAACCTCAACGACTATGTGAAGTACCAGATGGGCCAGGCCATGGCCAGCGGCGGCGAAGGTGCGGTGGCAGCCACCATGCCTGCCACCATGGCCATGGGCTTTGGCATGGCCCAGGAGATGATGAAACAGATGCAGCAGCCCGCGACGGCTGCCGGCCAGCCGGCCTTGGGGGCACAGGGGGCCCACGATGCCTTCTCGCCCGCCGCGGCCCAGGCCGCCCAAGCTGCCCAGGCCACGCCAGCCGGCGCCGCCCCGGCGTTGCAGGTCTACACGCCGGAGCAGGCCGCCCAGCTGCTGGGCGTGGACGTGGCCGACGTGCTGGCCGAGCTGGAGGCCGGCCACCTCAAGGGCCGCAAGATCGGTGCGAACTGGCGCATTGCGCAGGCCGCACTGGACGAATTCCTCCAGGGCTGAGCCCACCCTGCACCGCACTGCCGCACCGCTGCGTTCCAGTAATGAACCGCAGCGCGACGGCCCGTCCTGCGCGGTGCCCCCGCTGTTTTCCGCGCCCTGTGGCCATCCTGCCGTGACCGATACCCACGCCTCTTCCTACACTGCAGCCCCTGATGCGGCCCCGCCCTCCATGGTGGGCAAGCACCCCTGCCCGGAGTGCGGCGCCAACCTGGAGTGGAATGCCCGCGCGCAATCGCTGAAATGCCCGTATTGCGGCACCGTGGTGCCGTGGAGCGAGGAGGTGCGCGAGGAGCTGGGCCAGGCCGTGGTCGAACAGGACCTGGCCGAGGCCCTGCGCAACCCGCAGAACGGCCGCGGCTGGGGGCCGCAGCGCTATGAAGTGCAATGCCAGAACTGCCGTGCGATTTCGGTCTTCGTCGACGGGCGCGTGGCCCAGCGCTGCGACTTCTGCGGCTCGCCGTCCATCGTCGCGCACGAGGAACGCAGCGACGCCATCACGCCGCAAAGCATCCTGCCCTTCAAGGTCAGCGACGGCCAGATCCGCGACCGCATCCGCCAGTGGTACGGCAGCCGCTGGTTTGCGCCCAACAAGCTCAAGCACGCCGCACTGACGGACACGCTGCACGGCGTCTACCTGCCCTACTGGACGTTTGACGCCCACGTCAGCGCCCGCTGGCAGGCCGAGGCCGGCTATTACTACTACACCACCGAGACCTACCGCGACGCCAGCGGCAACACGCAGACGCGCGAGGTGCGCCACGTGCGCTGGGAATCGGCCTCCGGCAGCCTGCGCCACTTCTTCGACGATGCCCTGGTGCCCGGCACCGTGGGCGTGCACACCAAACTGCTGCGCCAGGTCGAACCCTTCCCCACCACCACGGACCTGCAGCCCTACACCCCCGAATTCGTGCGCGGCTGGACGGTGGAACGCTACCAGGTGGACCTGCGCAAGGCCGCCCAGCTCAACGAGCAGGACATGGACGCCGAGGTGCGCGCGCTGTGTGCACGCCAGATCCCTGGCGACACCTACCGCAACCTGCAGGTGCAGCGCACGTACAGCGGTCGCACCTTCAAGCACGTGCTGGTGCCGGTGTGGCTGGTGGGCTACACCTACGGCAGCCAGAACTACCAGATCGTGGCGAATGGCTACACCGGTGCGATCGCCGGCGAGCGGCCCTACAGCTGGGTGAAGATCGCCCTGGCCGTGATGGCCGCCCTGATCGTCGCCGTGCTGGTGTGGAGCGTGGCCCAGAACGCCTGACGGCATGACGGACTCCGCCGTCGCCCCACACAGCCCAAGGGCTGCCACGGCAGCCCGGGAAGCAGTGATGGCCCAGCGGCACGAAGGCTCGTGCGCGCCACCCTGGATGCCTCTTACAGCGTGAACACCTCGGCCTGCCGCAAGGCCGGCTGCTGCCGATCCTTGTCCGACAGCACAAAGTCCATGCCCAGGTTCGGCCAGGCAATGTCCAGGTCCGGGTCGTTCCAAGCGATGCCCCGGTCCGACTGCGGTGCGTAGTAGTTCGTGGTCTTGTACAGAAAATCCGCGCTCTCGCTGAGCACCACGAAGCCGTGCGCAAAGCCCGGTGGAATCCAGAACTGCTTGTGGCTGTATTCGGTGAGCTCTTCACCCACCCACTGACCAAAGGTGGGCGAACCCTGGCGGATGTCCACCGCCACGTCCCAGACCGCACCGCGCACCACGCGCACCAGCTTGCCCTGGGCGTGCGGCGGCAACTGGTAGTGCAGGCCGCGCAACACGCCCTGGCTGGAGCGGCTGTGGTTGTCCTGCACGAACGTGAACGCCGTGCCCGTGGCGGCATTGAACGCCGCCTGGTTGAAGCTTTCGTAGAAGAAGCCGCGGGCATCCCCGAACACCTTGGGCTCCACCACCATGACGTCGGGAATGCGGGTGGGCGTGGCCTTCATCGCACGCCACCCTTCAGGCATTGGACCAGGTACTTGCCATAGCCGTTCTTCAGCAGCGGCTGGGCCAGCTGCTCCAGCTGGGCGGCATCGATCCAGCCGGCGCGGAACGCGATCTCCTCGGGGCAGGCCACCTTCAGGCCCTGGCGCTGCTCCAGCGTGGCGATGAACTGCCCCGCCTCCAGCAGGCTGTCGTGCGTGCCGGTGTCCAGCCAGGCATAGCCACGGCGCATCAACTGCACATTCAGCTGGCCTTGCTGCAGGTACAGCGTGTTCAGGTCGGTGATCTCCAGCTCGCCACGCGCCGAGGGCTTCAGGGACTTGGCCAGCTCTACCACCTGCGCGTCATAGAAGTACAGGCCGGTCACCGCGTAGTTGGACTTGGGCACCTTCGGTTTTTCCTCCAGCGACAGCACGCGGCCCTGGGCATCGAACTCGGCCACGCCGTAGCGCTCGGGGTCCTGCACGTGGTAGGCAAACACGGTCGAGCCGGTCTGCTGCGCATCCGCATCCCCCAGCAACTTCTGGAAGTCGTGGCCATAGAAGATGTTGTCGCCCAGCACCAGGGCGCTGGGTGCGCCATCGAGGAACTGCTCGCCAATCAGGAAGGCCTGGGCCAGTCCGTCCGGGCTGGGTTGCACGGCGTACTGCAGGTTCAGGCCCCACTGGCTGCCGTCGCCCAGCAGCTGCGTGAAGCGCGGCGTGTCCTGGGGGGTGCTGATGATCAGGATCTCGCGGATGCCCGCCAGCATCAGGGTGCTCAGCGGGTAATAGATCATGGGCTTGTCATAGACCGGCAGCAGCTGCTTGCTGATGGCCAGCGTGGCCGGGTGCAAGCGTGTGCCCGAGCCGCCCGCCAGAATGATGCCTTTGCGTGGTGTGGTCATGGTTCAAAAAATAAGGAGCTGTCAGCGCTTTATGGATAAGAGCTGGAGCCGGTTTTAACGGTTTACTACAAAATCTCGCGCAGCATGCGGGCCACGCCCTGCTGCCACGGCGGCAGGTACAGGCCCATCGTACGCTGCAGCTTATCGGACGACAGCCGCGAATTGGCCGGGCGCCGTGCCGGTGTGGGAAAGGCGCTGGTCGGCACCGGCGCCACCTCGCGCACCGGCCAGTGCAGGTCCGGGCGCAGCTGCCGCGCCTGGTCGATGACCTCACTGGCATAGGCATGCCAGGTGGTCGCGCCGCCGGCGACGCAGTGGTACAGGCCCTGGTCCTGGGGGTGGCGCTGCACATGGCGGATGGCATGCGCCGTCACATCGGCCAGCAGGTCCGCGCCCGTGGGGGCACCCCACTGGTCGTTGATGACCGTCAAGCGCTCGCGCTCCTGGCCCAGGCGCAGCATGGTCTTGGCAAAGTTGCCGCCGCGCGCGGCGTAGACCCAGCTGGTGCGAAAAATCAGATGCCGACAGCCACTGGCTTGAATGGCCTGCTCGCCCTCCAGCTTGGTCTTGCCGTACACCGACAGCGGCGCCACCGGAGCCTGTTCGTCACGCGGCGCCGTGCCGCTGCCATCGAACACATAGTCGGTGCTGTAGTGCACCAGCAGCGCATCCAGGGCCAGGGCCTCGTGCGCCAGCACGCCCGGGGCCGCCGCGTTCAGCAGGCGCGCCAGTTCGGGTTCGCCTTCGGCGCGGTCCACGGCCGTGTGGGCCGCGGCATTGACGATCACGTCCGGGCGTACCGTGCGCACGGTCTGCGCCAGGGCCTGCAGCTGGCCGATGTCGCCGCACAGCGGCGTGCTGCGGCGGTCCAGGGCCACCACCTCGCCCAGCACCGCCAGGCTGCGCTGCAGCTCCCAGCCGACCTGGCCCGCGCAGCCCAGCAGCAGAATCTTCATGCCGGCTCCTGCGCGCTGTACTGCTGGAGCACCCAGTCGCGATAACTGCCGGACTGCACGTGGGCCACCCACTCGGGGTGGTCCAGGTACCACTGCACGGTCTTGCGGATGCCGGTGTCGAAGGTTTCGGCGGGCTTCCAGCCCAGCTCGCGCTCCAGCTTGCGCGCATCGATGGCATAGCGACGATCGTGGCCGGGGCGGTCCTGCACGAAGCGGATCTGTTCGGCGTAGGACTTACCATCTTCGCGCGGGCGCAGCTCGTCCAGCAGGGCGCACACGGTCTGCACGATGTCGATGTTGGCCTGCTCGTTCCAGCCCCCGACGTTGTAGGTGTCGCCCAGCCGGCCAGCTTCCAGCACGCGGCGGATGGCGCTGCAATGGTCGCGTACATACAGCCAGTCGCGGATCTGCTGGCCATCGCCATAGATGGGCAGAGGCTTGCCCGCCAGGGCGTTCACGATCATCAGCGGGATGAGCTTTTCGGGGAAATGCAGCGGGCCGTAGTTGTTGCTGCAATTGGTGGTCAGCACCGGCAGGCCATAGGTGTGGTGCCAGGCGCGCACCAGGTGGTCGCTGGCTGCCTTGCTGGCCGAGTACGGGCTGTTGGGCTCGTAGTTGTGCGATTCGGTGAAGGCCGGGTCGGTGGCGCCCAGCGTGCCATAGACCTCGTCCGTGGACACGTGCAGAAAGCGGAAGGCCGATTTGGCATCCGCCGGCAAACCACTCCAATAGGCGCGCACAGCCTCCAGCAGGCGGAAGGTGCCCACCACATTGGTCTGGATGAAGTCTTCCGGACCGTGGATGGAGCGGTCCACATGGCTTTCCGCCGCGAAGTTCAGCACGGCACGCGGCTGGTGCTGCGCCAGCAGCTGCGCGATCACGGCGCTGTCACCGATGTCGGCCTGGACGAAGGTGTGGCGTGCATCATCACGCACCGACGCCAGATTCTCCAGGTTGCCGGCATAGGTCAGCTTGTCGATGTTGACCACGGGCTCGCCCGTGGTGGCCAGCCAGTCGAGCACGAAGTTGGCGCCAATGAAGCCGGCGCCGCCGGTGACAAAAATCATGGATGAGGGTCCAGGGTTGCAAAAGACAGAGGCTGCATTATCGGACAGCCGCCATCCCCCTGGCGCTGCCGGCCTCAGCCCCAGCGCTGCTGCGCCATCACCAGCAGGCCTTCGAAGATCAGGTTGTCCACCAGCTCGAACGGGCGCGTCATGCTGGGCACCATCTTCCAGCCCGCACCACCGGCCATGATGCAGGCCGGCTCCATGCTGCAGTGCAGGTACAAGTGCTGGTAGGTGCGCTCCACCGCCCCGGCGATCGCATAGGTGCCGCCGCTGGTCAGCGCATCGCTGGTGTTCCTGGGAAACGGGGTGACCGATCCGGTCGGCACATGCAGGCCGGCGGTGCCGCTTTCCAGCGCGCGCAGCATGATGCCGTGGCCCGGCAGGATCAGCCCGCCCAGGAAGTGGCCCTGGGCATCCAGGGCATCCACCGTCACGGCCGTGCCCACCATGACCACGATCAGGGGCCGCTCGTTGCCACGCTGCAGGATGTGGTGGCGCGCCCCGATCATGGCCACCCAGCGGTCGGCGCCCAGGCGCGAGGGATGGTCGTAGCCATTGGTCACGCCCGCCTCCTGCAGCGCCGGCACCACCCACCGCGGCTCCACCTCCCAGCCCAGCATCAGCTCCATCTGATCGTGCACCCGGCGGCGCGCGGTCTCGCCGGCCACCACGCAGCCCAGCATGCGCGTCGGCGGCGGCAGCTTGCTCCAGGGGCCTTCCGCCAGGCGCTCAATGTGCTCCAGAAACTCCGCGCCATGCGCCAGCAAGGCCGCGCCGGGACGGGGAGAGTCATACATCGCCCACTTCAAGCGGGTGTTGCCGATATCGATGGCCAAAAAAGTCATGGGCGGCATTATCAAGATTTTTGCCCGGCCACCTCTGTGCTTTTGGCGATTCAGCCCTTCACCCGCCCATGGCGCGCCACAGATTGTCAAAAAATTCCACGTAGGAACGGTCTGACCCAGTCCCCCCGCACCTTGCCGCTACAGTGCCAGTTCCATCCCCACCCTTTTTCAGGAGTACACGCATGGGCCTGTTCAGTTTCATCAAGGAAGCCGGCGAAAAGCTGTTCGGCGGCAAGGATGCCCACGCCGCGGCACCCGACACCTCCCAGGAGGCGCTGAATGCCAAGGCGGCAGCGGCGATTGAAACCTACATCGGGGTGCAGAAGCTGGGTGTCAGCCAGCTCAAGGTGCACTACGACGGCAACCAGGGCAAGGTCACCGTGACCGGCGAGGCCCCCACCCAGGCCATCAAGGAAAAGGTCACCCTGTGCTGCGGCAACGTGGCCAGCGTGACCGCCGTGGACAACCAGATGACCGTGACCCAGCCGGAGCCCGAGGCCCAGTACCACGACGTGGTGCGCGGCGACACGCTGTCGGCGATTGCCAAGAAGTACTACGGCGATGCCAACAAGTACCCCGCTATCTTCGAGGCCAACAAGCCCATGCTGTCCCACCCGGACAAGATTTACCCGGGACAGAAGCTGCGCATTCCGGCGCTGTGACCGCCCGTACTCCCAGCAAAAAAGGCGCCCTCGGGCGCCTTTTTTGCATGGTGGGATCATGCCATCACGCCCCAGAGGGTCCGCACAGCACGCCCGCAACGGGAAAGGGGCCGCCTTGCACGGCCGCTTCACGCCCCGGTCACTGCCGCCAGGGCAGGCCTTGCTTGCGCCAGCCGCCCAACTGGCCACGGTGGCCGTTGGCGTCGATGTCGCCCTCGAAACCCTCGAGGATGTTGTAGGCCTCGATGCCCAACTGCGCCGCCCGCGTGGCCGCGGCGACCGAGCGCACGCCGCTGCGGCACAGCAGCACGACCTTGCCGCCCGGCGGCACCGCCGCCTGCAACTGGGCGTCGAAATTCGGGTTGTTGGCCATGCCGGGCCATTGCTTCCACTCGACCGGCACGGCACCGGGCACCTGGCCCACCCAGGCCCGCTCGGCGTCCGTGCGCACATCCACCAGCACGGCCGAACCGGCCTGCACCCACTGCCAGGCCAGCGCAGCCGGAATATCGCCGGCATAGGCGGCAGCGGGAATCACGGTCAAATCTTGGGGTGTGGTCATGGCCATCCTTGGGGAAAAACTGCCCGCCAGTGTGGCACAGCGGGGGTGGGCTGCCAATCCAGGTGTAGCAAAAAGCATAGCTGCTTGCGCCTGCCTAACTATCACTTCAAGTACAAATAGCTTTCAAAGTGCAGCCATCCGTGCGCCAAGCGCTCACTTTTTACAGATCCCACTCCGGAATCGGCTGCTGGCGCAGCTCGGCACGCAGGCGGGTGTAGTCCGGGCACACCGTGGCCACCACCGCCCAGAAACGCGGGCTGTGGTCCATCACGCGCAGGTGGGACAGCTCGTGCACCACCACATAGTCCAGCACCGGCAGGCGAAAGTGCAGCAAGCGCCAGTTCAGCATGATGCCGCCGTCGTGCTTGGCGCTGCCCCAGCGGGTGCGCGCATTCGTCAGGCGCAGGCTGCGCCATTGCACGCCCAAGTCCGGGGCGAAGCGCTGCAGGCGCTGTGTCAACAGCTGGCGCGCGTGGCGCAACCACCAGGCATGGACCTGGGCGCGCACGCTGGCGGGCGGCGCATCCACCGGCAACGGCACATGCAGCACCCAGTGCCCCTCGCCCACGGCCAGCAGCTCGCAGCCGCGCGGGGCGGCCGGGTGCAACTGCAAGGTCAGCAGCCCGCCCAGATATGGCAGCTGCGCGCCCTGGCCCCAGTCCACCTGCGGGGTCTGCTGCACGCGCAGGGCCGAGGCGGCCAGCTTGTCCAGCACCCACTGGGCCTTGTCCTGCAGGGCGGATTCAATCTGGGCCACGCTGACGCGCAAGGGCGCGCGGATGGTCAGGCCGCTGGCCCCGACTTCCAGCCCGATGCTGCGCCGGCGACTGCGCACCAGCAAATAAGCCACGCGGGCACCGCCCAGAGGGACGGTGTGCGTGGCTTGCGGGTGGGCGTAGGCCGGGGCGTTCAAGCGGCAGGCGTGCTGGAGCGGTCAGGCAGTGCCGCAGGATAGGCCGCGGGGTCCAGGCGGCGCATCTCGCCTTCGATCCAGGCCTGCACCTCTTCCATCAGCTCTTCGTGCTTGCGCCCCGCGCTGGGGATCATCGGGCCGATGGAGACATCCACCACGCCAGGGGTCTTGACGAAGGACTTGCGCGGCCAGCACTTGGCCGAGGTGACGGCGATCGGCACCACGGGCACACCGGTCATGATGGCCAGGCGCGTGGCGCCGGTCTTGTACTCGCCCGCTTCGCCACGCGCCACGCGCGTGCCTTCGGGGAACATGATGACCCAGATGCCCTGGGCCAGCAGGCGCTTGCCCTGCTCCACCACCTTGTGGAAGGCGCGCGAGCCGTGCTTGCGGTCGATGTGGATCATGTCCAGGCTGCCGATGGACCAACCGAAGAAAGGGATGCTCAGCAGCTCCTTCTTGAACACATAGGCCAGGGCGCGCGGCATGATGGCCGGCATCAGAAAGGTCTCATAGGTGGACTGGTGCTTGCACAGCAGCACCACGCCCTGCTGCGGGTCGGTGGGCAGGTGCTCCATGCCCTGCACGCGGTACTTGACGCCGCAGAACCAGCCCGCGCTGTCCACGCTCAGCTTGAGCCAGGCGCGTGCAATCGTCCAGCGGGCCGCCGGCGAGCCGCCGCACACACGCACCAGCAAGATCAGCAGCGTGTAGGGGATGACGGTGATGCCCATCCACAGCATGTGGACCAGGGAGCGCAGAAATGACATGGGAACAATCCTAAAAATGCAAAGAGGCCGGTGTTGCCAAACGGTTGCAATCCGGCCTCATGCCACCTGCAAGGGGGGCGACGCCTGGGCATCCGGAGCCAGCGCATCCGCCACCGCGGCCCAGTCTGGGTAGCAGGCCACCGGCTGCGCCACGGGGGAGACGGCGGCTTGGGCGACATCGGGGCCCACCCACACCAGGCGGGCGCCCATCGCCTCGCCGGCCTGCAGGTGGACGGCGTCCTGGCCGATGACCCACACCTGGTGGGGTTCAGCCCCATAGCGGCTGGCGATCTGCTGCAGCAGACCGGGCGCCGGTTTGCGGCACTGGCAGGCTTCGTCGGGGGTGTGCGGGCAGAAGAACACAGCCTCGACCCGGGCACCCACCGCCGCCAGCTCGCGCTGCATGCGCAAATGCAGGGCGTTGAGTTCCGTCACATCGAAGCTCCCACGCCCCAGACCGGGCTGGTTGGTGGCCAGCGCCACGTGCCAGCCACCCCGGTTAAGCTGCGCAATCGCCTCCAGCACGCCGGGCTGGGGCTGCCAGTCCTTGAGAGGGACAAGTGCATCCTCGCCCTCGGCATGGAGGGTCCCGATCCGATCCAGGATGGCCAGCTTCATAGGTGTGAATCGCAGCAAACGTGAGAGAGGGCAACTGCCAGCGGCGCCACGGGCCACAGCTTGTGCCGCCCGTGCGCGCCGCTTCTATGATGGTGCAGCTTTAGGCCCCCGTCCAGCGACGCAGCACCAGGCTGGCATTGGTGCCGCCAAAGCCGAAGCTGTTGGACAACACAGTGGTCAGCTGCGCATCACGCGTCTTCGTCACCAGCGGCATGGCGCCCAGGCTGTCATCGGGCGTGTCCACGTTGGCGGACCCGGCGATGAAGCCCTTGTTCAGCATGATCAGGCAGTAGATGGCTTCCTGCGCACCGGTCGCCCCCAGCGAATGGCCGGTCAGCGACTTGGTGGACGAGAAAGGTGGCACCTGGTCGCCAAACAGCACCTGCATCGCGCGCACTTCCTGCATGTCGCCCACCGGGGTCGAGGTGCCATGGGTGTTGATGTAGTCGATAGGACCATCCACAGTTTCCATGGCCTGCTTCATGCAAGCGATGGCGCCGTCGCCCGAAGGCGCCACCATGTCTTCGCCATCGCTGGTGGCGCCAAAGCCCACCACTTCGGCCAGGATGGTCGCACCGCGCGCCAGCGCATGCTCCAGGCTCTCCAGCACCACGGCACCGCCGCCGCCGGCGATCACAAAGCCATCGCGATGGGCGTCGTAGGCACGCGAGGCCTTCTCGGGCGTCTCGTTGTACTTGCTGGACATGGCGCCCATGCCGTCGAACAGCAGGGACATACCCCAGGACAGCTCTTCACCGCCGCCGGCAAACATCACGTCCTGCATGCCCCAGGCGATCTGCTGGGCCGCGGCACCGATGCAGTGGGCCGAGGTGGAGCAGGCCGAGGTGATGGAGTAGTTGATGCCCTTGACCTTGAAGTTGGTCGCCAGACAGGCCGAGACCGTGGAACTCATGCAGCGCGTGACCTGGTACGGCCCCACGCGGCGGATGCCCTTCTCGCGCAGGGTATCGGCCGCCTCGATCTGGTTGGCCGGCGAACCGCCGCCCGAACCCATGATCAGACCAGTGCGCGGATGGCTCACCATCTCGGGCGTCAGGCCCGCCTGGGCAATCGCGTCTTCCAGAGCGATCTGGGCATAGGCTGCCGCATCGCCCATGAAACGCAGCTGCTTGCGGTCAATGCGCGCTTCGATGTCGATCTCGGGAATACCGGCAACCTGGCTGCGCATGCCCAGTTCGGTGAACTGTGGCATTGCCTTGATGCCAGAGCGACCTTCCCGCAGGGAGGTCTCTACGGTGGCCAGATCGTTACCAATGCACGAGACAATGCCCGCGCCCGTGATGACTACGCGCTTTTTCATGCCGCTGTCCCTTGGCCGTCGCCTTCACGCAGGAACAGCCCCACGCGCAGATCGTTGGCCACATAGATTTCCTGGCCGTCGGCCAGCAAACGTGCATCCCCAATCGCCATGTTCAGCTTGCGCTTGATCACGCGCTTGATGTCGATCTCGTAGCGCACCAGCTTCACATTCGGACCCACTTCGCCTGTGAACTTGACTTCGCCGGCACCCAGCGCGCGGCCACGGCCGGGCAGTTGCAGCCAGGTCAGGTAAAAGCCGATCAGCTGCCACATGGCATCCAGGCCCAGGCAGCCAGGCATGACGGGGTCGCCCTGGAAATGGCACTTGAAGAACCACAGATCGGGGTTCACGTCCAGCTCCGCCACGATCTTGCCCAGGCCGTGCGCGCCACCGTCGGTATCGATGTGCGTGATGCGGTCGAACATCAGCATCGGAGGCAGGGGCAAACGCCCGCTGTCGGGCTTGAACAACTTACCCTCACCGGAAGCGATCAGTTGTTCGTAGGAAAAAGAATCAGCCATTTGTCTAACTTGCTTGGCAGTGGCATCTGCCACTGCTTGGTTTCTCGTGTGTGTAATCGCAGGAGTTTATACATGCGCGGCGTACAGCCGCACATTATGGAAGTTCACAGGCCGTTTCTCGGCCGAAAGTCCCTGCAAACTCCGCACAACGTGTCAATCACACCCTGTTTGCTCAATTTTTTCTGCGCGGTCTGGCACCCCAGACCACCACCGCCACGCAGCACAGCCACAGCAGCCACAAACCCAGGCGCGACACCCAGAAGGCAAACGGCGTCACGCCATCACGCCCTTGAACCTCGGCCACCAGGACCCCCTGGGTGTGCGACGGCAGCGAGGCCGTGACCGCCCCCCGGTGATCGATCACCACAGTGGCTCCGGTGTTGGTGGCACGCAGCATCGGACGCTCGAACTCCAGCGCCCGCATGCGGCTGATGTGCAAATGCTGGTCCACCGCAATGCTGTCGCCAAACCACGCAATATTGCTCACATTGACCAGCACGGTGGGGGCGGTCGCAGCCTGGCTGAAATGCGCCCCCAGTTCTTCACCGAACAGGTCTTCGTAGCAGATATTCGGGGCCCAGCGCTCGCCATGCCACGCCATCGGCGCCTGCCCGACGCTGCCGCGGGCAAAGCTCCCCAGGGGAATGTCCATCATGCGGACGAACCACTGGAACAAGGGCGGCACGAACTCGCCAAAGGGCACCAAGTGGTGCTTGTCGTACCGATATTCTGTCATTTCCCCCGGCACCCAACCCACCACCGCATTGCTATAGCCCTGCGTTTCACTCCCCAAGGGCATGCCGATCAGGGCGGCCGAAGGGCTGCCCGGCTCCCGGTAGGGGGCCGAGATGGCGGCCAGATAGTCCGCAGGCAATTGCTGGGGCAACACCGGAATCGCCGTTTCGGGCGCTACCACCAGCGCTGCTGGCTTTTGCAGCAGTTGCTGCCCGTACCACTCCAAGGCCCGCGCGATGCCGCCACTTGGGATGAATTTTTCATCCTGCGGAATATTGCCCTGCAGCAAGGCCACCGACACCGGTGAGCGCCCCGGCACGGCCTGGGCCTGCTGCTGCACCCAGGCGGCAGCCACCCACAGACCCAGCACCACCGCGCCCACGCCCAGCGACACCCAGGCGCGCTGCCACAGCGGTGCCACCTGGACCAGCGCCATCGCCAAGGCGGCAGCCACCGCACCGGTGCCGTAGACTCCCAGCCAGCGCGGCCAGACCGACAATGGGCCCTCAACATGGGCGTAGCCGCCTGCCCCCCAGGGGAAACCGGTCCACAAGGTGCCACGCGCCAGTTCTGCGATGGTCCAGCATGCGGCAAACAACAGCACGGCGCGCCATCCGGCACAGTCCGCACGGCGCCAGACCCAGGCGGCCACGGCGTAGTAACTGCCCAGGAAGGCGGCCAACGCCAGGACGGCCAGCACCGCCAGGGGCGCCGGCAGGCCGCCATAGGTATGCATCGAAATGAACAACCACCAGAAGGTGCCGCACAGCCAGGCGGTGGCAAACAGCCAGCTGCGCCATGCGGCCTGCCTGGCACTGGACGCGCGCTGCACCGCCAGGCACAGCAGGCTGAGTGACAGGATTTGCAGCCACCACAGCGGTTGTCCGCTGCCAGGCCAGGCCAGGGCCGTAGCCTGCAGCCCACCGGCCAGCAGCACCCCGCACCACCATCCCCAGGCGGGTCGGGCAGGTGCCCTGAAAGAGAGCCCATGGGCCCGCGCCATCGTCATTCGCTCACACTTTCCGTCGTTCCATCGTCTACGCGCCGCACCTGGAACCAGCGCACCGCGCCGCCCTTGGCGTGCAACACCACGAACTGCAGACCGGCTACCTCCCAGGACTCGCCACGCTTGGGCAGGCGCCCCATGGCATGGCTCACCCAGCCACCAATCGTTTCAAAGTCTTCGGCCTCCGCCTCCTGGTCGAAGCGCACGCCAAAAGCATCGGCCAGCCGCTCCAGCGGGGTGTGCCCTGCCACACGGTAGGTGTTGTCGGCCAGGGCGAAAATGTCGCCGTGCTCTTCGGGGATGTCGAACTCGTCCTCGATCTCACCGACGATTTCCTCCAGCACGTCCTCCATGGTCACCAGGCCCGACACCTTGCCGAACTCATCGATCAGGATGCTCATGTGGTTGCGGTTGGTGCGAAATTCGCGCAGCAGGTCGTACAGGCCCTTGGTCTCCGGCACGAAGATCGCCGGGCGCAGCAGGGAGCGCAGATTCAAGGACGGCGAGCGCTGCAGCTTCAGCAGGTCCTTGGCCATCAGAATGCCGATGATGTTGTCCCGCTCCCCCTCGTAGACCGGGAAGCGCGAGTGCGCCGTGCGGATCACCTGGCCCAGCAGTTCGTCGTAGGGGGCGTGGATGTCCAGCACGTCCATGCGCGGGGCGGCCACCATAATGTCGGTGGCCGTGCGGTCCGCCATGCGGATCACACCCTCCAGCATCACGCGGGCCTCGGTGCCGATGACTTCGTTGTCCTCGGCTTCGGCCAGGGTCTCGATGAGTTCATCCTTGGAGTCGAGCCCCGGGTGGATGAATTCGACAATCTTTTGCAGAAAGCTGCGCTTGTCTTCGCGCTCCGGGTGGCGCGCAGGGTGCGGGTCTGACACAGACGTTCAGTGCAGGACATGCAGTTGTGGAGAGGGCACCAAGGATAGCGGATTCACTGCGGCCCTCCAAGCTCGGTGCCGCGCGCCTGGGCGGGGCGCACCCGGGGAAAAGGGCTTACTGCGCCGATTTGTGGCGGCCTTCGCGCACGTCCTGGCGGATTTCCTGCACGTCGGCCAGGATGGACCAGAACTGCTTGGCCTGCTTCTTGAGCTGGTAGTCCACCTCGGCCACCTGGTTGTCCCACAGCTCGGAGACATGGGTGTCCAGCCCGGCGGCGGGCAGTTGCAGGTAGGCCTCGGACTCGGTGCCGTCACGCTGCACGCGGGCGCCGGCATTGCGGGCGATCTTGAGCATGGCGGTGTTCTCGCTCAGCGCGTGGATGAACATCATCTCCACGCCCTGGTTGCGCGAATGCAGGACGGCACGGGCGAACAGGCGCGTGCCCAGGCCCAGGCCCCGTGCGGTCTTCAGCACCGACACCCCGAATTCCGCGCAGTTGCTGTGGTGCGCCAGGTCGGTATAGGCCAGGTGCGCCATGGCGATCAGTTCCAGCCGGCGGTTGAAGATGCCGAAGATATCGTCGCGGTCGAAGTCCAGGTTGTCCGCATAGCGCTTGACCTGCTCGTCGTTGGCGGCGTAGCCGAAGCGCAGGTAGCGGTCGCTGGGGTCCAGCTTGAGCAGGTGCGCACGGATGCGATCGCGGTGGCGGGGCGACAGTTCACGGATGGGCACCAGGGTCGGCACGCTGCGGGCCGACGCGGCTTTGCGCAGCCATTGCTGGCTGGCTTTCCAAGGGGCAGTGATCCAACGGAGAGGCTCGGTCATGGGTCAAAAGTCCTGTGCGGCTGGGCACATTCTTTCAGGCATCGCGCGCCACATCCACAGCAGTGTTTCCCAGGCGGCGCACAAACCTAGGGTTTACGCTTAATTGCTGCATTGCAACATAAAACGCATGCACTGTGTACCTGCATGGGCAAGCGGCTGTCATTCTGGCGACCGCTGCGCGGCATTTGCACCACAAAAAAAACAGCACCGGTTGGTGCTGTGGTGGCGAGTTGCGGCGCTAGTTGCAAAAACCGTAGCTGCCAGTGCTTGTTCAATCTTCAATTCAGTTAGATATACATCCGAATCTCTTATGCAACGAAGGCCAAGCGCTCTGCTTTCAGAAGCTCACACCGGCACCGACGTGGTCGCCTTGACGCGGTCCAGCACAAAGCTGGTCTTGCAGTCGGCCACGCTGGGGTGCTTGAGCAGGGTTTCCATGATGAAGCGGCTGTAGTGCTGCATGTCCGACACCACCACGCGCAGCAGGTAATCCATGTCCCCGGTCAGCGAGGCGCATTCCACCACCTCGGGCCAGTTCTGCACGCTCTGCTTGAAGGCATCCATGGGGTTGCGCTTGTGAATTTCGGTGCTCTTTTCCAGGCGCACATTCAGGTAGGCCGTCAGCCCCAGGCCCACCTTTTCCGGCGGCACCAGGGCCACGTAGCGCTCAATCACCCCCGCTTCCTCCAGACGCTTGACCCGGCGCAGCACGGCGCTGGGCGACAGGCCGACTTGCTCGCCGATCACGTCATAGGTCTCACGGCCGTTTTCCTGCAGACGACGCAGGATGGAACGGTCCAGCTTATCGAGGGTGTGTTCTGTGCTCATGTCGGAAGATTTTATGCACCCCACCACGGAGGCAGGCAGGTTGTGCCACGATATTTGCGAAAACCGCACGTTGCACGCATTTTTCTTGAGCGTCCAGGCCAACCCACCCCCTGGTTTGCCCGCGTTCCTAGGAAAAGCCCCATCCCGGGGCGGCAGCCGCCCCTCCAACAATGGGCTCTGCATCTTGATTGTGGTTTTCAGACAGAAAGGCGCTGATATGGATCGTCCGTGGCTCAACCACTACCCCGCCGGGGTGCCCCATGCCATCGACCCCGAGGCCTACCCCTCGGTGGTGGAACTGCTGGAGGAATCCTTGCGGACCAATGCCGACCAGCCCTTCACGGTCTGCATGGACGTATGGATGCGCTACCGCGACCTGGACCAGCACTCGCGGCACCTGGGCGCCTGGCTGCAAAGCCTGCACCTGGAGCCCGACGCCCGCGTGGCCATCATGCTGCCCAATATCCCGCAGTTCGCCGTCAGCATGGCCGGCGTGCTGCGTGCCGGCTACACCTGCGTCAACGTCAACCCGCTGTACACGGCACGCGAACTGGAGCACCAGCTCAAGGATTCCGGCGCCACCGCCATCATCATCCTGGAAAACTTCGCGCACACGCTGGCCGACGTCCTGCCCCGCACCCCGATCCAGCACGTGTGCATGGCCTCCATGGGCGACCTGCTGGGCTTTTGGTACGGCCACTGGATCACCTTCGCCGTGCGCCACCTGGCCAAGATGGTGCCCGCCTACGAGCTGCCCCTGGACGGCCGCAGTGTCACCCCGTTCAAGCAAGCCCTGGCGCGCGGTGCGCGCCTGCAGCTGCGCAAACCCCACGTCAGCGGTGACAGCATTGCCTTCCTGCAGTACACCGGCGGCACCACCGGCCTGTCCAAGGGCGCCATCCTGACGCACCGCAACATCATTGCCGCCACGCTGCAGGCCGAGGCCTGGTTTGCCCCGGCCTACGCCGGGCAAAGCGACATGCGCAAGATCCACGGCATCGCCGCGCTGCCGCTGTACCACATCTTCGCACTGACCCTGCTGCTGCTGTCGCTGCGCCAGGGCTCCAGCCTCAGCCTGATTCCCAACCCGCGCGACATCCCCAAGTTTGTCGAGGTGCTGCGCAAGCGCCCCTTCCACACCCTGCCAGCCGTGAACACCCTGTTCAACGCGCTGCTGCAGAACCCCAAGTTCCGCACCCTGGACTTTTCGGCACTGGCCGTGTCCCAGGCCGGCGGCATGGCGGCCTCTGAGGGTACGGCCCGCGAATGGCAGAAAGTGACCGGCAAGGCCATGATCGAAGGCTGGGGCATGAGCGAGACCTGCGCCATCGGCACCAACAACCCGGTCAACGCCACCCGCTTCAGCGGCACCATCGGCCTGCCGCTGCCCGGGATTGACCTGGCCATCAAGGACGATGACGGCAACACCCTGCCGCAGGGCGAGCACGGCGAAATCTGCATCCGCGGCCCCAACGTCATGCAGGGCTACTACCGCCAGCCCGAGGAAACGACCAAGGCCTTCACCGCCGATGGCTTCATGCGCACCGGCGACATCGGCCTGATGGACGCACAGGGCTTCTTCAAGATCATCGACCGCAAGAAGGACATGATCCTGGTCAGCGGCTTCAACGTCTTCCCGAACGAGCTGGAGAACGTCATCTCCCTGTGCCCCGGCGTGGTGGAATGCGCCGCCGTGGGCGTGCCGGATGAACACTCCGGCGAGGCCATCAAGGTGTTCGTCATCAAGAACGACCCCACGCTGACCGAGGAGCGCCTGCTGCGCTACTGCCACGACAACCTCACGGGTTACAAGCGGCCCAAGTACATCGAGTTCCGCGACGAGCTGCCCAAGACCAACGTCGGCAAGATCTTGCGCCGCGAGCTGCGCCCCACGGCAGCGCCCGCACCAGCCCCCCGCCCCGAGACCGCTCCCCACTAGCCATGCCCCAGGACTCGACCACGCCGGGCCTGTGGCCCGGCATGTTTTTTTTCGAACGCGGCTGGCTCTCGGCCAACAACGTCCTGTTGCTGGGCCCCGACGACGCCGCCCTGGTGGACACCGGCTACTGCAGCCATGCGGAGCAGACGGTGGACCTGGTGGCCAGCACCCTGGACATGCGACCGCTCACCCACGTCCTGAACACCCACCTGCACAGCGACCACTGCGGCGGCAATGCTGCCCTGCAGGCGCGCTGGCCGGACGTGCAGACCTGGATTGCCCCGGGGCAGGCCGCCCAGGTGCAGGACTGGGACCCCGTGGCCCTGAGCTACACCCCCACCGGCCAGTCCTGCCCCCGTTTTCGGGCCGACGGTGTGCTGCTGCCCGGCAGCACGGTCACCCTGGGCGGACGCCCCTGGCAGGTGCACGCCGCGCCCGGCCATGACCCGCACTCCATCGTGCTGTTCGAGCCCGAGCGCCGGCTGCTGATCTCTGCCGATGCGCTGTGGGAGCACGGCTTTGGCGTGGTGTTTCCGGAAATCGAAGGGGTGCAGGCATTTGCCGAAGTGGCCGCCACGCTGGACGTGATTGAGCAGTTGCAACCCGCCCTGGTGCTGCCCGGCCACGGCCCGCTGTTCACGGACGTGGCCGCAGCCCTGGCGCGGGCGCGCCAGCGTTTGCAGGGGTTCATCGCCCAGCCCGAGCGCCATGCCCGCTACGCCGCCAAGGTGTTGCTCAAGTACAAGCTGCTGGAGTGGCAGCAACTGCCATTGGACCAGGTGCACGCCTGGTGCCGGCAAACGCCCTACCTGGGCCTGCTGCACGCCCGGTACTTTGACGCCCAGTCGCCCACGCAGTGGGTCGAGACCCTGGTGCAGGAGCTGGTGGCCAGCCAGGCCGCCGCGCTGGAGGTGCGCGACGGAACCCCGCTGCTGCTCAACCGCTGAGACCGTGCAGGCCCCACGCCGTGGGGCTGGGGCCGAATGACGCTCAGGGCAGGTCGGGGTTGTACTCGGCCGTGGTCACCTTGGGGCCCACCGTGCCCAGGCGCGCCTTCAGCGACTGGGGGCGGCCGGTGATCATGGCCGCGTAGTTGGTGGTATTGGACAGCACTTTCTTGACGTAGTCGCGCGTTTCGGTGAATGGCACGTTCTCCGCCCAGATGGCACCCTCCAGCACCGGGCCGTTGCGCCAGTTGCGGGGGCGCCCCGGGCCGGCGTTGTAACCGGCGGCGGCCATGGCCATGGAGCCCTCGAAGTCGTCCAGCGCCAGCTTCAGGTAGGACGTGCCGATGGTGATGTTCACATCGCGGTCGTTGATCATCTGCGGCTGGAAGTCGGTCATGCCGATCTTGCGCGCCGTCCACTTGGCGGTCGCCGGCATCACCTGCATCAGGCCCGAGGCCCCGACGTGCGAACGCGCATCCATGATGAAGCGGCTTTCCTGGCGGATCAGCCCGTAGACGTAGGCCGGATCCAAACCGATGCTGTTGGCCTTGGCGATCACCGCGTCGTGGAAGGGCATGGGGAAGCGCTGCTTCCAATCGATGGCTTCGCGCGTGCGTTCGCTGGTGTTGATGCAGCGGTCCCAGACCTGGGCCTTGCAGGCCAGATCGGCTGCGGCCAGCAGCTCGCGGTCGTTCATGCCGCCCGGCACATGCAGGCCCACGCTGTAGTTCCACTCGCGCACGCCCTCGCTGCGCAGGCCGATTCGGATGGCATACAGCGCGCGCTGCAGGCCGGGGTTGCTGGCTGCGGCCGCCTGTTCCTGTGCCGTCAGCGGTTGTGGGGCGGGCGGTACGGTGACGGCCTGGCCCAGGTCCTCCAGCGCCAGTTTTTCGTAGAAGCCCTTGACGCTGGCAATGCTCTGCAGCAGGCGCTGGGCCTCGGCGCGCTCGGCCTCGCCGCCGCGGCGGTCGTTCAGCAGGGCCCGGGCCTTCCAGTAGACCCAGGCGCTGTCGGCCTGCAGCGACGGTGGCATGGCATCGATGGTCTTGCGCACGGTGTGCCACTGGCCGGCCCGCAGGTTGGCGCGCACCATCCATTCCTGCGACTCGTCGGACATGCGCTCCGGCTTGCCGACCTTGTCGTAATAGGCCACCGCATTGCTGTCCAGGCGCCGTGCGCTGACCTTGCCGATGACGCCCCAGACCCAGTCACGCTCTTCGGCCCGCAGTTGGGCGGCCCAGCGGCTGTCCATCAGGCTGGCGGCCTGGTCGGGGTCGGTGCTGGCCATGCGAATCAGCGCCAGCACGGCCAGTTCGCGCCGGGTGTTGCCGCGCACCTTGCTAGTGCCGGCCAGGTACTTGGCCGGCGAGGCAAACACTTCGGTCAGGTGCGACAGGGCGTCGGGCGCCACGATGGTGACGGCACGGCGTGTGCCGGTCTGGCGGTTTTGCTCGGCGGACAGGCGCGCGCGCTTCCACACGGCCAGATCGTCGAGCTGCTTGATGGCGTACAGCTCGCTGGCGGCATAGGTGCAGCCATCGTCGGCATCGCGCTGGGCGTGCCACAGACGCACCACCTCCTGGGCGGCATGCTCGGGCTGGCGGCGCTCGATGGTCTGCACAGCCATGTCGTAGCAGCGCACCTCTCGGTCGTCCTGCATACGGAAATCGGCCAGCATGCGGGCAAAGTCGGACCACTGGCGGCGCTGCCCCAGCAGCAACAGCCAGTCATTGCGCAGACGGTCTTCCTGGTAGGTGCCGCGCCAGCGCTGCAGGAAGGCATCAACCTCGGCCTGGTTCGAGGTTTCCAGGCGGGCCTTCAATTCCCAGTAGGCCGCCCAGGGCTCCAGCGGGTGTCCGGCGGTCTGGGGCAGCAGGGCCGCCAGCCGTGCCTTGTCGCCCTTGCGCGCCGCTTCCTGCATCTGCAGCAACACGTTGTCGCCCGCGGCGGTCTGGGCAACGGCCGAGAAAACTGGAACGCTAAAAACGAGGGCCGCGCAAAGCGGTGTCAGAATCTTGTGCAATGGCATAGAGGAATTATGTGATGGACAAAGCGGCCCTTCGACGCACCTTGGTACAGCAACGCCTCACTATGGTGGATCGCCTACAGCGCGCGGACGATTTGCAACGTGTCATGCGCATCTGGCTGGTGGACCGTCCGGACACCGTGATCGGCGCCTACTGGCCGATCAAGGGCGAGTTCGACCCCCTGCCCGTGCTGCACCGCTGGAAGGAGGACGGCGAACTGCTGGACAAACCCCAGCGCCGCCGCATCGGCCTGCCGGTGATCGACAAGATCACCAAGACCATGCGCTTCCATGCCTGGCACCCTGGCTGTCCCATGGAGGAGGATGCCTACGGCATTCCCAAGCCCAAGGACACCGAGGTGATCACCCCCACCCTGCTGTTCGTGCCCTGCGTGGGCTACGGCCCCGGCGGTTACCGCCTGGGCTATGGCGGGGGCTTTTACGACCGCACCCTGGCCGGCCTGCGCCCCGCACCGCACACGGTGGGGCTGGGCTTCACCCAGGGTTTCATTGAAGATTTCCTGCCGGAATCCCACGACCTGCCGCTGGATGCCATCCTGAACGACAACGGCGTGGTCTGGCCTGTTTGACTGTTGGTATGCCCGTTCGCAAGCAAAAATCCGTCCCGCAGCGCCGTCTGCAATCGCGCCCGCCCCTTACCCCCATGCACCTGCCGCTGACCCGCGCCGAGGTGCAGCGCCTGCAAGGCCACATGCGCCGCCACGGCCCGCACAGCCTGACGCCGCGCCAGCATGACGCCATCTGGGACTTCCTGTTCGCCCTGCCCGAAAGCCAGGCCTGGATGGCCGACATGGTGGCGCAAACCCGCGCCGCCCAGGCCGGGCTGCGTCCACGTTCAAAAAAGGAAGCGTGATGCGCACACCTGCCTTGCGATGCAGGCTTAAAACACCTGCAAACGCTTGGACAGCGTGCGCAGGCAGCTCCTGAAAATGAGCAGTTGTCTTCTTCCCCCCGATGGCACGCAGCAGGTGCCGGGCATGTCCATCGGACGCGCCATCCCTGGGCTAAGGGCTAAGGGCTAAGGGCTAAGGGCTAAGGGCTAAGGGCTAAGGGCTAAGGGCTAAGGGCTAAGGGCTAAGGGTTGAGCATCCGGCCATCGCCCGGGTCTAACCCGCCCCCTCCGCGCTCAGATGGCCTGGGCCGCGCGCCAGCGCTGCCAGCCCTTGGCGCGCAGCTCGCAGGCCGGGCAGTGGCCGCAGCCGTGCCCCCAGGCGTGCAGCACATCGCGCGTGCCCTCGTAGCAAGTGTGCGTGTCCTGCACGATCAGCTGCACCAGGGCGTCGCCGCCCAGGTCCTGGGCCATCTGCCAGGTGGCGGCCTTGTCGATCCACATCAGCGGCGTCTCGATGCGCAGGCGCCGCTCCAGCCCCAGGTTCAGCGCCAGCTGCATGGCCTTCATGGTGTCGTCGCGGCAGTCGGGGTAGCCGGAGAAATCCGTCTCGCAGACACCGGTCACGAGGACCTGCAGCCCGCGCCGGTAAGCCAGGGCGCCGGCCAGCGTCAAGAACAGCAGGTTGCGCCCGGGCACAAAGGTGTTGGGCAGGCCATCGGCCTGCATGGCGAAGGCCACGTCCTCGGTCAGGGAAGAGCCGCCGATCTGCTTGAGCACGTCCAGGCTCAGCACATGGTCCTCACCCAGCTTGGGCGCCCACTGGGGAAACTGCGTGCGCAGCTGCTGCAGCACCGTCAGCCGCGCCTGCAGCTCCACGCTGTGGCGCTGGCCATAGTCAAAGCCCAGGGATTCGACCCGGTCGTACTTCGACAGGGCGTGGGCCAGGCAGGTGGTGGAGTCCTGTCCACCCGAAAACATCACAAGCGCAGAGGTATGCATAGGCCGGAATTACAACACGCGCTACAGTGCCACGACGTCACATGGTTGTGAGAACGGACCTCCTATGCTGCAGCTTTACATCGGCAACAAGAACTACTCGTCCTGGTCCATGCGCCCCTGGGTGGCGATGCGCCAGCTGGGCATCGCCTTCGACGAGGTCATGGTGCGCTTCGACAGCTTCGCGCCCGATTCGCAGTTCAAGCGCACGCTGCGCCCGCTGACGCCCACGGGCACCGTGCCCGTGCTGGTGCACGACGATCTGGCCATCTGGGACACGTTGGCGATTGCCGAGTACCTGGCCGAGACCTTCCCCAAGGCCGGCATCTGGCCGGCGTCGGTGACCGACCGCGCCCGCGCCCGCAGCCTCTGCGCCGAGATGCACAGCGGCTTCACCGCCCTGCGCAGCCACTGTCCCATGAACATCGAGGCCCGGCTGCCCGAGGTCGGCGCCAAGATCTGGGCCGAGCAGGCGGCCGTGCGCGCCAATGTGGCCCGCCTGGTCGACATGTGGAGCGAACTGCTGCAATCCCACGGCGGCCCCATGCTGTTCGGCCGGTTCAGCATGGTCGACGCCTACTTCGCCCCGGTGTGCATGCGCCTGCACACCTACGGCCTGCCCGTGCCACCCGCGATTGCCGACTACGTGCAGCGCGTGCGCGCCGTGCCGGCCGTCCAGGCCTGGATCACGCAGGCCGAGGCCGAGCACGACTTCCGCGACTTCGACGAACCCTACCGCACCCAGCGCTGAAACGCGCCGGCGGCGCACCGGTGCGCCCCTGGCGGGCGGGCCTACTTGAACTGCTTGCGCAGCATGGGCTTGTGCCGCGCAATGTGCGCCAGCTGGGCCGGGGCCAGGGTGCCGCCCAGGTCCTCGTCCTCGGTGTTGAGCACCGCGTTGGCGTAGCGCAGGGCCCGGGCCACCACCTCGTCCTCGCTCACGCCCTGCTGCGCGGCCAGCTCCATGGCCACGCGGCGCATGGCGCGCTGCGACAGCATCCACATGGCGCCGAAGGCCTCCCAGGCGGCGGCGGTCTTCTGGCTCTGCGCGTGGTCGGCCAGGATGTCCTTGAGCGGCTTGGCCAGCACCTCCTGCAGCGCCTCCATTTGTTCCTGCAGGGTTTCCAACTGGGCTTCGCGCTCCAGTGCCGCGGCGGCGGCCTGGGCCTGGGCGTCCGGGGCCTCGGGCACGGGCACGCTGCCATCCGGGTTCAACTGGGCAATGGTGAGGGAAGAAAGCAAGGACATGGCGCACCCCAGGGCAAGAAGGGGGCGACTATACAAACAAAATCCGTCCCCCGGCGGGCGCGGTGCATCGCACGCTGCCGGGCGTCGGCGACGGCAGCGGCCCTACACTTGGCTACATGAAGATTTACATGGTTGGCGGCGCGGTGCGCGACCGCCTGTTGCAGCGCCCGGTGCACGACACCGACTGGGTGGTCGTGGGCGCCTCCCCCGAGGACATGACGGCGCGCGGCTTCACACCCGTGGGGCGCGATTTCCCGGTGTTCCTGCACCCCGAGACCCACGAGGAATACGCCCTGGCGCGCACCGAGCGCAAGAGTGGCAGGGGCTACCGCGGCTTTGTGGTCCACACCGCCCCCGACGTGACGCTGGAAGAAGACCTGGCGCGGCGCGACCTGACCATTAATGCGATAGCAGCTCCCGCAGGCTGGACGGGCACTGAAGACGTTTTTGACCCCTATCACGGCCAGGCCGACCTACAGGCCAGGGTGCTGCGCCATGTGACCGAGGCCTTCCGCGAAGACCCGGTGCGCATCCTGCGCGTGGCGCGTTTTGCCGCGCGCTTCACCGACTTCCACGTGGCCCCCGAGACCCTGCAACTGATGCGCGAGATGGTCGACGCGGGCGAAGCCGACCACCTGGTGCCCGAGCGCGTCTGGCAGGAAATCAGCCGCGGGCTGATGGAAGCCCGGCCCTCGCGCATGTTCGAGGTGCTGCGCGCCTGCGGCGCCCTGCGCGTGCTGCTGCCCGAGCTGGACCGCCTGTGGGGCGTGCCCCAGCGCGCCGAATACCACCCCGAGGTGGACAGCGGCGTGCACGCCATGCTGGTGCTGGACATGGCCGCGCAGCTGCAATCGCCGCTGAGCGTGCGCTTTGCCTGCCTGTGCCACGACTTCGGCAAGGGCACCACACCGGCCGAGATGCTGCCGCGCCACATCGGCCACGAGCAGCGCAGCGCCCGCCTGCTGCAGGGCGTGTGCGCGCGCTGGCGCGTGCCCAACGATTGCAAGGAACTGGCCGACGTGGTGGCGCGCGAACACGGCAACATCCACCGCAGCGGGGAGCTGAACGCCGCGGCCGTGCTGCGCCTGCTGGAGCGCTGCGACGCCCTGCGCAAGCCCGCGCGCTTTGCCGAGGCCCTGCTGGCCTGCGAATGCGATGCCCGGGGGCGCACCGGCTTCGAGGACCGCCCCTATCCCCAGCGCCAGCGCCTGCAGACGGCGCTGGACGCGGCCCTGGCCGTGGACACCGCGCCCGTTGCACAGGCCGCGGCCCAGCGCGGGCTGAAGGGCCCGGCGATTGGCGAGGCCGTGGCCAGCGCGCGCCAGCAGGCCGTGGCCCAGGTGCTGTAGGCGGGGACGCCGAGGCAGCGCTTCCCAGGGAAAACCGCCAAACACCCGGGCAGGGACACAGAGGAACATGTGCCGGTTGGGCCCCCGTCGGCCCACACCCACCCTCGTTTCCTTTGTTCTGGAGGTTTGCCATGGCTTATGCCCTTCCCGGCCAATCCGGTGCGCTGCACCACTACCAAGACCGCTACGACAACTACATCGGCGGCCAGTGGGTGCCGCCCAGCGGTGGCGAGTATTTCGATGTGGTCACGCCGATCACCGGCCAGGTCTACACGCGCGTGGCACGCGGCACGGCGGCCGACATCGAAAAGGCGCTGGACGCGGCCCACGCTGCCGCCGATGCCTGGGGCAAGACCTCGGCCACCGAGCGCAGCAACATCCTGCTGCAGATGGCCGACCGCATTGATGCCCACCGCGAGCTGCTGGCGTATGTGGAGACCATCGACAACGGCAAGGCCATCCGCGAGACGCTGGCCGCCGACATTCCGCTGGCCGCCGACCACTTCCGCTACTTTGCCGGCGCGGTGCGCACCCAGGAAGGCGGCATCAGCCAGATCGACAACGAGACCGTGGCCTACCACTTCCACGAGCCGCTGGGCGTGGTCGGGCAGATCATCCCCTGGAACTTCCCCATCCTGATGGCGGCCTGGAAGCTGGCGCCCGCGCTGGCCGCGGGCAACTGCGTGGTGCTCAAGCCCGCCGAATCCACGCCCGTGTCCATCCTGGTGCTGATGGGCCTGGTCGGTGACCTGCTGCCGCCCGGCGTGCTGAACATCGTCAACGGCTTCGGCCGCGAGGCCGGCATGCCGCTGGCGCAAAGCAAGCGCATCGCCAAGATCGCCTTCACCGGCTCCACCAGCACCGGCCGCGTGATCGCCCAGGCGGCGGCCAACAGCCTGATCCCGGCCACGTTGGAGCTGGGTGGCAAGTCGCCCAACATCTTCTTCGCCGACGTGATGGACAAGGACGACAGCTTCCTCGACAAGGCCATCGAAGGCCTGGTGCTGTTCGCCTTCAACCAGGGCGAGGTCTGCACCTGCCCCAGCCGCGCGCTGATCCAGGAGTCGATCTACGAGAAGTTCATGGAACGCGTGCTCCAGCGCGTGGCGGCCATCAAGCACGCCGACCCGCTGGACCCCAGCAGCATGATGGGCGCCCAGGCCAGCAAGGAGCAGCTGACCAAGATCCTGTCCTACCTGGACCTGGGCCGGCAGGAAGGCGCCGAGGTGCTGATCGGCGGCGCCCAGGCCCAGCTGGGCGGCGCCCTGTCCGGCGGCTACTACGTGCAGCCCACCATCTTCAAGGGCCACAACAAGATGCGCATCTTCCAGGAAGAGATCTTCGGCCCCGTGCTGGCCGTGACCACCTTCAAGACCGAGGAAGAAGCCCTGGCGCTGGCCAATGACACGCTCTACGGCCTGGGCGCCGGCGTCTGGAGCCGCAACGGCAACGTGGCCTACCGCATGGGCCGCGCCATCAAGGCCGGGCGCGTGTGGACCAACTGCTACCACCACTACCCCGCGCACGCGGCGTTCGGGGGCTACAAGGAGTCGGGCATCGGGCGCGAGAACCACAAGCAGATGCTGGACCACTACCAGCAGACCAAGAACCTGCTGGTGTCCTACTCCGAGCACAAGCTGGGCTTCTTCTAAACCGGGCCTGGAGCGCGCCCCCGCCACCACCCCCTGGGCCGCCACACCACCGTGGCCCTGGGGCCCACGGTGGGCCGGCGGCACGCTCCACCCGGTGGCGGCAGCTACTGCAGGTGCTGCAGGATCTGAATGAAATCACCTGATAGCGCTTGCACAGCCTGCGCACCGCGCTCTCTTTTTCTTACCAGGAGCACCCCATGGTCGATCGCGTCATTGCCACGCCCGCCACGCTGGAGTTGATCGACGTGCTGCGCGCCAAGTACGGGCCCCGGCTGTTCTTTCACCAATCCGGGGGCTGCTGCGACAACAGCGCTGCCAACTGCTACATCGAGGGCGAGCTGACCATCGGCCCCGGCGATGTGCAGCTGGGCGAGATCGGCGGCCTGCCGTTCTACATGAGCGCCTCGCAGTTCGAGTACTGGCAGCACACCCAGCTCATCATCGACGTGATCGACGGCCATGGCGGCGGCACCCTGTCGCTGGAAGGCCCTGAAGGCAAGGCCTTCCTGACCCGCTCGCGCGTGTTCACCGATGCCGAGCTGGCCCAACTGCGGGCCAGTTGACATCCCGGTGCGGCCTGCCATGCCCATCCCACGCCCACCACGCCGCAAGCGCAGCATCTGCCGCTCGATGGCCTGGGCTGTCTGGGCCCTGGCCACGCCAACCACCATGGCCCAGCCCCTGGTGGCGCACAGTGCCCCGCCAGGGGGCGCACTGGCCCTGCGGGTCAGCGCCGGTACCGCCCAACTGCAAGGGCTGTCGCCCGAGCACCTGCTGATTGCCGCACGCCGGCGCCAGCTGCCCCATGCCGCCCAGCTGGAATGTGCAGCCCAGGACACCCAGTTGCCCGTGCTGGCGCGCAGCCTGCACCGTGCGGCGCCCGCCGACAAGGCCGCCGCCCAGGCCGCGCTGGAACAGGCCCAGGCGCGTTTTCGCGCACTGCGCTGCTAGCCTGTTGCCGATGCACGAAGGGGCTGACCGCCTGTGAGCACGGCCCCGGCCCCTGCCGCGCCGCCGGGTCGCGCTAGCATGGGCCCCTGCCCCCTCTTTTCCCCACCATGCACTACTTCAACCAAGCCGCCGGCGGACTGATGCCGGACCGCGTGCTGCAGGCCGTCACCGACTACATGCAGCGCGAGCAGGCCCTGGGCTCCTACGTGGCCGCCCAGCAGGCCCAGCCCCAGCTGCAGCAGCTCTATGCCCAGCTGGCGGCGCTGCTGCACTGCCAGCCGGCCGATATCGCCCTGACCACCGGCAACACCCACGGCTGGTGTGCCGTGGTCGGCGCCCTGCCGCTGCAGGCCGGGGACCGCGTGCTGGTCACGCCGGGCGAATGGGGTGGCAACTACGCGATGCTGCTGCAGCTGCAGGCCCGCACCGGCTGCGTGGTGGAGACCATGCCCTGCACCGCGGACGGCCACATCGACCTGGAGGCGCTGGAGGCCGGGCTGGACGCACGCGTCCAGCTCATCGCGCTGACCTGGGTGCCGGCCAACGGCAGCACGGTGTATGACGCCCAGGCCCTGGGCCAGCTGTGCGCCCGCCATGGCATCCCCTACATCATCGATGCGGCCCAGGCCCTGGGCCACATCCCCGTCGATGTGCAGGCCCTGCAGTGCGATGTGCTTACGGCCCCGGGCCGCAAATGGCTGTGTGGCCCGCGCGGCACCGGGCTGGTGTACCTGAAACCCGGCTTTGCCGCCCGGCTGCAGCCCATGACGGTGGACCATGTGTCCTGCCCCATCACCCCCACCGGCCCGGTGCTGCGCCAGGATGCGCGGATGCTGGAGCAGTCCGAATCCTCGGTCGCCCTCAAGCTGGGCCTGCTGGCCGCGCTGGACACGGCCCAGGCCGAGGGCTGGACGCAGCGCTTTGCCGCCATCGCCGAGCGCGCGCGGCAACTGCGCAGCGCCCTGGCGGATGTGCCGGGCCTGCGCCTGCACAGCCTGGCAGCCGCCCCCGCCGACTGCGGCATCGTGCCGTTCACGCTGCAGGGCCACACCCCTGCCCAGGTGCAGCAGGCACTGCTGCAGGGCCACATCCAGGTGGCCGCCAGCGGCATGGGCTTCACCCCGCTGGACATGCAGGCCCGCGGCTTGAGCGCCGTGGTCCGCGCCTCGGTCAGCGCCCACACCACCGATGCCGACATCCAGGCGCTGGTGCAGGCCTTGCAAACGCTGTCTGCAGCACCCGCCCGCTGAGCGGCTGCGTCTGCTGGAGGCAACACCGTGGAGGGGCTGGCCTGCGGGCATCGCTGGACGTCACCCGCAGGTAGCCCCTACCATCCGGTGCATGCGTTCAACACCTCTCGCCATGGCGGCGCTGTGGGGCCTGGTCGCCTGCCACGTACAGGCGCAGCAGGTCTACCGCTGTGACATCCACGGCAACACCCGTTGTTCCCACGCACCCTGTCCCGGAGCCCAGGCGATTGACACCAGCCCGACGCAGGGGCTCAGCCGCGCCACCGGCACCGTACAACGCCACCCCGATGTGCAACGCGCAATCACCCAGCGCCCACGCGCCGAAGCCATACGTCCGATCACCTGCAAGTCACCGGAAGCACTGGCTGTCGACCGACGCAGAATGCGACTCAGCGCCACCGAGAAGCTGCACTGCGAATGGCTGGACCTGCGCTTACCCAGCCTGGAAGCCCAGGTTGCGCAGGCCCGCGCCGACCAAAAAGGCCAGGCCGAGCTGGCGCTCTACCAAGCCCGCCTCCAGTTGCGTGACCTGCGCTGCTGAGCGGCGCTCAGCCCACCACCGAGCGCACCCAGCGCACGATCTCGCCGGCCGGCAAGGCCCCGGAGATGCGCGCCTTTTCCACGCCGTGCTGGAACACGATCATGGTGGGAATGCTGCGCACGTTGTAGGGTGCGGCCGCCTGGGGGTGGGCCTCGGTGTCCAGCTTGGCCAGCCGCACCTGGGGTGACAGTTGCTGGGCGGCCTGGGCAAAGGCCGGCGCCATCATGCGGCAGGGACCGCACCAGGGGGCCCAGAAGTCCACCACCACCGGGATGTGGCTGCGCCCCACGTGCTTGGCAAAACTGTCGGCGTCCAGCGCCACGGGCTCCCCCGTGAACAGCGGCTGGTGGCAGCTGCCGCAGTCGGGCGCATGGCCCAGGTGCTGGGCCGCCACGCGGTTGGTCTTGTGGCAGTGGGGGCAGACGATGTGCAGGGCTTCGGGCGTGGTCATGGCGGCTCCAGGAACTCTCAAAGCCTGCACATGGTGGTGGGCCCGCCTTTTGCAAGTCGGTCAGGCGCGCCCCTCGGCCGGGCAGTGCTTGAGCAAAAAGCGGTTTTTCGCTGACGCAGCCTGCGCCAGCAGCTCACTTTTTCAGAACAACCAGGCCAGCAATTTGATGGTGCTGAACAGCAGCACCGTCACCAGCACGGCACTGGCGCAGGGCAGGAAAACCTCGCGCCCGAGCAGGCGGAAGGTGAAGTCCCCGGGCAGGCGGCCCAAGCCGACCTTGCGGATCACCCCGGTGGCGCTGTTGAGCAGCACCAGCAGGACAAAGATCAGCAGCATCCAGCGAATCATGTGCAGCGTCCGGTGCGGGGCTCAGAGCCGGTGGGTGCGATCACCCTGGACAAAGCCCAGGGCGCTCCAGGGCTCGACGCCCTTGCACAGGCCGATGACCTTGAACAGCTCGCCCATCTCGTGCTCCATCATCAATTTGAGCGCTGGCACGCGCTGGACCTGCGTCAGCTGCTCCAGTTTTTGCTGCAGCCCGCAGTTAATGAGGAAATGCGCCTGGGTGGTGTAGCCCAGCACTTCCAGGCCGGCCTCCTGCGCAGCCACGGCGGTGCCGGTGAAGTTGACGTGGGCCGTGATGTCCTTGAGGCCGATCTTGTCCAGCGGGTCGCTGTCCACCTGGTGCTGGTAGTGGCAGACCGTGGTGCCCATGTGGCGCTGCGGGTGGTAGTACTCCGACTCGCCAAAACCATAGTCGATGAAGAAGGCGGCACCGCGCTCCAGGCGCTCGCCCAGGGTGCGGATGAAGGCCTCGCCCTGGGCGTGGATTTCGGTCTCGTAATCGTGCTCGCCCTCCACCTCCAGCGGGGGGCGCAGGTCGGTGGGGCGGTCGGCCCAGACCAGGGCCTCGCCTTGCAGTGCCACGCCGCGCTCGTGCCACACGCCGCCTACACGGGCCAGCAGTTGCACGGGCATGGCATCCAGCACCTCGTTACCGATCACCACGCCCTGCATCCGCGCAGGCAGGGCATCGGCCCAGACCACGGTCGGCGCATGGGCCGCCAGACGCGCCTGCTGGCGCGCACGCAGCGTGCCGGACAGGTCGACGATGGTGTAGCGCTCGATGGCCACGCCCAGGCGCTGCAGTTCATCCAGCACCTGCAGGGCCAGGGCCCCGGTGCCGGCACCGAACTCCCACACCTCGCGCGTGCCGGTGGCGGCCAGGGCCTCGGCCACCTGCGCGGCCAGCAACTGGCCAAACACGGGGGACAGCTCGGGCGCGGTCACGAAATCACTGCCGGAATCGGGCATGGCCCCGAACTTGGCCGTGTCGTTGGCGTAATAGCCCAGCCCCGGGGTGTACAGGGCCAGGGCCATGAAACGGTCAAAGCCCAGCCAGCCACCGGCCTCGGCAATGGCCTGATCGATGTGCGAACGCAAGGCGCTCATTAAAATTGCGGGTTCTGTCATCACCCCTGCATTGTCGTCGCAGTCGAAAGCCCAGGCGCACAAGCTGCATGCGGCACCTGCCCAGGGCGACGATGGACACCCCTGCCACCCCCGATTCACCACCACGCTGTCCGCGGCTGCACGCCAGCCGGGGCGGCACCTGCTGCACCATGTCCTCTGCTGCCACCGGCCAACGCACGATCTTCCTCACCGGGCTGCGCCTGAACGCGCACCTGGGCATCCTGGACCACGAGCGCGCGGCCGCACAGCCGATCCGGGTGGATGCCGAACTGAACCTGGGAACGCAGCCCCTGCTGCCGGCGCGCGATGACATTGCCGAGGTGCTGGACTACCGGCTGGCGCGCGAGGCCATCATCGCCACCTGCACGGCGGGCCACTCCGACCTGCTGGAGCGCCTGACCGGCCTGCTGGCGCAGAACCTGCTGGCCTTGCCCGGTGTGCGCGGTGTGCGTGTGACGGTGGCCAAGCTGGCGATCTTTGACGATTGCGAAGTGGCCATCCGCCTGGAAGCCGGACAGTGGTGAGGCCAGGGCCTGCCCCCGGCAGGCCCTCCGCGCGCCTTCAGCGGGCCGATTCCTCGAACCAGTAGCGGCGCTTGCGCGGCACGTTGATGGTGGAAGGGGTGTTGCTGGTCTCGATGCCCGAGCCCTTGGCGTTCGGTGCGCCGATCAGGAATTCCTTCTTCTTGGTCACCGTGTGGCCGTTACTGTCCGTGTACGAGATGCTCACGAACCCGGACACCGGGCTGGGCGGCAGACCACCACCATTGAGGATCTGCGAGCTGGGTGCGCGGCAGAACAAGGGGGCCGCATAGGACTTGGCCTCGCCCAGGTTGGCCGTGCACGACAGGTTGCTGGCCACGGGCCGGTTGGTGCCGAAATACGTGACCCCACGGAAGGTGGTGGAGGCATTCACCACTTTCTCACCGTTGGCCATGGCGATGTAGCACCCGGCCTGCATGTTCTGGTTCTCCCCGCCGACCCGCCCCAAGCCACTGAAAGCCACGGGCGTGAAATCCGCAGGTGGCGTCCAGCCCTTGGCCAGGTGATCGTCAAACACCGTGAAGAAAGCATCGCTGCTCTGCGTCGCCAGGGGCTTCTCGCGGTCCCCGGAACCCACCTGGATGGCCGTGAAATCACGGGTCATGACCAGGCTGGGGGCATAGAAGAACTTGCGCACGGCGCTATCGCTGCTCAAGGCGGCCAGCCGGAAGCTCTTCCACACATCCGCACCGACCGTATCCATGGTTTCAAAATCGATGCGGTACAGGTTGCCCCCAGTGTCCACCGCATAGGCCCGGTCGGTATAGCCATCACCGTCCGAGTCCAGCAGGCTGACATCCGCCGGCACACTGCGCACGGTCGCAAACGACTTCAGCAGGGCGCCGGTTTCGGCATCCAGCACCAGCACCGCATTGCCCATGGTGGTGGTGCCCGGTGGCGTGACATCTTCGGCCGTAGCGTCATAGCCGGCCCCCATGATCAGCACCAGCTTGGAGGTGACGGCGGTATCCCGGATTCTGGCCAGCCGGGGTTCCGACCAGGTCTGGCCCAACTGCGAGAACCCGGTGTCGGCCGATGTCTTCTTCCACAGGAACTTGGGGTTGCTCGGGTCGGTGACATCCAGGGCATAGACCATGCGCCCCCCGCGGCGCATGCCCATGTAGAGCCAGGCCTTGGTGGTCGTCCCCGATGAGTTGACATGCTGGTACAGGCTGATCGGCCCATCGACAAAGTAGTCCCTGGGCGTCGCGCTGGCCAGGGTGGTGGTGGACAGGCGAATGTCGGGCGACTGGTCGCGCAGACGCTTGAACTTGGGGAAGAACTCCTGAGGAATGAAGCCCCACAGCTCCTTGCCGGCATCGGCGGAATCGGCCGGGACATTGCCATTGATGGCATGCAGCATGCCATCGTTGGATCCGTAGAACACCACGATATTCGGCGCCTTGTCAGTGCCGTAGTTGATCACGGCGGGCCGTGAATGCAGCACATCCCCGTGCACGCTGGAACGGATGGTGGTCGTGCCGCCGGGCCCCTTCTCGTCTGACGGGCTGCGGTTGTCCGTGCCACGCACCCAGGCAATCAGCTGGTTGCGCTCGGTGGTGTCGGCCGCCACGGCGCTCAGGTTGCTGCTGTTTGCCACCGAGAACTGGGTCGCCGCATTGGTCACCAGGTTGGTGTCCTTGGCGCAGCCCACACAGGTCAGCACCTTGCGGGCATCCTGCGAGGTGGCGTACACCCCGCGCAGCATCTGCGCGGCGCCCCCCTTCTCGACCACCTCACCATCGGGCGAGTCCGAGGTGGATTTCGGCGTCCCCATGGGGTCGTTCGCCCAGAAGCTGCTCGGCTGCGTCCAGAACGACACCGCACCCGGCTCGATGAAGCCGGTGGTGGAGCTGACCGCGCTGCGCCCGTTGGCGCCAGCCAGGAACAAACCGTCGGTCACCACGTCATAGCCGAACTGGTACTGCTTGAGGTTGCCGCGCCAGCGGGGCGCCCCATTCCCATCGGGGCGGAACATGCCCATGAAGATCTGGTTCAGGTAGGTGCCTTGGGCGTTCACGCTGACCGGCAGGCTGGCGGCGGAGAACACGCTGTCCACGGCCTGCATGCGGTTGAAGATGTCCCCCAGGGCCAAGGTCAGCTCGGACACGGTCCTGGCCTCGTAGAAATCGCCCCCGCCCTGGCTGGCCACGCCCTTGTAGATCGCGGGATAGGTGGCCTTGTCGCTGGACGCACCGGTCACCGCGATCGCATGGGTGGTCACATTGACCAGCTGTGCCGTCGACTTGGCGTTGACGCCACGCAGGAACCGGGCGTACTCATCTGTCCAGTTGTTGGCGTCCTTGGTGTCCACCGTGCCGGAGGAATAGGTGATCTGTGCCGTGCTGCCGCCCATGGAATCGAGCAGGCCCTGCACCACCGAATCCTTGACGAAGTCGCCCTGCGGCGGGCCGTTGGCAATCAGGATGACGTAGTTTTTCGGGCAATTCGCCGCGGTCGCGTTGAGCTTGTACTTGCCGCCCTCGAAGGCATTCGGGTCGTACGGCAAGGTGCCGGCACGCTGGCCACCGTAGGGCGCTTTCTCGGCGTAATACAGGTAAGCCTCGTGCATCGCCAGACCGTACGAACTGGGCGAGGGCGACTGGTTCTGCGTCAGGTTCTTCACCGTGTTCAGCAAGGTCGTCTTGCCCGCCGCGTTCACCGGGGTGAACGCCTGGATGACGCGCGCACCGGTACCCACATTGGTCTCGTTGAAGACCATGAACGCAATATTGAACAGCGGCACGTCGCCCGCACCCACGCTCAAGCCCTTGATGACCTGGTACAGCGCGCACTGTTCGACGCTGAACTTCTTGCCATTCGTGGTCGGACCCTGGGTGCCTTCGTAATAACAAGGTCCCTGGCCGTTGTTGGCGTTCCAGTTGGCCGAGTTGTCGATGATGAACAGCACGTTGGCCACACCTGAACCGCCCGCCGCGCTGTAGATGTCGATATCGCTGCTGTACTGTGCCGAGGCACTGCCGGCTACCAGACCCCACAGCATGCACAGCACGGTGCGCGGTAATTTTTTCCAGATGGCAGTCTGCATAGCGGACCTCTTTTATTCCGTGCCGCAATAGTTTGCGACCTCATTGCCAAAGATCACCACACTCACCCCCTGGTGGACTGCCACCCGGGTTTGCGATGCGGCATCGGTGACTTGTGCGCCGATATCCCAGTCACTGTTCGCACAACTTTCGGGGCTGGCGCTGGCCACCGCCGCCTCGGACTCCACAAACGTGCTGCCCTGTTTTTGTTCCGCACGGCAAGGCGCGTACGGGTCTGCCGCCGTGCCGCCGCGTGGTGCGGCAGGCAGCTCCGAGGCCTGGATGTTCTTGGCACGGTAGCAGGTGGGCCGCGGCACCACCTTGGCCACGTAATCGGCCACGCCATCGCCATTCATGTCGACTTCGAACGACTTGTTGGCCACGCCGTCGGGGTTCTTGAAAAAGTCGGTCGCGCCGATGGTTTCCTCGATGGTCAGCTGCGCGGCATACAGGCTTTCCTGGCGCGACTGTGCATTGGCGACGATGCGCAGCTCGTTGTTCACGCTGTGGAAAACGGCCACCGCCAAGATGCTCAGGATGGCCAGGAAGATCAAGGCCACGACCAGGGAGAAACCCCGCTGCGCGGCGTGGGGGATGCGTGCCTTCATGGTGTCGTCCCTCCCGTGGTCGCGCCGCCACCCGACGAGGCAGGCACGGTCGGCACCGGCACTTCACGCCGCCCCGCCACATTGTTCAGCCGCACCGTGCTGGAATACACGCGCCGCTTGAAGCCATCGGTGAAAGGCCCGTGCTCCACATCGGCCAGGTGGTACTTGCGCCCACCATCGTCAAAGCCAGGCGACGCATCCTGGGAACGCACCAGCAAATGCATGCGCACGCTCATCACATTGCTCCAGTCGTTGTCTGCAGCCCCGGCCACGCCGCTCAGTGCGGTGCGGTACACATCGGGAGCGCCTTTGCTGTCGTTGCTGCTGGCTGCAGCACTGCTGGCTGTTGTGTCAAACCCATATTCCAGCACCATGTTCTCCACCCCTTCCACCAGGGGCACAGGCACATAGGCCGCGCCGCGCAGCTCGGCCATGGTCAGCGTGGGGATGCCGTCACCGGCCCCGGTGCACTCGCTGCACGACGCGATGTAGTAGATGCGCGAGACATAGGGGCGCACTGCGGTCAGCTGATTGCACTTGCGCTCGCGCAGCACAAAGCTGGCGGTCTGCGTTGCCGCCACGAACGGGGTGCTGGCGCTATCACTGTTGCAACGTGAGGTCTGCACATACACCGTGCCCGCCTGCGCCGATGCGACAGCCACGCTGTCCGTGCCCAAGCGGTGCACCACGAACGCCGGCGTCCCCGCACGCCGGTTGCTGATGCACGCCAGCGCCTCCGTCGCACCCACCCCCACCAGCGGCATCGGTGCCAAGGGGGTAGCCGGTGAAGAGGCATCCCAGCCCAGGGCATTGAGCGCGGTCGCACACGCTGCAGGCAAGGAATACGCCAGACTGTCCATGGGGACTTCGGCATAAAAACCAGCCATGCTCAGGTCGTCCTGCAGCAACTCCATGGCGTACCGGCCGTTCTCGATCTGACGCAAGCTCTGGTTCAGCGCATTGCTGGAGCGGCTGCTGTTGGCAAACATCAGCGCCAGCCCGGCGACCAGCACCAGGCCAACCGCCATGCCGACCATCAGCTCGACCACGCTCAGGCCCAGCTGGGCACGGGGTGCACTGCGCCGCGTCATGGTGTGGCCTCCTGCAACTGTGCGACCTGCACCACGGCAGTCACCACCCGGCGGGTATTTTCAGACGCATACGCATCCTTACCACACACGGCCACAGGGGCAGCGCTGGCGTTGATGCCCTGCCACGCCAGCGTGATCTGGTAGTAATGCATGGCCGGGGTGGACAGGCTGCTGAGCTTGCTCACACATCCCCTGCCCGCCAGCATGGACCCGACCTGGCTGGTGCCCACCGTTTCCGCCGCCCCACGGATGTTCAGGCTCCACTCGCACAAATCACGCTGCGCCTGCGTCCAGCCGGCCGTTGTGCAATCTCCCGGCGCGGTCACACCGATGTCGTTGGCCACATAGGCATCGGCATTCCAGCGGTTAAGTTCCATGCGCTGCGCCAGATCGTTCACCAGCATCAAGGCCTGGGTGCGCTGCGCCCCTTCCATGGTGGCGGCCACGCTTTTGCCTTGCAGGGCGATGTAACCCAGAAGGCCGAAGGCCACCACCAGCATGGCGACCAGCACTTCGAGCAAAGAGGCGCCACGTTCACGGTGGCGCACGGCGAGAGAGGGTTTCATGGCGTTGGACATGGCGAAAGCACACTCTTGGGCCGCCCCGAGGGGTCCAGCGAAATGCACCGGTGGTTGTGCGCTTGCCGGTCCTCAAGGCCAAAACGCGTGACAGCGGTGGCATTCGCCACCCTGCCATTGCGATCAAAAGTGACGGTCGCCGGCGCCTGCACCACACGCACGCTGGATCCGGCCCCTGCGCGCTGCGCCACCACTTCCGAACCAACCGTCAACGTCCAGCCTGCGGTCCAGTCTCCGGTTTGCTGCGGCGTCAAGGTGATGTCGCTGCCCCGCTTGAGCGCCTCGCTGCGCGCCAGGCTCAGGTCGGCCACCATGTCATAGGCCATGGCCTTCAGACGCTGGGCGTCCAGCAGCCCGCGGAACGATGGCACCGCCAGGCCCAGAAAGACGCTCAGCACCACCAGCGTGACCATCAGCTCGACCAGCGTGAAGCCCTGCTGCCGGGAAGGTGAGGAAGGGATGGTCATCACTGCCTCCTACCAGCACTTTGCCGGGGATTTGACCGCACGGTTGGTCACGCTCAGCGTGCCACACGACTCGCGCGCCTGCGCCCCCTTCGGGGCTGCGGTCAGCGTAAAAGCAGGCACCGTACCAGCTGCACTCAGGGTCAGTGTCAGGGTGTAGGCGCTGTCGACCTGCGCAGGCAACGTCACCCCCAGGTCAGACAAAGTCGTGGCATAGCTGCGCACATCCAGCATGCGCTGTTGCTGGCGCGTCACCACATCCATCATCAGCGTCTGCGTTTCCACCCGGCGTGTCTTGCGCACATGCTCCATGTAGCTGGGATAGGCCACCGCCGCCAAAATGCCGATGACCGCCACCGCTACCATTAACTCAATCAGCGTAAAACCCTTTGATTTGCGCATGGAATGTGCCTGCTTCAGACCCGTTGAATAACCAGCCTCTTATTTCTCGATGGATTTGAAAATATTCATTCAGCCAATACAGCCAATTGAAAATATTGAGAAAACAGCGAGATTGCTGTTGACGATTGTCTCGCAAAAAAACATTTTTTTGCATCAGCACAATTACATAGAAACAAACCCAGCAAGCCCATCAAAAACAAGCAAATCAAAATCAATCGCATTACATATATTTAACTGTTTCAGTATTAATTGAAATATGTAGTGATTATTTCGGTGAACTTGTACATTTATTCTTACTTTTTGAATCATTTATACAAAATCACTGACAAAAGAAAATAAACAAATCGTGAATCATCAAAAAAGAAAAATATTCACCGCAGGCTCTGCAGCTCTTCGTCCGGCCAGGGACGGGGGGCAAAAATTTTCCAAGCCCGGACATGACCATTCGGTTGGCCCGACAATGCACGTTTTGGGCACAAGCTGCACACCCATCTGCGGCGCCCACCTACGCTGACAACACCCTCCATCCACGTGCCGCACATGAATGCTGTGACTGAAAACCCCTGGATCGCCGACGAAGCCGCCGAGGCAGCTGCGCAAGGCGAGACCGCCGCCGAAACCAAGCCCGGCAAGATCAAGATCGAACGCGAGCAGATCAAGCTGGAAAAGCGCCTGTGCCGTGAAGTGGGCCGCGCGATCATGGACTTCAACATGATCGAGGACGGCGACAAGATCATGGTCTGCATGTCCGGCGGCAAGGACAGCTACACCCTGCTGGACATCCTGCGCAAGCTGCAAAAGCGTGCGCCCGTGAAGTTCGAAATCGTGGCCGTGAACCTGGACCAGAAGCAGCCCGGTTTCCCCGACCACATCCTGCCCGAGTACTTCCAGTCCATCGGCGTGGACTACCACATCGAAACCCAGGACACCTACAGCGTCGTCAAGCGTGTGATCCCCGAGGGCAAGACCACCTGCGGCCTGTGCTCGCGCCTGCGCCGGGCCATCCTGTACTCGGTGGCCGACCGCCTGGGCTGCACCAAGGTGGCCCTGGGCCACCACCGCGACGACATCGTGCAGACGCTGATGCTGAACATGTTCTACGGTGGCCGCATGAAGGGCATGCCGCCCAAGCTGGTCAGCGACGACGGCAAGCACGTGGTCATCCGTCCGCTGTGCTACGTGCCCGAAAAGGACACCACGCGCTGGGCCCAGTACCAGAACTTCCCCATCATTCCCTGCAACCTCTGCGGCAGCCAGGACGGCCTGCAACGCGTGGCCGTGGGCGACATGCTGCGCGAGTGGGACAAGAAGTTCCCCGGCCGCATCGAGAGCATGTTCCGCGCCATGGGCAACATCGTGACCACACACATGATGGATCCCGCGCTGCACAACTTCAAGGACGCCCAGGCCACCGGCGTGGCCGACCCGAATGGCGACATGGCCTTCGACCACGAAGAGCTGCCCACCACCCCCACGCTGCCCGGCGGCGTGCAGGTGGTGCAGATCGGCTAAGCCACGCCTGCGCCGGCATCCAGCCCCGCCCTGTGCGGGGTTTTTTTGTGGGCGCTGGGCCCCGCCCTTGCGGCAACCACAGGAACTTGTGGCGGTCACGGCGGTTCCAACGGCCATCTTCAGACCCCAGGTTCCCCCGGCCCGTGCTTGTCAGCACAATGGTGGGCAGGAACGTTGTCCCAGCTACCGACCAAGGAGCGTCCATGCAGCCACACCGCCTTCCCTCCACTTGCCGCCGCTGGGCCCTGGTTGCCGTGCTGGCCAGCGCCGCCGTGCTGGCTGGCTGCGCCAGCGGCCCGCGCCAGATCACCAGCAGCGTGCAGACCTATGCCAGCATGGGTGGCGTGCAACTGCCCGCCACCTACCGGCTGGAGCTGCTGCCCTCCCAGACCCAGCAGCAGAGCTTTGCCCGGGTCGAGGCCGCGGCCGAGCAGGCCCTGCGCCGCGTGGGCCTGACGCGCGACCCGCGCCCCGAGTTGGCACGCCTGGTGGTCCAGGTCGGGGCCACGGCGTCCCAGGGCCGGGCCTACCACCCCGCCTATGACGACTGGTTCTACGGCCCGCGCTTTGGCTGGGGCATGGCCTACGGTGGCCGCTGGGGCGGCGGCCTGGGCATGAACTGGATGATGGACACGCCCCCCATGGTCTACTACCGCGCCGTCAAGCTGGTGCTGCGCGATCAGCAGACCCAGCAGATCGTCTACGAAACCTCGGCCGAGTACGACGAGGTGCGCATGGACGATCAGGTGATCTGGAACGTGCTGTTCGATGCGGCGCTGACCGATTTCCCGAATCCTCCTGCCGGCACGCGCCAGGTCCGCACCACGCTGGAGGCCAAGCCCGCGCCCGCGCCCGCGCCCGCAACCACCACGACCACGCCGACCGCCGCCCCCGCCGCGGCAGGGGCCGCCCGCTGACACCATCCCGGACCGCGCTCGCCTGGGTGCGGCCCTTTCACCCGATTAAGGAATCTGCCATGACTCGCTGGATCGCTTCCACCCTGCTCTGTGCCGCTGCCGGCGGCCTCTCCCTGGGCGCCCACGCCGCCAACTGGGGCGACACGCTGCGCCAGCAGGCATCCTCGCTGGGCGGTGGCAGCACCGCAGCCAGCGACAACGCCTCGGCCCTGGGTGGCCTGCTGGGCCACAGTGGCGCCGCCTCCAACGGCATGCTGTCTTCGCTGGGGGTCCCGGCCTCCGGCACGGCCGGCAACGCGGCGGGTGTCATCACCTACTGCATGAAGAACAACTACCTGAACCCCAACAAGGCCGAGCAGGTGAAAACCCAGCTGCTGGGCAAGCTGGGCGTGACACCCCAGCAGCCCGCCCCCAAGGACCCGGGCTACCTCCAGGGATTGGCGGGCACCATCACTGGCAGCAATGGCCAGAGCTTCAGCATGGACAAGCTCCAGGGCGACCTCAAGGAAAAGGCCTGCGACCTGGTGCTGGACAACGCCAAGTCCTTGCTCTAACCACCAAAACCGTAGCTGCCTGCGCTTACGCGACAAGCGCTGGAAGGTCAAAAGGCTTGCACGCTGTGCAAGCCTTTTTGCTGTCCGGAGACGACACCATGCCCCTGCGCTTGACCTTCCCATGATGTCAAGGATTACGCTGCACCCTATTCCCTCTAGCACCACAGGTTCTGCCTATGTACACCCCACCATCCACGCCCCACGCCCACCCCGCCACCGCGGCGGCCCTCAGCCTGCCCGTGCACGGCATGAGCTGTGCCAGCTGCGTGGGCCGGGTCGAAAAGGCCGTGCGCCAGGTGCCCGGCGTGGCCGAGGTCAGTGTCAACCTGGCCACCGAGCGCATCCACATCCAGCCTGCTGGCCCGCTGGACACTGCCGCCGTGGTGCAAGCGATTGAAAAGGCCGGCTACGAGGTGCCCAGCCAGACCGTCGAGCTGGCCGTGGAAGGCATGACCTGCGCCAGTTGCGTGGGCCGGGTGGAACGTGCCCTGCAAAAAGTGCCCGGCGTGACCGCGGCCCAGGTGAACCTGGCCACCGAACGCGCCACGGTCCAAGGCAGCGCCACGCTGGAGGCCCTGCTGGCCGCGCTGGACAAGGCCGGCTACCCCGGCCAACCCATCGACACCCAGGCCGCGCGGGCGCAAGCCGAGGCCCAGGCCGCACACAAGGAAGCCGAATACGCCGCGCTGCAGCGCGACTTCACCCTTGCTACGGTGCTGGCACTGCCGGTGTTTGTGCTGGAGATGGGCTCGCACCTGATCCCCGGCATGCACCACTGGGTGGCGGGCACCATCGGCCTGCAAAACAGCTGGTACCTGCAGTGTGTGCTGACCGCGCTGGTGCTCTTGATTCCCGGGCGGCGCTTCTACACCAAGGGCCTGCCCGCCCTGCTGCGCGGCGGGCCGGACATGAATTCCCTGGTCGCCGTGGGCACGCTGGCGGCATTCAGCTATTCCGTGGTCGCCACCTTCCTGCCCGGCCTGCTGCCGGCCGGCACGGTGAATGTGTACTTCGAGGCCGCCGCCGTCATCGTCGCGCTGATCCTGCTGGGCCGCATGCTGGAGGCCCGCGCCAAGGGCCGCACCTCGCAGGCCATCCAGCGGCTCATCGGCCTGCAGCCGCAGACGGCGCGCGTTCAGCGCGACGGGCAGTGGGTGGAGCTGCCGGCCGCCGACGTGCAGACCGGCGACCTCATCCAGGTGCGCCCCGGCGAGCGCGTGCCCGTGGACGGCACGGTGCTGGAAGGCCAAAGCTATGTGGACGAATCCATGATCACCGGCGAGCCCGTGCCCGTGGCCAAAACCATCGATGACCGCGTGGTGGGCGGCACGGTCAACCAGACCGGGGCCTTCACCCTGCGCGCCACGGCCGTGGGCAGCGCCAGCGTGCTGGCGCAGATCATCCGGCTGGTGGAGCAGGCCCAGAGCGGCAAGCTGCCCATCCAGGCCGTGGTGGACAAGGTCACACTGTGGTTCGTGCCCGCCGTGATGGCCGCCGCCGTGCTCACCTTCCTGGTGTGGCTGGTGTTCGGCCCCACGCCGGCGCTGAGCTTTGCGCTGGTCAATGCCGTGGCCGTGCTCATCATCGCCTGCCCCTGCGCCATGGGCCTGGCCACCCCCACCTCCATCATGGTGGGCACCGGGCGGGGCGCCGAGCTGGGCGTGCTGTTCCGCCAGGGCGAAGCGCTGCAGCTGCTGAAGCACACCCAGGCCGTGGCCGTGGACAAGACCGGCACCCTGACCGAAGGCCACCCCGCGCTGACCGACCTGGAAGTGGCCGAGGGCTTTGACCGCGCCCAGGTGCTGGCGCTGACCGCGGCCGCCGAATCGCGCTCCGAGCACCCGATTGCCCGCGCCATCGTGCAAGCCGCCGAGCACGAGCAGTTGACCGTGCCCGCCCTCAGCGACTTTGCCTCCATCACCGGCATGGGCGTGCGCGCCACGGCCCTGGGCCAGCGCGTGGAGGTCGGTGCCGACCGCTTCATGCACGCCCTGGGGTTGGACGTGGCGCGCTTCGCCCCCACGGCGGCCCGCCTGGGCAGCGAAGGCAAGTCGCCGCTGTACGTGGCGGTCGATGGGCAACTGGCCGCCATCATCGCCGTGGCCGACCCCATCAAGCCCAGCACGCCCGGCGCCATTGCCGCCCTGCATGCCCTGGGGCTGAAGGTCATCATGATCACCGGCGACAACGCCCGCACCGCACAGGCGATTGCCGCACGCCTGGGCATTGACGAAGTGGTGGCCGAAGTGCTGCCCGAAGGCAAGGTGACCACACTGCAGCAGCTGCAGGCCACGCACGGCCATGTCGCCTTTGTGGGCGATGGCATCAACGACGCGCCCGCACTGGCCGCGGCCGATGTCGGCATCGCGATCGGCACCGGCACCGACGTGGCCGTGGAAGCCGCCGACGTGGTGCTGATGTCCGGCAGCCTGCAGGGCGTGCCGAATGCGATTGCGCTGTCCAAGGCCACCATGGGCAACATCCGGCAGAACCTGTTCTGGGCCTTTGCCTACAACACGGCGCTGATCCCCGTGGCCGCCGGCGCGCTCTATCCCGCGTATGGTGTCCTGCTGTCGCCGATTTTTGCGGCCGGTGCCATGGCGCTGTCGAGTGTGTTTGTGCTGGGCAATGCCTTGCGCTTGCGCAGCTTTAAGGCGCCGATGGCAGAGGCTGCGGCCTGATCGATGGCGACCATCCCGTCTTTGACGGCAGAGGCCGGGAGTTCGTCCCGGCGGCCGAGTGATTTTCTGGGTGCGCCCAGAAGGTCACCAAAGATGCGCTTGGGCCTACCCGCCGCGGAACTCGCTGTGCGCTGTACCAGCGCGCCGCTCAAACATCCATGGCGCGTCAGGAGATGGATGCCGACCTGTCGCGCAGCAGCGCTGCGGCAGGTCTGCCGTAGTGCCAGCGCTGTGCCACATGTTCCCAACCATCGGTGCACTGTGAAAATTTTCGGAGAACGCCTATGAATATCGGAGAAGCGGCCAAGGCCTCGGGCGTGTCGGCCAAGATGATTCGCTATTACGAGTCGGTGGGGCTGATTCCACCCATCCAGCGCACCGAGTCCGGCTACCGCGCGTACAGCGGGTCGGATGTGCACATGCTGCGCTTCATCCGCCGCGCACGCGACCTGGGGTTTGCGGTGGCGGAGATTCACGACCTGCTGGACCTGTGGCGGGACCGCAGCCGCAAAAGCGCGGACGTGAAGCGCGTGGCGCTGCAGCACATCCAGGACCTGCAGCGGCGCATCCAGGAGCTGCAGCAGATGTCCGACACCCTGCAGGCGCTGACCGCCTGCTGCGCGGGCGATGAACGGCCCGACTGCCCCATCCTGCAAGGGCTGGAGACGGCCGACCTCTCCGCCCCCGGCGCGGACGATGGTACGGCCCCGGCCCAAACTACCTGCTGCCCGCCCGTTCGTTAACCGCCCCCCATCACCGCAACGCCCCACAAAAAAGGCCATGGCATGTGCCATGGCCTTTGGGACGCGCGTGGCGTGGGTCAGGCGCTGCCGCCAACCCCCACGGGGTGGCGCAGCGCGCTTACTGCACCTGCGCGGGGTAGCCCGCCTCTTCCAGCGCAGCCACCACCGCGGCCTGCGGGGCCGTGGTCTGCACCTGCACCGTGTGGGTGGGGATGTCCACCGTCACCTGCGCGGCGGCATCCACGGATTGGATCGCCTTGGTCACGCTGCGGGCGCAGCCGCCGCAGGTCATGCTGTCGATGTGAAATTGCATGGCAAAACTCCTGGTCAAAATGCAATGGCGCCAGACTAAGGCTTGCCATGATGGGAAGGTCAAGCCCTTGCGCCACGCAGGGTTGGCAGGCGTGCACACCCTAAAAAACAGAGCAGACTGCGCTGATCCTGCGTGTGCTAGAGAGTGAAAGCACCCAACAAAGCACGCACCCCAGATCTTGGGACTTCCCTGGTGCCCTGCAGCCCACCCGCCGCACGTGCGCCCAGGCCCACATGCCGGCTCCACGGCAGGCCACAGAGACCGGGCGGCCATGTCCACCAGCGGCAAGCCCGGATCCCCCCCACAGGCCTCTGACGGTCCCGTGGATCGGCTACACCACCGCACGCTCTGTGCCTGCCGCCGCACGCGCACCAAGGTGGCCCGCAAAGCGCTACATTCACGCCCTATGTCTGCGCAGCGCCCCACCTTTTTGCTTCCCATCCTGGCCATCCTGGGCTCCATCGCCTTTTTGTGCACCGGCACCTCCTGGGCCAAGCACAGCCTGTTCCCGGAGATCGGTGCGCAGGGCACGACGGCGCTGCGATTGGGCTTTGCCGCCGCGCTGATGCTGCTGTTCTGGCGCCCCTGGCGGGCCCCCATCGCACGCCACGATCTGCGCTCCATCGCGCTGTACGGCGCCACGCTGGGCGTCATGTGCCTGTCGTTCTACCTGTCGCTGCGCACCCTGCCGTTCGGCGTTGCCGTAGCGATCCAATTTGCCGGCCCCCTGTCCGTCGCCGTCTGGTCATCGCGCCGGCCGCTGGACTATGGGTGGATCGCCCTGGCCGTGCTGGGCCTGGGCCTGCTGTTGCCCCTGGGCCACGACGTGAACACGCTCAACCCCGCCGGCATCGCCTACGCCGCGTTCGGCGCCATTGGCTGGGCCTCCTACATCGTCTTTGGCAAGCGCGTGGGCCACCTGCCCATCAGCATCACCGCCCCCCTGGGCGCAGCGGTGGCCGCCCTGGTGGTGGTGCCCGTGGGCGTGGCCCATGCCGGCGCGGCGCTGCTGTCGCCCAGCGTGCTGCTGACCGGCCTGGCCGTGGCCCTGATCTCCAGCGCCATCCCGATCTCGCTGGAGCTGTTCGCCCTCAAGCACCTGCCCAAACACGTCTTCGGCACCATGATCAGCATGGAACCCGCCGTAGCCGCGCTCCTGGCCCTGGTGTTTTTGGGCGAGGTGCTGAGCTTCACGCAGTGCGTGGCAATTGCGTTGATCATGACCGCCTCCATGGGCTGCGCCTTGACGGCCCAGGCGCGGCGGTCCAAGCCGGTGCCCGCGGTGGCGGAGGCTGCTTGATCTAAAAGCATAGCTGGTAGCGCTTTCTGCATCAGCGCTAGAGGCTTCAAAGGCTTGAAACCGTTGGACGTGGTTTCAAGCCTTTTTTGTGGGTGTGCTTCTTGTTTGGTTTTTGCTGTGTGTTTGCTTGCAGAGGCCGGTAGTCGACCGGCGGCGACCCGATTTCTTTTGTCTTGCCAAAAGAAACCGGGGAAAGAAAAGGCGCGCCTTGCAGGCGGCCGATCCGGCGGAACTCGCTGCGCGCCTCTGGCGCTTCGCTCAAACAGCCGCCGGAAATTTGATTGTTTATCCTTGGCACGCGCGACGCTTACGCGCGCGTGGGGTAGTGCCGTTAGCGCTCCGCCAACTATGGCGGCTATCGGCCAGTTGCAGTCCTTGGGGCTGCTCCTGCAAGGGACTGCTTTTGGCTGCGTGAGCGGTCTGTCGCCGGATGGCAGCTTGATGGGGCAACGCGATAAACCGAGGGCACCCATCAGCGGTCCTTCATGACGGCCAGCGATCGACCCTGAGCCGCCATCCAGCGATAAGCGCGAAAGCCGTCACTCATTGGCCAATATGGTCTGAAAACCTCGACTTCCTGCAAGCCCATGTCACGCGAGGTCGCAAACCGTACATTGCACATAGACATGCTCCGTGCGGAGGTTATAGTGCTTGTTACAAATTAGCTAGTGGATCTGATTCAACAACCGTGCAGTGCGTAACACAGGAGAAGCGGCGGGTTTCATGGCCGAATTTAGAACTGTATTTTCATCCAGTACACCTACCGCAAGGCCTGGCTTCAAGCCCCTTGCGGTATTTCTTGCGTTCAAATTTAGACCGGAAGCGCCAGATATGGAATGCGCTTTTTTGCGGTCTACATTACGTTCGGCGTCATGAACACCCTCCTCACTAACGCCATTTCCGCAGTCCGACTTGGAGTGGAGGACTACCAATCGCCTGATCGTGCCCGGCTTACGTCGGCAGTAAGAAACATCACCGCGGGTGTACTGCTACTGTTCAAAGAGAAACTGCGGCGACTTTCTCCGCCAAGCTCAGATGAGGTATTGCTGAAGGAAAGGCTTCGTCCCACACTTTCTTCGACTGGACAACTCACATTTATCGGGGCCGGTCGAAAGACTGTTGATGTTCAACAAATCAAAGACCGCTTTGAAGCCCTCGGGGTATCTGTCGATTGGAAGCGCTTCGACCAACTAGTCCGCTTTCGGAACGACCTCGAACATTACTACACAACCGCTGCGCCTGCCGCCGTGCAAGGTGCTCTCGCCGATACGTTCGCCGTTCTTCGCTCCTTCGTGACAGTAGAGCTTGAAGCCGAGCCGCTCGATTTGCTAGGTGTAGCGACTTGGCATTTCCTGTTGGAGCAATCCACCGTATTCGAAGCCCAGCTTGCAGCCTGCCGCGCCGATCTGGACAAGATTGATTGGCCTGATGCCGTGTATGCGGACATAGCATCAGAACTTCGCTGCGTTCATTGTCATTCTGAACTAGTGAAGCCCGTCGAAACGGACGTCGAGTATCTTCAGTCACTTGAGTTCTTATGCACGTCTTGTGGCGAAGTGTCCGAGTTTGATGACGTCGTGGGAGAGGCAATCTCCGAGGCTTTCGCTGGAGAAGCGTACATAGCCATGACCGACGGTGGTGACCCTCCAATTGTTGATTGTCACGACTGCGGTCAGCACGCCTTTCACGTCGAAACCGGTGCCTGTTTGCTCTGCCGCGGTACGTTGCAGCACACAGAATGCGCCTTCTGCGGTGAGTCCCTTGGACCTGACGATCAGGACAACGGCGGCCTTTGTGGGTATCACAAGTGGCAAGTCGAGAAGGACGCCTGATGGCGCCCGTTAATTTGAACGTTAGATTTTTCGACCACCCCCATTCCGACCAAACCCTTCCATCAGTGAGCAAAGATGATTGTTACGCTTAAGAACATCAAGAGAATTCGCGAGTTGCGATTTAATATCCCAGGTTCTGGCGTATGGGTTCTAACTGGTTTAAATGGATCCGGAAAGACCAGTCTGTTTGCTTCAATCTATCGAATGCATGCTCAGCATGCATTTCAAAGATTTTATAAAACAAGCCCACTTGAACACCGCCTAGACTCTTACGATTCGGCAGAGATTGAGTATGAGATAAACGAGGAAGTGGTCAAATATCACTACGGCGGGCAACGTTGGAGGGCAACCCCCAGAAGAAACGCCAAGTTATTTGACCATTCCCCCTACCCATCAATTGAGTATATAGAGGCAAGCGCCGATCGAATTGAGCCATTTCCTGATGAAATACAGCCAAGACGACTCAGGCAGGCATCCGCCCAACTAAAGTCATTTCTGGAGAATGTGCTAGGCGACGAGAAATGGGACAACCTTCACTACGTGAACACACAACGTGGCGTAGGCAGCGCCGCATATCTAATCCCCTATAAAGTAGGCGGCAGGAATTACTACTATTCTGAGAAGAGCTTTAGCCTGGGTGAGTTGTGCGTATTAAAGCTGGGAAAGAAGATATGCGCAGTGGAGGAGCGTAGCTTGCTGTTAATCGATGAAGTCGAAATGGCTCTGCATCCGCAGGCGCAAGTACGTCTTTTGCGAAAAATTGCCGAAGTGGCGACAGAGAAGAATTTGACAGTTCTTTTTTCAACGCACTCCGCAACCCTCATAAAAAACGCTAACAGAAAAAATCTAATCCATCTCAAAACCGGTGACGATGGTGTCGTTTCTGTGACGAAGGGGGCTTTCCCTGCGCAAGTATTGGGCGACGTTGCATTCGATGACGAGCTCGCGGCAGATTTTGTCTTCTATGTTGAAGACAAGCAGGCAAAACTGCTTGCCGAACAGATGTTTGGCATGTACATGGCACATTGTCACCCGGATGCAAAATATAGACCTTTATACAAAGTTGCTCCAGTGGGCGGATTTGTGCAAGTCCTAGAAATGCTCAATAGCTCATCTGGCATCTTCCCCAGCCATGTCAAGCGATATGCCTTGCTGGACGCAGACGTAAAAACAGAATCACTGGCAGAAGCGCAACGACAAAACAACCAAGCCCTATTGGCATTATTCAACAATAGTGCGAATTGTGTAACATACCTGCCGTGCACACCGGAGCAAGGCCTAATTGATCTCTTCGAAGTCCAGGCAGTAGCAAACAATGATTTGCTAAATCAATTAAACGGGATGTTCCCGGGGCATGCGATAAATATTAGAAGCCTAACAACGGCAGTTGACTACTTGCAGCTAACAAAAGCCAATATCAGAGATCGCTCAAAAGACCGACTGAAGAATATTGTCACAAAAGTTGCTGGGGTAACCGGCATAGATGAAATTCACGTGAGACGCACCATGTACAACGAGTATTGCAAACACAAATACTCCGGCAAAAATATTGGTCAACTTCGACGTCTGCTGGGTCCAATTTTCAACGCTCGATAGCCTTGAAAAAATCTAACTGTCGGTTCAACGCGGACGCCAACACTGGCCATGCCTTCGGCATTTTCATGGCCTGTGTTGGTGCCCTTCAGTCGCTGCGCTCCTTACGGCGCAGGTAAACCTAAGCGTTGAAGGTCCGCTTCCATGGCTTGCGACGGGGACCACTCAGGGTCGTTTGCTGGTCGACGCGACGACCGCTGGCGGGGAACTCAGCCTTGTAGGGTTGGCGCGCAGAATCTTGCGTCAGGGAACGAACGCTAACGTCGGCAGCAGACATTGGGCACCGAGGCGCGAACGACAGCAACGGGTCGAAAGCAGCCTCTCAAACTTCTTAGCTCTACTTGCCAAAGCCCCCGCGCGCGCAAGCGTCGCGCCCCACTTGGGTGGTGTCCTTCATATTTCCGGCGGCTGTTTGAACGCAGCGACGCAGGAGCGCAGTGAGTTCCGCCGGACCAGCCCACTGCAAGCGTCGTCTTTTCTTTCCCCGGTTTCTTTTGACGAAGCAAAAGAAACCGGGTCGCCGCCGCGCGATAAGCGGCCTCTGCAAACAAACACACCGCAAACGCCAAACCAAGAAGCACAACAAAAACATAGCTACCAGCGCTTACCAGATAAGCGCTAGAGCCAAAAAAAACTAACAATTAAAAAAGGCCCACAACCTCAGCCGTGAGCCTTTGAATAAAAACCAAGTTTTGAAAGCAGCTTTCCCAACGCTGCCCCACGTTCAATGCACGTGCGCAATGTCCGGAATCGCTGCCATCAAATCCTTGGTATAGGCATGCTGCGGATCGTCCAGCACCACCTGCGCATCGCCCACTTCCACCAGCTTGCCGCGCTGCATGACGCCGATGTCGTCGCACATGTGGCGGATCACGGCCAGGTTGTGGCTGATGAGCAGGTAGGTCAGGCCAAACTCGTCCTGCAGGTCGCGCATCAGGTTCAGCACCTGGGCCTGCACGGACACGTCCAGGGCCGAGGTCGGTTCGTCGCAGATGATGAACTCGGGCTTGCTGGCCAGAGCGCGCGCCACGGCGATGCGCTGGCGTTGGCCGCCCGAGAACTGGTGCGGGTACTTCTTGGCGTCGTCGGGCTTCATGCGCACGCGGCGCAGGGCTTCCTGCACGCGCTCGGCCGTCTCGGCGGGGCCTGAGGTCAGGCCCAGCACCACCAGGGGTTCGGCAATCAACTGCTCCACCGTCCAGCGTGGATTCAGGCTGGCGTACGGGTCCTGGAAGATCATCTGGAAGCGCCGGCGCATGGCCACGGTGTTGGCCGCGGGGCTCCATTTGTCCACGCCGTCGAACAGGATCTGCCCGCTGGTGGGCGGGGTCAACCCGGCCACCATGCGCGCCACCGTGGATTTGCCGGAGCCGGATTCGCCCACCAGGCCGAAGGTCGTGCCCTTGCGGATGCGGAAGCTGACGTGGTCGGCCGCCTTGAGGATCTTCTTCTCCTCGCGCGCCAGCAGGCGGGCCAGCCAGCCAGCCGACAGGTCATAGTCCTTGCACAGGTCTTTGACCTCCAACAGCGGCTTGGCGCTGGCGGCATCGGCGCCCGCAGCGACATCTTTGGGCGTCCACGGCACGGCCTTGGCGACCGGGCCACCGCCCACTTCGGGCACGGGCAGGCGTTCCACGCGCTGGTGCACGCTGGGGATGGCGGCCATCAGCACCTGGGTGTAGGGGTCGCGCGGGGCGTCCAGCACCTGGCGCACGGGCCCGGTTTCCAGCACCCGGCCGTGGTACATGACCATGACGCGGTCGGCCGTCTCGGCGATCACGCCCATGTCGTGCGTGATCAGCATGGCAGCGGCACCGCGCTCCTTGCACACGCGGCGCAGCAGGGCAATGATCTGCGCCTGCACCGACACGTCGAGCGCCGTGGTGGGCTCGTCGGCAATGATCAGCTCGGGCTCGGCGCACAGCGCCAGGGCAATCGCCACGCGCTGGCGCATGCCACCCGAGAACTGGTGCGGGTACTGCGCCATGCGCTCCTTGGCATGGGGAATCTCCACCTCTTCCAGCAGCGCCAGGGCGCGGGCTTCGGCTTCCTTCTCGCTCACCGGCAGGTGAGTGCGGATGGTTTCGACCAGGTGGTCGCCCACGGTGTAGACCGGGTTCAGGCTGGTCAGCGGGTCCTGGAAGATGGTGCCGATGCGCTTGCCGCGGATGCGGCGCAGGTCTTCGCCCTGCAGGTGGTCGATGCGCAGGCCCTGCAGCTCCACCGTGCCGCCGGAGATGCGGCCCGGGGCCTCGATCAGGCCGGTGACGGCCGAGCCGGTCATGGACTTGCCGGCGCCGGATTCACCGACCACGCCCAGGATTTCGCCGGGGAAGATGTCGAAGGAGACGTCGTGCAGCACGTGCACGGGGCCCTTGTAGGTGTCGAAGGTGACGCTGAGGTTGCGCACGCGCAGCACGGGGGTGCCGGTGACATCACCGGCAGGCACGGGTTGGTGTGTGTCTGGGGTCATGTTCATTGCAGCTTGGGGTTCAGGGCGTCGCGCAGCCAGTCGCCGACCAGGTTCACGGACAAGGCCAGGGCCAGCAGGACCAGCGAGGGGAACAGCAAGATCCACCATTCACCGGAGAACAAGAAGCTCTGGCCGATGCGGATCAGCGTGCCCAGCGAGGGCGCGGTGGGTGGCAGGCCCACACCGAGGTAGGACAGCGTGGACTCGGCCACGATGGCGTGCGCAAAGCTGATGGTGGCGATCACCAGGATGGGCGCCAGCATGTTGGGCAGGATGTGCTTGGTGAGGATGGCGGTCTTGCTGCGGCCGATGAGCTGGGCGGCCAGCACATAGTCCTTCTGCTTTTCCACCATCACGGCGCCGCGCACGGTGCGCGCGTACTGCACCCAGTCGGACAGACCGATGGCGATGATGATCACGAACACGGCCATGTCGTCGCGGTAGCCCTCGGGCAGCAGGCCGCGCGCGATGCCGAAGATCAGCAGCGCCACCAGGATGACCGGGAAGGTCAGCTGCACGTCGGCGATGCGCATCAGCAGGGTGTCGAACCAGCCACCGGCATAGCCGGCGATCAGGCCCAGCGGCACACCGATGATCAGCGACAGCGCCACGGCCGACACGCCCACGAACACGGACATGCGCAGGCCATACAGGATGGCCGAGTACACGTCACGGCCCTGGTCGTCCGCCCCCAGGGGGTAGAACATCTCACCCATGCCCTGGCTCCAGGGTGGGGTGAAGGCGTCCATCAGGTCCAGGCTGCCCGGATCGAAGGGGTTGTGCAGCGCCAGCAGCGGCGCGCAAATGGTGGCCAGCACCAGCAGGGCCAGCACGCCGGTGGCCACTTGGACCAGGCGCGAACGGGCAAAAGCGCGCTTGACGGGCGAGTCGCTGGCCTTCCAGCCGGTCGGGGCCGGCGCGGGTTTGAGAGATTCGGTCATTGCAGCCCCCTTATTTCTTTCGCAGGCGGGGGTCCACCAGCACATACAAAAAGTCCACGAACAGGTTGATCACCACGTACAGCAGCGCGATGAACATCAGGTAGGCGGCAATCAGCGGCACGTCCACACCCTGCACCGAGGAGATGAACAACAGGCCCACGCCCGGCCACTGGAACACGGTTTCCGTGACGATGGCAAAGGCGATCAGCGAGCCGATCTGCAGGCCGGCAATGGTGATCACGGGGATCAGCGTGTTGCGCAGCGCATGGCCGAAGTACAGGCTTTTCTCATGCAGGCCGCGCGCACGGCCGAAGCGGATGTAGTCGGAGCGCAGCACCTCCAGCATCTCGGCACGCACCAGGCGCATGATCAGCGTCATGTTGTAAAAGCCCAGCGTGATGGCCGGCATGATGAGCGCCGCCCAGCCCGAGGCCGTGAGGAAACCGGTTTCCCAGCCGCCGATCTTGACGGTCTCGCCCCGCCCGAAGGACGGCAGCCAGCGCAATTCGACGGCGAACAGATAGATCAGACCAATACCAATCAGGAAGGTCGGAAGTGACACACCCACCAGCGACACCGTCATGATGGAGCGGCTGAGCCACCCATCCTTGCGGATCGCGGTATAGACACCCAGCACCACGCCGATCACCAGCGCCAGCACGGCGGCGGTCATGGCCAGCTCCAGCGTGGCGGGCAGACGTTCGGCAATCACGTCGGCCACCGGGCGCTTCAAGCGGTACGAGATCCCCAGATCCCCCTGCACCACCTTGCCCACATAGGACAGGTATTGCATGGGGACGGATTTGTTGAAGCCCAGCTCTTCGACCAGGGCTGTGCGTTCTTCCAGCGTGGCGTCTTCGCCCAACAAGCTGATGGTGGGATCGCCGATGTGGCGGAACACCATGAAGGAAATAAGCGAGACGGCCAGCAGTACCAAAACTGACTGGCCCAGTCTGCGCAGCAGATGGACCAGCATGGTTTTACTTCGCGTTCTTGTTGATCTTCACGTCCTTGAAGTGCAACACGTTGTCGGGGTGCACGGGAACGTCGATGGATTTGACCGAGGCGAAATGGATGACCTGGTCATGCAGCGGGATGTAGAAACGGTCCTTTTGCACCACCTTCCAGATGTCCTTGATCGTGGCGTTGCGCTTGGCCACATCGCTTTCCGAGGACAGCGAGATGATCTTGGCGTCCAGATCGGGGTTGCTGTAGTGCGTGGCGTTCTGCGCGCCGCGGCCTTCCTTGCCGCGCGTGGCAACCAGGAAGTCGAAGATGTAGGCCGAGTCATAGGTCGGCACGCCCCAGCCGTACAGGTAGAAGTCGCTGTCGGCATTGACGATGGACACGCTGTGCTGCGCGATGGGGCGCGAGGACACTTCGGTCTTGATGCCCACGCGGCCCAGGAAGCCGGCAATCGCGGTGCTGATGGCTTCGTCGTTCACGTAGCGGTCGTTGGGGGTGTGCAGGGTGATGGTGAAGCCTTCGGGGTAGCCCGCTTCCTTCAGCAGCGCCTTGGCCTTGTTCACGTCGGCCTTGGGGTAGGCCGCCATGGCCTTGTCGTAGCCGTTGACGAACGGAGGCGCCATCACGCCCGAGGGGTTGGACAGGCCGCGCATCACCGAGCGCTTGATGGCGTCACGGTCGATGGCCAGTTCCATGGCTTCACGCACCTTGGGGTCGGCCAGGGGGTTCTTGCCCTTGACGTTGCTGGACTTCAGCTCGGGCGATCCGACATTCAGCCCCAGGAAGATGGAGCGGTTTTCCGGACCTTCGTTGATGCGCAGCTTGGCATCCTGCTTCAGGCGTGCCACGTCCTGCGCGGGGATGTCCTGGGCAAAGTCCACCTCGCCGGACAGCAAGGCCGCCACGCGGGTGGCGGGCGACTTGATGGGCAGGTACACCAGCTCGGTCACCTGCAGCGGGAACTGGCCCTTGCCCCAGTAGTTGGGGTTTTGCTTCATCACCGTGCGGCTGTCCACCTCGCGCGTGGTCAGCACGAAGGCGCCCGTGCCATTGACGGCACGCGTGGCACCGTTTTCGGTCTTGCTGGTGGCGTCCTGGGTTTCCAGCGCGCCATTGGCCTTGGCCCACTCCTCATTCATGATGAAGATGTTGGTCAGGTTGTTCGGGAAAATCAGGTTCGGGCCCTTGGTCTTGACGTGCACCGTCAGGTTGTCCACGGCGGTGATGCTGTCCACCGAGGCCAGCAGCGACTTGACCTGGGCGTTGGGGCCCTTGGCACGGTTCAGCGAGAAAACCACGTCCTTGGCCGTCAGCGGCTTGCCGTCGTGGAACTTCACATTCGGACGGATCTTGAATTCCCAGACCGTGGGGTCGTTCGCCAGCATCTTCCACTCGGTGGCCAGCAGCGGCTGCAGCTTGCCGTCCTTGGTGCGGTTCAGCAGGGTTTCATACATCTGGTGCATCAACACGAAGTTGGTGCCCGTGTTGAACACGTGGGGGTCCAGGGTGGTCACGTCGGCCGATCGGGACCAGCGCACGGTCTCTGCCTGTGCCAGTGCGGCGGAGGTCAGCAGGCCGGCGGCCAGCATGGCGGTGCCCAGAGTCTTCAAAATCATCTTCGTCTCCATAAGAAGGTGAAAGGTTGACGGTATGCCACGGGCCGCCCGGGAGCGGCGCTAGGGTTAGGCCTAGCAAGCAAGAAGTGCTCCTGTTGCGGTGCGTACCGTCTGTCGCTTGTGTTGTTATGCGCTCATCTTTATATCGAAGCACACCCAACGCCACGCAATAAGCTCATGCATTTCTGTGCCTTCACGCAAAAATCCTTGTGTGACCGCCCCAGGCACGGTATGCGCGAATGCCGGACAATGGGGGGCGCCCACTTCCGCGGTGGCCGCACGCTCTGTTTTGACTCTGGGCGCCAACCCGCCCGTTTGCCGCATGCACGCTACCCGTATCGTTGCCATCCGCCATGGCGAAACTTCCTGGAATGTCGATGCCCGTATCCAGGGGCATCTGGACATTCCCCTGAACGACATGGGCCTGTGGCAGGCCCAGCGTGCCGGTGCTGCGCTGGCCGACGAGCACTTTGACGCCATCTACAGCAGCGACCTGCAGCGCGCCCTGGTGACCGCCCAGGCCCTGGGCCAGGCCACGGGCTGCCCGGTGCAGCCCGACACCGGGCTGCGCGAGCGCTGCTTTGGCAGCTTCGAGGGCCGCACCTTCCACGACATCGAGGCCAGCGCGCCCGAGCACGCGCGGCGCTGGCGCAAGCGCGACCCCGAATTCGTGCCCGATGGAGGGGGCGAGTCGCTGCACATGCTGCGCGGGCGCATCCAGCACACCGTGGACCGCCTGGCGGCCCAGCACCTGGGCGGGCAGATCGCCCTGGTGGCACACGGCGGCGTGATGGACATCCTGTACCGCCTGGCCACGCGCCAGGACCTGCAGGCCCCGCGCGCCTGGGAGCTGGGCAACGCCGCCATCAACCGCCTGCTGTGGACGCCCGAGGGCCTGACCCTGGTCGGCTGGGGCGATGTCAGCCACCTGCAGCACACCAGCCGCGATGAATTCGTGAGCTAAAAACAACAAAAAAGAAACCAAGCGCGCCCACCCCGCGCCGATGTTTCAGGCCTTTTTGGCCGTAAACGACCGCAGGACGGGCGCCAGGCGCTCTGCTTTTAGTGGCTGGCCGACCACGGCGTGCCGTCGGCCGCCAGGGTTTCCCCCTTCTTCTGCGTGATCAGGCCATAGCACTCGGGGTGGCGGTGCAGGTCGAAGTTGAAGGTGGTGCGCTTGTAGACGGCGCAGAAATCCAGGTCGGCCCGGCCCAGCACCACCTCGTCGCCCTTGGTCACGCAGCGCGCCACCACCTCGCCGCTGGGCGCCACCAGCAGGCTGCCGGCAATGCTGTCCACGCCCTCTTCCACCCCGCCCTTGGCCACGCTGGCCACCCAGCAGCCGTTCTGGTAGGCCCCGGCCTGCACGGACAGCTGGTTGTGGAACAGCGACAGGTCATCGTGCTGCGGCGCGGGGGCGTTGTGCACCGGCGTGTTGTAGCCGATGAAGATCATCTCCGCCCCCTGCAGCGCCATCACGCGGTAGCTCTCGGCCCAGCGGCGGTCGTTGCACAGCGCCATGCCCACGGTGCCGCCAAAGGCCTGGTACACATCGAAGGACTTGCCAGGTGTGAAATAGCGCTTTTCCAGGTGCTGAAACTGGCGCCAGGGCTCGTGCTCGAAATGGCCGGGCACATGGATCTTGCGGTACTTGCCCACTATTGAACCCGTGCGGTCCACCAGGATGGCGGTGTTGTACTGCACCAGGGCCGCCCCCTCTTCGGCCAGCTCGGCGTAGCCCAGGTAAAAGCCGATGCCCAGGGTGCGCGCCAGGTCGAACAGCGGCTGCGTGTCGGCATTCGGCATGCTGCGCTCGTAGTAGCGGTGCAGCTCGGCCCCATCCTCGATGTACCAGCGCGGGAAGAAGGTGGTCAGCGCCAGCTCGGGGTAGACGATGACATCCGCCCCCAGGCTGTGGGCCTCGCGCATCATGGCGCACAGGCGGCGCACCACGCTGGCGCGGGAGTCGGCCTTCTGCACCGGACCCAGTTGGCCCAGGGCGACATTGACGATACGGGTCATAGCATTCTCTCTTTCAAAACCATAGCTGCCAGCGCTCTTAGAGCAAGGGCTGGTGGCCAATTTCATTCATATTGCAATCGATCAGGTGCTACCACCGCCCTGTGCGCCTGGCGCAGCCCACACCAGGGCCGCCGAGCCAGGGCTGCCCCGCAGCGAGGGCGGCGTCCCCCTGCCCGCAACGCGCTGCGGCGCGAGAGCGGGGGCAAGGCGCGCAGCGCCGCAGGGGGTGTCCCTCACCGCCCCGCCCGCTCCAGCAGCACCTGCAGCAGCACATTCGCACCCTGCTCCAGCTGTTCGGGCGCGGTGTGCTCGCGCACGTTGTGCGACAGCCCGCCGGCCGAGGGCACGAACACCATGGCCGTGGGACAGACCCGAGCCAGCATCTGCGCATCGTGGCCGGCACCACTGGGCATGCGCAGCGTGGACAGGCCCTGGGCCCGCGCATGCCGCTCCACGCTGGCCACCAGGTCCGCATCGAAGGCCACGGGGGCAAAGTCGGCCAGCTGGCGGTGCTGGAACTGCACGCCGCTGCGCAGGGCCATGGCCCGGGCAAAGGCCAGCACCTCGGCCTGGGCGTCGCGCAGGCGCTGCCCGTCGGTGTTGCGCAGGTCCACGGTCATCACCGCCTGGTTGGGGATGACGTTGATCAGGTTGGGCCTGAGCTGCAGGGCCCCCACCGTGCCCAGCTGGCGACCGCCGTAGCGCGCCACCAGTTCGGCCACAAACACCGCCGTGCGCATGGCGCACTCGCCGGCGTCGTGGCGCAGCGCCATGGGCGTGGTGCCCGCATGGTTGCTGGTACCGTCGAAGGTGAATTCCATCCAGCAGATGCCCTGCACGCCCTCGACCACCCCGATGGCGGTGGCCTGCTGCTCCAGCACCGGGCCCTGCTCGATGTGCAGCTCCACAAAGCTGTCCACCACAGGCCGGCCCACGGGGGCGCTGCCGGCATAGCCGATGCGCTGCAGCTCATCGCCCAGGCGGGCACCGTTGTCCACGGCGGGTACGGCCAGGGCCTCCTGCAGCGGCAGTCCACCGACCAGCACCAAGCTACCCAGCATGTCAGGCTGGAAGCGTGCGCCTTCCTCGTTGGTGAAGAAGGCCACCTGGATGGGCCGCCGCGGGCGCAGGCCGGCATCGCGCAGCGTGGCCACCACCTCCAGGCCGGCCATCACGCCGTAGTTGCCGTCGTACAGGCCACCGGTGCGCACGGTGTCGATGTGGCTGCCGGTCATCACCGGCGGCAGCGCCTCGGCCCCGGCATAGGTGGCGACCACGTTGCCGATCGCGTCGGCCGACACCGCCATGTCCAGGGCCTGCATCTGCGCCACGGTCCAGTCGCGCGCGGCCCGGTCGGCATCGCTCAGCGCCAGGCGGTTGGTGCCGCCGCCCTCCAGTGCACCAAAGCGGCCCAGATCGCGCAAGCGTTGCAGCAGGCGCGCGCCATCGATCTTCAGGGTCTGCGGATTCATGCCGTGCCCCGGGTGGCGGCCGTGGTGGCCTGGTCGGCGGCGCGGGCTGCCACGCTGGCGGCACTCTCGCCCACCAGCTGCGCGTACAGCACCGGATCGGTGGCGGATTCGGAGCCGAAGAACAGGATGCGGCTGTCCGCGTTCAGCCCCAGGGTGGTGCGCGCCGCCGCATCCTGGCTGGCGGCGATGGCCGCGGCCACACCGGCCACGGCCGATTCACCGGCCACTAGGATGGGGTCCTGCCCCAGGGGGTGGGCCAGCAGGCGCATGGCGGCCACGGCGGCGGCGTCGGGGATGACGCAGAACGCGTCCGTGCCCTTGTCCAGGATCTCCCAGGCCAGGTGCGAGACCTCGCCACAGGCCAGGCCGGCCATCAGCGTGTCGATATCGCCGGTCACGGCCGTGAGCTGGCGCGCCTGGGCGCTTTGTGCCAGGCAGTCGGCCTTGTCGGGCTCGACCACCACGAAGCAGGGCCGGTCGCCGGCGTCCCGCTCCCAGAAGTAGCCGCACACGGCGGCGGCCAGGCCGCCCACGCCGGCCTGCACGAACACGTGCGTGGGGCGCTGCGGCAGCTGCTGGACGGCCTCTTCCACCATCAGCTGGTAGCCCTGCATCACGTCGCGCGGTACATCCATGTAGCCGGGGTAGGAGGTGTCGGAGATCACAAAGCGGCCGTGCGCCTGGGCATCGTGGTCGGCCTGGCGCACGGCATCGTCGTAGTTGCCGGCGGTGCGCACCACTTCAGCGCCGTACTGGGCAATCGCCTGCCGGCGGCCTTCGCTGACGGTGGCGTGGATGTAGATCACGCAGGCGCAGCCGAACTGCTGCGCGCCCCAGGCCACGGAGCGGCCGTGGTTGCCGTCGGTGGCGCAGGTGACGGTGATGCCGGCGCACAGGGCACGCAGCTCGGGCGTGCGCAGGTCCTGGGTGGACAGCGTGCGGCCCAGGCGGGCGCCCAGCTCGCGGCACAGCAGGCGGGCCACGGCATAGGCCCCGCCCAGGGCCTTGAAGCTGCCCAGGCCAAAGCGGCTGCCTTCGTCCTTGTAGTGCACGGCGCCCACACCCAGGGCCTGGGCCAGCGCGGGCAGGCTGTGCAGCGGCGTGGCGGCATAGCCCGGCCACTGCGACAGTTCGTGCTGCGCCTGGGCCAGGGCATCGGCCCCGAGGATGTCGCTGCGGCGTGCGCCGTAGGGCGTCATGCGGTTGGCCCCGGGGTTGGCAAAACAGGCCACGGGCAGTGCGGGCAGGGGCGAGGGGTGGGTCATGGGTGCTTCTTTCTCGGCAGGCAGGAAAAACGGGGGGTGCGGGGACGTGCCCCTCACATCTGGGGCTCCAGGTCATCGAGGGCCACGTGCAGGCGCTCGATGCGCTGCAGGCGGGCGTGGGTGGGGGTGCGCTGCATCTGGGCCAGCGAGGCCGCCAGGAAATTCACCACGCTGACGGCACAGACATAGGAATCGAACAGGCCTTGCTGGTGCTCCGCGCCGCAGCGCAGCACCACCTGGGACTGCATGGCCAGGGCCGAGACCGGCGCATCGGTCAGCACCAGCACCTGGGCGCCGCTGCTGCGCGCGGCCGCCAGGGTGTGCCGCAGGCGCGTGCTGCGCCGGCGGAAGTCCACGGCCAACACCACGTCGCGGTCGCTGGCACAGGCCAGCAGATCGGCTTCGCGCCCGGCCACATCGTTGAGGCTGAACACCTCGCCGCGCACCTGGGCCAGCAGGGCCTGGGCATAGAAGGCGGTCACATGGCTGTGGCGGTAGCCCACGACCCAGACCTTGCGCGCCTTGTGCAGCAAGGCCAGCGCGGCCTCCAGGTGGTTGTCGGGCAGGGCCTCGGCCCATTGCTGCAGGCGCAGCGCGTCGTTGCGCAGATGGCCCTGGAACTGCACTGCCAGGCTGTCCCTGCGCCGTGAGGGCTCCATGCGCGCCAGTGGCGACTGCTGGGCCTGCAGCTCGCGCACGGCCTGGCGGAACGCGCCGAAGTCCTCATAGCCCAGGCTGCGAAAAAAGCGCGCCGCCGTGGACTTGGAAATGCCGGCCAGGTTCGCCAGCTCGGTGGCGGAATAGCCCAGCAACTCGCGCTGGCGCAGCAGCACCACATCGGCCAGCTTGCGCTCGGCCTCGGTCAGCTGTTCGTAACAGTGGCGAATGCGCGCTTCCAGTGCAGACGCGGTCAAAACATCGGGCATCAGGGGGTCTCCATCTCCATCTTGGGGCGCGCCATCCAAAAGCGTGCAGCGCCTCACCAAACAGAAACAAAAGTGCCAGAACCAAGAAACTTAGGCACCTATGTTTCAGCCATACGGCCTCCATTACGCAAAAAAAGTGCCTGTCTGCCAAGGAGCAATGGCCTGCACTGCCGACCCCTGGACCACCACGGCGCTGCAACGCAGTCCCTACCCCAATTTGTATACAGAAATATTTGTTTCACAGCCTGGCACGCAATATGCAAAGCCTCGGTCACCCTTTCACTCTGATCCTGGGAGATCCGACTCATGTCTCTGCATCGCCGTGCTTTCACCGCTGCCGCCCTCGCGGCCACCACCCTGGGCCTGTCCTGCGGCGCCTGGGCGCAGGAAGACACTTCGCTCCAGCGCGTGCTGGACAAGAAGTCCATTGCCCTGGGCATTCCCACCGACTACCCACCGTATGGCTTCATGGGCCCCGACTTCAAGCCCACGGGCGTGGACGTGGCCACGGCCCAGCTGATCGCCGACAAGCTGGGTGTCAAGGCAGAGCTGGTGCCGGTCAGCACCCCCAACCGCATCCCCTACCTGCAGTCCAAGAAGGTGGACCTGATCGTGTCCTCGCTGGGCAAGAACGCCGAGCGCGAGAAGGTCATTGACTTCACCACCTCGTACGCGCCCTTCTTCCAGGCCGTGTTCGGCCCCAAGAACATTGCCCTCAAGAGCTTTGACGACCTGGCCGACAAGACCCTGGCCGTGACGCGCGGCACCATCCAGGACGACGCCCTGGTGCAGCTGGCGCCCAAGAGCCTGAAGATCCAGCGCTTCGAGGACGACAACGCCACCATGGCCGCCTTCATGTCGCAGCAGACCCAGTTCGTGGCCGTGGGCGCCGCCGTGGCCGCCGCCGCGCTGCAAAAGAACCCCAAGGTGCAGGCCGAGTACAAGCTGCTGATCAAGGATTCGCCCAACTACGTGGGCGTGCGCAAGGGCGAGACCGCCCTGCTGAACAAGGTCAACGAGATCCTGCGCACCGCCAAGAAGGACGGCACGCTGAACAGCTATTCGCAAAAGTGGTTGGGCCGCGACATGGGCAACCTGCCGGATTGATCTTGCGACACCCCCCTGTGGCGCTGCGCGCCTTCCCCCCGCTCTCGCACCGCTGCGCGTTGCGGGCAGGGGGACGCAGCCCTCGCTGCGGGGCGGCCCTTGCTCGGCTGCTCTGGTCTGACCCTCGCCTGTTTCACGGCCCTGCCACGGGTGACACAGGCAGGCAGCGGTTTTTTGCTTTCTCCTGAATTTGGACTGTCCCCATGGAAATGGATTTCTTGCCCGTGCTGGCCAACTGGCCCATGCTGCTGAAGGGGCTGGTGCTGACCGTCGTGCTCACCGGCATCGCCCTGCCGCTGGGCATGCTGCTGGGCGTGGCCTGTGCCTGGGCACGCCTGCATGGCGGCCCCCTGCTGCGCACCGTGGTGGCCAGCTATGTGGAAGTGTTTCGCAACACGCCCTTCATCATCCAGCTGTTCTTCCTGTTCTTCGGCCTGCCCTCGCTGGGCCTGCGCATGTCGCCCGAGACGGCCAGCATCCTGGCGATGACGCTGAACCTGGGCGCCTATGCCTGCGAGCAGGTACGCGCCGGCATCGAGGCCACGCCGCGCGGCCAGATCGAGGCCGCGCAGTGCCTGGCCCTGAACCGCTGGCAGATCTTCACCCGCGTGGTGCTGCCGCCCTCGCTGGGCCGTGTCTGGCCGGCGCTGACGGGGCAGATGATCATCGTCATGCTGGGCTCGGCCGTGTGCAGCCAGATCTCGACCGAAGAAATCTCCTACGCCGCCAACCTGATCTCCAGCCGCACCTTCCGCAGCTTTGAAAGCTACATCGTGGTCACCCTCAGCTACCTGCTGCTGGCCGTGCTGCTGCGCCAGGCGCTGAACTGGCTGGGTCCCCGCTTCGTCTTTGGCCAGCGCCGCGCCTGACCGCAAGGAAACACCATGGTTGAATTCACTTTCTGGGACATTGCCTACCAACTGCTGCTGGCGCTGCGCTGGACCGTGTCCCTGTCCGTCATTGCCTTTGTCTGCGGCGGCCTGCTGGGCCTGGGCCTGCTGGTGCTGCGCCTGTCCCAGTGGCCCGGCGCCGTGCGCCTGGTCGCCGCCTATGTGCAGATCTTCCAGGGCACGCCGCTGCTGATGCAGATCTTCCTGACCTACTTCGGCCTGGCGCTGCTGGGCATCGACACCTCGCCCATGCTGGCGGCCTGCGTGTGCCTGAGCCTGTACTCCGCCGCCTACCTGTGCGACATCTGGCGCGGCTGCGTCGAGTCCGTGCCCAAGGGCCAGTGGGAGGCCTCGGCCAGCCTGGCGCTGGGCTTCACCGAGCAACTGCGCCACGTCATCCTGCCCCAGGCCCTGCGCCTGGGGATCGCCCCCACAGCGGGCTTCATGGTGCAGATCATCAAGGGCACGGCGCTGACCAGCGTGATCGGCTTCATCGAGATCACCAAGGCCGGCCAGCTGATCGCCAACGCCACCTTCGAGCCCTTCCTGGTCTATGGCTGCGTGGCCGGCCTGTACTTTGCGCTGTGCTTCCCGCTGTCGCTGTGGAGCCAGCGCCTGGAACGCCGCCTGCGCCCTAAAGCATGACCCCCTGTGCGGCTGCGCCGCGTCCCCCTGGAAGGGGACGACAGCATCGCCGCGGGGCGGCCCTTGCTGGCTGTCTCTGACCTTGGCCGCGCCAGTTCCATACGGTGCGATCTCCATGAACAACTGATACGAAACTGCTTATGACCTCCGCCACCACCCCCACCACCGTCCCCCTGGTCGACATCCGCGGCCTGCGCAAGCGCTATGGCAGCAACGAAGTGCTCAAGGGCGTGGACCTGCACATCGACCGCGGCGAGGTGGTCTCCATCATCGGCAAGAGCGGCTCGGGCAAGAGCACGCTGCTGCGCTGCATCAATGGTCTGGAAAGCTTTCAGGAAGGCCAGCTGACCGTGCACGGCCAGCCCCTGCAGCCCGACCAGCCCCAGGCCCTGCGCGAGCTGCGCAAGAACGTGGGCATGATCTTCCAGAGCTTCAACCTGTTCCCGCACCTGAGCGTGGGGCGCAACGTGATGCTGGCGCCCTCGCTGGTCATGCGCCAGCCGCAGGATGTGGTCCGCGCCAACGCCCAGCGCCTGCTGGAGCGTGTGGGCCTGGCCGAGAAGTTCGACGCCATGCCCGACCAGCTCTCGGGTGGCCAGCAGCAGCGCGTGGCGATTGCCCGTGCCCTGGCCATGGACCCCGAGATCCTGCTGTGCGACGAAGTCACCTCTGCCCTGGACCCGGAGCTGGTGGGCGAGGTGCTGAGCGTGGTGGAAAGCCTGGCCGAGCAGGGCATGACCCTGATCATGGTGACGCACGAGATGAGCTTTGCGCGCAAGGTCAGCGACAAGGTGGTCTTCATGCACCAGGGCAAGGTGCACGAAGTGGGTGCGCCCGAGACCTTGTTCGGCGCCCCGCAAACGCCCGAGCTGCGCCAGTTCCTGGGCTTCAGCGCCAGCTGAGCGGCCCCCAGGCACATACAAAAAAAATAGCTGCTTGCGCTCGATGTTGCTGGCTTTCAGGTGGTTTACCGCCTGAAAACCTTGCATCACTTGCGCAAGCAGCTATGTTTTTTTACCGCCGCCCGCACCCGCTCTCGCAAGGCAGACGGGCGGGCGCAGTCCCCCTCAGGCCGGGCGGCCGTAGGTCGCGGTGAACGAGGCCGTGGCCAGCGTGTTGGCGTGGATCATGAAGCCGCCAATGGCCGTGGTGGCGTCGTCCGGCATGTCCAGCTTAGCCACGGACAGCGCGTGCACCGTGAAGATGTAGCGGTGCGGTTTGTCGCCGGGCGGTGGGCACATGCCGCCCCAGGCCCAAAGGCCGTAGTCGTTGCGCATCTGGCGCGCACCGGCGGGCAGGTGGGCGCCGCCTTTCTCGCCGGCATTCGCGGGCAGCGCGGTGACGCTGGCGGGCAGGTCCACCACCATCCAGTGCCACCAGCCCGAGCCCGTGGGCGCATCGGGGTCGTACACCGTCACGGCAAAGCTCTGCGTGCCAGCGGGGGCGCCGCTCCACTGCAGCACGGGAGACTGGTTGCTGCCGCCGCAGCCGAACATGTCGGACTCGAACACGGGTGCAATCGTGCCGCCGGTGGGAATGTCGGGGCTGCTCAGGGTGAACGTGGTCATCGGTGAAATCTCCTTCATCACAAGCCTGCCAGTATGCCTGCAGGCGCCAGAGGGCCGGCACGGGCCATCGTCCCCGCACCGCATATTTTGAGAATCAATCTCATTTACACTCGGTCGCTGTGTCCCCTTGCCCGATTGCGTTGCCATGCCTGCCTGCTCCCCCCCTTCATCGCCCGACACAGCCCGCCGCCAATGGCTGGCCAGCGCCCTGGCCGTGCCCGGCCTGGGCCTGGTGGGCTGCGCCACACCGCCCGATCCCGCCCCCGTACCCCCTGCAGGGGATGAGGCGACCTGGGGCCAGCCCTGGCACATGCCCGGGGTGCGGTACATGGACTTGCCCGCACCGACCCTGCCCGGCAGCCCCATGCCGCGCCAGCACCGGGTGATGGTCTACGTGCCCCAGGGCCCCGCGCCGGCGGCGGGTTGGCCGGTGGTCTATGTGCTGGACGGCAATCTGATGTTCCCGCTGCTGGCCCAGTTGGTGCACAACCGCGGTGCGCGCGGCCCCGAGCTGCGTGGCCCGGGCGCCCTCGTGGTGGGCCTGGGCCATGCGCTGCCGCCCGGCAGCTCCGAGGTGCACGACCGCGCGGCCCGCACCTATGACTACACCCTGCCCTACGACGGCGTCGCCCCCGACAGCCAGGGGCGCGCGCAGGGCGGGGCCGACCAGTTTCTGGACTGGATGGCGCAGCAGCTGCAGCCCCGCCTGCAGGCCGCGTGGCCGCTGCATCCCCAGCGGCAGACGCTGGTGGGCCATTCCTACGGCGGACTGTTCACCCTGCATGCGCTGTTCACGCGCACCGCCCTGTTCCAGCGCTATGTGGCCGCCAGCCCATCGCTGTGGTGGGGCAACGGCACCGTGCTGGAGGAAGCCGCGCAATTCCTGCGCCGCCACCAGGCAGGGGCCAGCGCCCTGCCCAGCGAGCTGCAGGTCTACCTCAGCCAGGGCGGCGAAGAGCTGGCCGGCCGGCGCGATCCCGGCCGCGCGCCCAACCCGGAGCGTGAGGCCTCCGCACGCCAGGCCCAGACACGGGCGCAACAGCACGGCCTGGCCACTGCGGCCGATCTGTCGCAGGCGCTGGACCGGCTGCCGCGCGTGCGCAGCCACTACCAGGTCTGGCCCGGGGCCAACCACGGCGGCACCCAGCTGTACGCCTGCATGCAGGCCGCACGCGTCGGGTTAGACTGGGACGACGCAGCCCGGTGAAGCCGGGCCGCGCCCAGCCTCTCCCTTTGTTGTCCGCACCTTGCGCTTCCCACCCATGCGACTGCTGCTTGCCCTGCTTCTGCCCTTTTCCGTGTTCTTCACCATCGGCCGCCCTTTTGCCGGGGTGCTCTGCCTGATCCTGCAGATCACCCTGATCGGCTGGGTGCCGGCCGCCATCTGGGCCGTGTACGCGCTGAGCCAGTACAAGACCGACCAGAAGATCAAAGAGGCCCTGGGGCAACGCCGGCCCTGACGTGGACTTATAAAAAAAGGAGCGCCTGGGCGCTCCTTTTTTTGAGTACGTTCAAGCTCACAGCTCGCCGTAGCTGTGCAGGCCCGACAGGAACATGTTCACCCCGAGGAAGGCAAAGGTGGTGATGGCCAGACCCACCAGCGCCCACCAGGCCGACACCGTGCCGCGCAGGCCCTTCATCATGCGCATGTGCAGCCAGGCGGCGTAGTTCAGCCAGACGATCAACGCCCAGGTCTCCTTGGGGTCCCAGCTCCAGTACCCGCCCCAGGCCTCGGCCGCCCACAGCGCGCCCAGCACCGTGGCGATGGTGAAGAAGGCAAAGCCCACGGCGATGGACTTGTACATCACATCGTCCAGGATTTCGAAGCTGGGCAGGCGGGTGGCAATCGTCTTGCGCGCCATCAGGATGCCGGCCACGATCAGGGCCGAGATGCCGAAGTACACCAGCCAGTAACTGCTGCCCGTGGCCTGGCTCTGGCGGAAGGCCAGCGGTTCGAAGCACAGCGCCACGCCCAGCAGCCACAGCGGGGCCAGCTTGTACCACTTGGTTTCCTGGGCCTGCTGCTTGATCAGGTAGGCAAAGGCCACCATGGCGGCAATCGCGAAGGTGCCGTAGCCGATGAAGTTGGCCGGCACGTGGACCTTCATCCACCAGCTTTGCAGCGCCGGCACCAGGGGCTGGATCTCGTGCGCCCCGCGCACTACGGTGTACCAGAGCAGAAAGCCCACGGCCGCGCTGACCACCAGCATCACAAAGCTGCCCAGGGCCCGTGTCTGGTACTGGGTTTCGTAGTACAGGTAGAACAGCGCCGTCATCCAGATGAACATGACGAACACTTCGTACAGGTTGCTGACCGGGATGTGGCCGATGCCAGGGCCGATCAGGTGGCTCTCGAACCAGCGCACCATGGTGCCGACCAGGGCCAGCGTGACCGCCACCCAGGTGATGCGGCTGCCGATGGCGCCAAACGCATCGCGCTCGCCCTTGGCAAACAGGCTGATCCAGTAGAACACCGTGGCCATGAAGCACAGCATGCTCATCCACAGGATGGCGGACTGGCTGGACAGGAAGTACTTGAGGCCGAACACCTGGTCCGAACGCGCCAGCAGGGCCTCCCCATCGGGGCCCTGGTACAGCCAGATGGCCAGCAGCGACAGGGCCGCCACGGACAGCATCAGCTTGGCCAGCGGCCGCCAGAACCAGCCCAGCCAGATCAGACCGGGGACGGCGCCGATCAAAATGCCCTTTTCATACACATCCATCGCGAGGTGGTAATGCTGGAAGGCGAACAGGCCACCGGCGACCAGCAGGACGGCAAACAACCAGTCGAACCAGTTGCGGCGAACGAAAAACCCTTCGTTCAAGGTGATGGTGGCTGTAGCAGTACTACTCATACAGAACGCTCCGTGGAGGATGGCGCTGCAGCCGGGGCTGTCAGCAGCTTCTCGGTCAAATTCTCGAATTCGCGGTCAGTGTCCATGATCTTGCGATTCGATGACAAGGCCATGGTGGCACGCGCCGCCTCGCCCTGTGGGCTGATCCAGACCCACAGGCGCCGGTCGCGCACATACAGCATGGCAAACACCCCGATGATCAGGAACAGGCAGCCCAGGTAGACGATGTTCTTGCCGGGCGCACGCGCGACCTGGAACACGCTGGCCTGCACCTGGGTGAAGTCTTCCAGCATGAAGGCCATGGGTGCCGGGAAGAATTGCGCATCGCTGAGCGAGAACACCGATTGCGTCATGAAGGCCAGGGTCTGATCGCTGGGCTGCATCACCGGCAGGCCGGCCTTTTCGCGGCTGAGCTGGGCCAGGTCGAACAGCACGCCATTCAGGATGCGGATCAGCACCTCGCTGGCGCGCTCGCGCTCGGCCTCAGGCACGTTGGCTTCCATGAACTGGGCAATCGCCTGCAGGCCGCCATCGGGCTTGTCCAGGCGCGTGCCGCTGCCGGCGAACAGGTTCACGGCCCGCAGGGCCGACTGGGCCAGCGCGTCGCGCAGGTCGGGACGGTCCTTGGGCACGGCCTGGGCGGCGTAGCGGCGCACCGCTTCCTCGCGCAGCACGGGATCGTTCAGGGCCGCACGCATGCGCAGGAAGCCCTGCATGCTGCCCTGCTCGTCGGCCGGCACGCGCAGGTAACGGAAGCTCTCGGACGGGTTCTCGCGCACGCCCAGCAGGAACATGGGCACGCCGTCGCCAAAGTCCACCGGGCTCATGTAGTTCTGGTATTCGCGGGCCTGGCCCGATGCATCGCGCAACTTGTAGCCGATGCTGGGGCCGATGTTGCGCAGCTCCTTGTCGGTCACCGTCTTGTGGCCACCGCCCAGCCGCGCTTCGATGGAGCTGCGCAGGTCCACCTTGCGCACGTCCACGGCGGCACTGGAGGCCTTCTTGTCGGTGAAGTTCTCGACGTTGATGGTGCGCAGTTCGGTGAACTCCAGGGTCAGCACATCCTCGGGGCGGTGGGAGCCGGCGCGCATCAGCTGGGTGCTGGTGCCGATGTGGCCCTCGACCTCGAACGCCTCGCTGCCGGGCGCAAACGGCACGGCGCGCAGCTTGACGCGCGATCCCCCGTCGTCAAAGCTGGACTGGTAGATCTCGATGCCTTTGTAGCTGGCCGGGTGGTTCACCTCGATGCGCTGCGGCAGTTGCTCGCCGGTTTCGCGGTCGTGGATCACCACCTCGCTGGCAAACAGCTTGGGCATGCCGGTGTCGTAGTACTCGACGATGAATTTCTTCAGCTCCACGGAGAAGGGCAGCTCCTGCAGCAGCACACCGTCCGACTGGTTCAGGATGGCCGTGCCTGCCTGCGTGCCCTCGGCCACCATCAGGTTGCCGCGGAAGGTCGGGTTGCGCAGCGACAGGCGGTGCTCGGGCGGCACATCGGAAATGCGGCCGCCGCCGGTGTACGGCGTCTTGCCGCCCAGCCACATCTGGGCCCGCACGATCAGGTCGCCGTCCAGCAAGCCGCCGATACAGATCAGCACGATCGCCGCATGGGCAGCGATGTAGCCCAGCTTGTTGGCCGCACCCGCTTTGGCCGCCAGCATGTAGCCCTTGCCGGCGGGTGTCTCGCGCTCCTGCAGCTTCACCTTCCAGCCGCTGCGCGCCAGGATGCCGCCGATGCGCTGCGCCGCAGCCTGCGGGGCCTCGCCCAAGGCGGCCTCGGCCTTGTGGTGGAAGGCCTTGAGGCTTTGCTCGCGGATGTTTTCCTTGTAGTTGCGCAAATCCGCCAGGTACTTGGGCGTATGGCGCAGCAGGCACAGGCTGGTGCTGATCACTAGGAAGGCCAGGATCAGCAGGAACCACCAGGCGCTGTAGACCGCATTCAGCTTGAGCGCCAGAAACAGCTCGGCCCAGAAGGGGCCGAACTGGTTGACATAGTTGACGCTGGGCTCGTGCTGCTTGAGCACCGTGCCGATCACCGAGGCGATGCAGATGATGGTCAACAGGGCGATGGCGAACCGCATGGACGCCAGAAGCTCCAGCAAGGCACGCAGGCGCTGCGGTGATTCGGGCTCAAAGGACTGGCCGGAAGAAGGATCAGACATGGGAGAAGACACTGGGCCCGAAAGCAAAAGGCGGGACCATCACACTCTGGATGGACCCGCCTTGGTTGGGGTTTGTTATGGGCGGTAAGTTCCCGCGTGTTATTGCGGAAAGCTTGATTTAGCGCAAGCCTGCAATATAGTCCGCCACCGCCTTGATCTCGCGATCGTTCAACTTGGCAGCGACATCCTTCATCTGCAGGTTGTTGGCGCGCGAGCCGTCACGGAAGGTGTTCAGCTGCTTGATCGTGTAGTCGGCATGCTGGCCCGACAAACGGGGGTACTGACCGGGAATGCCGGCGCCGTTGGGGCTGTGGCAGCTGACGCAGGCGGCGATCTTGCGGTCTGGCACACCACCGCGGTAGATGCGCTCGCCCAGCACCACCAGCTCCTTGTCCGTGGCGAAGCCGGTCTTGGCAGGCTGCTTGGCCAGCCAGGCGGTGATGTTGTTCATCTCTTCGTCGGACAGCATGCTGGCGAAGCCCTTCATCACGGGGTCGGCGCGCTTGTCGCTCTTGAAGTCGTGCAACTGCTTGCGCAAATACTCCGGATGCTGTTGTGCCAATTTGGGATTGACGACAATGGTGGAATTGCCATCCGCACCGTGGCAAGCTGCGCAGACAGCTTCATAGCTGGCTTGACCTTTCACCAGGTCGGCCTTGGCCGGTGTTTCGCCCGCCGCGAAGGCCGGGAGAGCGGGTGCTGCCAGTGCGGCAGCCGTCAGCAAAGAGGCGAGCAACTTCATATTGTGGGTCTGGTTATGTGCGCAAAACTGCCTGATTCTACAATGACGCCCTTACGCTTGATACACCCCCATGACGACCAACTCTTCCGAATTTGCTTCGTGTCAAACTTCTGCCCAAATTGACCCCAAGCTCGCCATGGGCTGGATGCACACGGCGCGCTTTCTGACCACGGCAGCCCAGCTGCACCATCTGCCCTCGGTGGACGTGCCCGAAATTGCGTTTGTCGGCCGCTCCAACGCCGGCAAATCCACGTCCATCAATACCCTGACGCAGCAGAAACAGCTGGCGTTTGCCTCCAAGAAACCCGGTCGCACGCAGCACATCAATTTGTTTGCGCTGGGCAAGCAGGGCGTCACCGATGCCGTGCTGGCCGACCTGCCCGGCTATGGCTATGCCGCAGTATCGCGCTCGGACAAGGAGCGCTGGCAGCGGGTGATGCTGAACTACCTGATGCAGCGCGAAAGCCTGAGCGCCGTGGTGCTGCTGTGCGATCCCCGCCTGGGACTGACGGAGCTGGACGAGGCCTTGCTCGACGCCATCCGTCCCCGCGTGGAACAGGGCCTGAAGTTCCTGGTGCTGCTGACCAAGGCCGACAAGCTGACCCGCTCCGAGCAGGCCAAGATCCTGTCCATCACCAAGCTCAACGCCGGCGGCGGCGAGGTGCGCATGTTCTCGGCCCTGAAAAAGCAGGGCGTGGACGATGTGGCCCAGCTGCTGTGGCACTGGTGCCATCCCGACGGCCTGAAGCCCGTGACACCAGCCCCTGCCGCACCGGAATCGGCAGCCCCCGCGGACACCCCCGCCACGCCGGACACCCCCGCGCAATAACGCATGGACGCGCCCGCGTCCTTGGGCCAGCATGGCGGCTTCACCACCCAGGAGGCACCATGCTTGAGCCCATCCGCCACCAGCTGCCACACGGCATCACGCTGGACTGTCTGGCCTGCGGAACCCCAGGCAAACCCCTGTTGCTGTTTTTGCACGGATTCCCGGAAGGCGCCTTCATCTGGGAAGGAGTGATGGCGCCATTTGCCGACCGCTGGCGCTGCCTGGCGCCCAACCTGCGCGGCTATGGCGGCTCCAGCCAGCCCGAGGCCGTGGAGGCCTACAAACCCAAGGCGCTGGTCCAGGACCTGGCAGCGCTGATCGCCCTGGAAAGTCCGGGGCAGCCGGCGGCCTGTGTGGTGGCGCACGACTGGGGGGGCGCACTGGCCTGGAACCTGGCCATCCAACAACCCCAGTTGCTGCAACAGCTGCTGATCATCAACGCCCCCCACCCTGGTGCCTTTGTGCGCGAGCTGCAGCACAACCCGGCCCAGCAGGCCGCCAGCCAGTACATGCACTTTCTGCGCCGCCCCGACGCGGCATCGCTGTTGCTGGCAGACGGGGCACGGCGCCTGTGGGACTTTTTTCGCACGCCCGCCGGGGACCTTCCCGTCTGGCTGACGCCGGAATGGCAGGCGCGCTACCTGGCCCACTGGCCGCAGTGCCTGGCGGCCGCCTGCCGCTACTATGCGGCCAGCCCGCTGGTACCACCACGCGGCGCCAACGGCGACCTGCAGCCGCTGCCCGATGCGCTGCTGCACACGCCGGTGGCCACCCACATCCTGTGGGGCCTGGACGATGCCGCGCTGCTGCCGGAGTTGCTGGACGGCCTGGAGGCGTGGGTGCCCCAGCTGTCCGTGGAGCGCGTGCCCGGCGCCAGCCACTGGCTGGTGCATGAGCACCCCGAGCGGGTGATCCGCAGCCTGCACCAGCTGCTGCACGAAGCTCTTATAAAAAGAGAGCTACTTGCGCTTGCCACGCCTGCTTCAGAGGCCGATTTACCTCTGGATTACTGATACAGGGACGGCTGGCCTTCGGGCCGCGTCTTGAAGCGTTTGTGCACCCAGTAGTACTGCGGCACCATGGTGCGGATGGCGGCCTCCAGTTCGCGGTTCATGCGCGCGGTATCGGCCACATGGTCGTCGGTGGGGAAGTGCTCCCAGGCCGGCGACAGCTCGGCCACATAGCCCTCGGGCGTCATGCGGTTGTACAAGGCCACGACCTTGGCCTTGCCCAGGCGGGCAAAGCGCGACAGCGAGGGGATGGTGGCGGTTTCAGGCACCTGGAAGAAGGGCACGAACACCGAGTCATTGCGGCCATAGTCCATGTCCGGCAGCAGGTACAGCAGGCCGCCCTTGCGCAGCGTGGAGATGATGGGCTTGACCCCGTCGGCACGGTTCAGCATGCGCACATTGCCGAAGCGCTGGCGCCCGGCCATGAACCAGGCATCCAGCACCGGATCGGGATTGGTCGCAAAGATCGAGGTGAACTCGCGCTCGGTGTTCAGCGGTAGGGCCAGCCCGCCGGCATCCATGCTGTAGAAATGCGGGGCAAACACGATGGTGGGCGTATCCCCTTCCAGCTCGTGCGTGGCGCCCACCAGCTTGACGCGGCGGCGCACCAGGGCTTCGGAGCCGAACCACAGCCAGCTGCGGTCCAGAAAGGTCTGGCAGAACACCACAAAACTCTCGCGTGCCCAGGCCTTGCGCTGCGCTGGCGTCGCTTCAGGAAAGCACAGCGCAAGGTTGCGCAACGCCACCTTGCGGCGCGGCGCAGCCAGGATGAACAACAGGCGCCCCAGCACCCAACCGATACCGCGCAACACCGGCAATGGCAGCTTGGCCAGCCCGTGCATCAGGGCCACGCCCAGTCGACTCCAGCTCATGCGGCACCGCCTTCGGTGGCAGATTCCACCGCCGGCGCTTCCTGCCGTGGCTGCTTGTAGCGGCCATACCCCCACAGGTACTGTGTGGGGCACTGGCGGATGGTGTGCTCCATGGCCTGGTTGATCTGCACCACGGCCTGCTCCAGCTGGTCGGACAGCGGCATGGGCAGGGCTTCGAAAAACAGCTCGTAGCCACGGCCGGCTGGCAGGCGTTCACAGCGCGCCAGCACCACGGTGGCGCCGGTCTGCAGCGCCAGCCGGGCCGCCAGCGTCATGGTGTAGGCGTCCTGGCCGAAGAACGGCGCCCACTGGCCCTGCCCACTGGGGGGCAC
>NZ_VSWF01000080.1:0-1051 GCF_009668305.1 Comamonas sp. CAH-2
CCGACGCCAGCCTGGGTTTTGCCGAGCAGCTGCGCCAGTCGTGCTGGGAGGACTGGAACGCCTGCATCCAGCACCGTTTTGTGGACGAAATCTTTGATGGCAGCCTCAGCGACGACGTGCTGCGCCGCTATCTGGTGCAGGACTACCAGTTCATCAACCGCTTTGTCGCCCTGCTGGGCGCGGCCATTGCCAGTGCCGACGTGTTTGCCCCGCGCGTCACCCTGTCGCAGTTCGCGGCCATGATCACCAGCGACGAGAACACCTATTTCCTGCGCAGTTTCGACGTGCTGGGCGTGTCGCCAGCCGACCGCCTGCAGCCTGCGCTGACCGCGCCCACCCAAGCCTTCCAGCAACTGATGCACGAGGCCGCGCAAAGCCTGAACTACGCCAACTGCATCGCCGTGCTGGCCGTAGCCGAGGGGCTGTACCTGGACTGGGCCGACCAGCCTGCCAAAAAACACCAGCCCCTGCCCGCACGCTTTGAGCATGCGGAATGGATCACCCTGCACGCCAACGACTTCTTCCGCGGCTTTGTCGCCTGGCTGCGCGCTGAGCTGGACCGCGTGGGCCCCACGCTGAGCCCCGAGGCCCGGGCCGAAGCCACCCGCTACTTCCAGCGCGCCGTGCAGCTGGAGCGCCAGTTCTTTGACCACGTCTACGCCTGATACCGCCGCCGGGCCACAGGCCGCTGCGTCGGCGGGCAGCGCTTGGACCCTCTAAAAATAGAGCTGGTTGCGTTTGATGGGACTGGGCTAGATGGCTAAAACACTGTGAAAGCTGGTCCGGTGCGCAACCACAGCCCGGCGGGGCTGAGCCCTGACCGCCGACGGCCCTATGCCAACGGCACAGCTTCCTAATGTGCGGGAGCCACAAGCTGCTTGCCCTGCATCGCCGCACCGCAGAACCGTGCGCGCCCTGTGTACGGTACGGTGCACACCCCGTGGCCCTGCGCAGGCCACGGGCGTCCTTCACTGCCGCGGCGTTTACACCGAACGCATCAGCCCGCCATCCACCCGGATGTTCTGGCCGTTGATATAGGCCCCCGCATCGC
>NZ_VSWF01000081.1:0-861 GCF_009668305.1 Comamonas sp. CAH-2
CCCAGCGCATCAAGGAGCTGGAACGTGAGGTCAAGGAGCTGCGCCGGGCCAACGACATCCTGAAGACGGCCAGCGCGTTTTTTGCGCAGGCGGAGCTCGACCGCCGATTGAAGTCTTGAAGAACTACATCGACCGCCACCGTGACGACTACGGGGTCGAGCCCATCTGCCGGGTGCTGCAGATGGCCCCATCGTGTTACTGGCGCCACGCAGCCCGGCAACGTAACCCGCAACTGCGCAGTCAACGCGCCCAGCGTGACGAGTGCTTGAAGGCGGACATCCAGCGCGTGTGGCATGCCAACTGGCAGGTCTACGGGGCCGATAAGGTCTGGCTGCAGATGAACCGCGAGGGCATCCCGGTGGCACGTTGTACTGTGGAGCGACTGATGCGTGCCATGGGCTTGCAAGGGGCTCGCCGTGGCAGGGCGGTACGTACCACCACGCCTGACACATCAGCGCCGTGCCCGCTGGACCACGTCAACCGGCACTTCAAGGCCAGCCGTCCCAACGAGCTGTGGGTATCGGACTTCACCTACGTCTCCACCTGGCAGGGCTGGCTGTACGTGGCCTTCGTGGTGGATGTGTACGCCCGGCGCATCGTGGGCTGGCGGGTCAGCCGCAGCATGCAAACGGACTTCGTGCTGGATGCGCTGGAGCAGGCGCTGTATGCCCGCCAGCCAGCAGCCCATGCCTTGACGCACCATTCCGACAGGGGCAGTCAATACGTCAGCATCCGCTACACCGAACGGTTGGACCAGGCGGGCATACAGCCCTCGGTGGGCAGCCGGGGTGACAGCTACGACAACGCGCTGGCCGAGACCATCAACGGTCTGTACAAGGCCGAGCTGATTCACCGCCGGGG
>NZ_VSWF01000082.1:0-779 GCF_009668305.1 Comamonas sp. CAH-2
TCCAGCAGCTTGCGGAACATTTCCACGCCCGTGCAGGTGGTCTTCTGGGTGTCCTTGATACCGACGATTTCGATTTCTTCGCCGACCTTGATGATGCCGCGCTCGATACGACCGGTCACCACGGTACCACGACCGGAGATGGAGAACACGTCTTCCACGGGCATCACGAAGGCGCCGTCCACAGCGCGCTCAGGCGTGGGGATGTAGGAGTCCAGAGCTTCAGCCAGCTTCAGGATCGCAGGCTCGCCCTTGTCGGACTGGTCGCCTTCCAGGGCCAGCTTGGCGGAACCACGCACGATGGGGGTGTCGTCGCCAGGGAAATCATACTTGTCCAGCAGTTCGCGGACTTCCATTTCCACCAGTTCCAGCAGTTCCTCGTCGTCCACCATGTCGCACTTGTTCAGGAACACGATGATGTAAGGCACGCCCACCTGGCGAGCCAGCAGGATGTGTTCGCGGGTCTGGGGCATAGGGCCGTCAGCAGCGGAGCAGACCAAGATAGCGCCGTCCATCTGGGCAGCGCCGGTGATCATGTTCTTCACATAGTCAGCGTGGCCAGGGCAGTCCACATGAGCGTAGTGGCGCGTGGCGGTTTCGTACTCAACGTGCGAAGTGTTGATCGTGATACCACGGGCCTTTTCTTCAGGCGCGTTGTCGATCTGCGAGTAGTCCTTGGCTTCACCGCCGAAGTGCTTGGACAGCACGGTGGCGATAGCAGCAGTCAGGGTGGTCTTACCGTGGTCAACGTGGCCAATGGTGCCCACGTTCACGTGGGGCTT
>NZ_VSWF01000083.1:0-776 GCF_009668305.1 Comamonas sp. CAH-2
CCCGAGATAGACAACCTAGAATCTCCTTCTACAGTAGTATCGCCATACATCATGGGAAGATTGAGCCCAGCGGTAGAGAGGTAGCTGTCCATTTCGCCGCCTGTTATCATACTACTATCGGCGAAGAACCCGGCAAGAGGGCTGTCGAATGTAGGATTCAGATATTTCAAATGAGCCCGCTGCCGTTCCAAGACACTCATGTCTGGGAAGTTGAGGAGCAAGTCTCCGCCGATGGCTCCATTCCCGCTATAGTGCTTCTCCTCAAACAAGACAGGTTCGTAGCGATGGCCCCAAAGGATTTCATTGGCAAGATAACTACTTCGACATTGGGTTGTCATAGCGGTGGCCTCTACCATCCCTTCCAGTATAACGACAATTTCGAAATCAGCGTTGTCGATGTCTTGTTTGGAGAGGTCATAAAGAGGAGAATCCTCATCAATCTCGTGGACGATGGTGATTGGGCTAACGAGAAAGATCCTGTCAATGCCGCTATCGAAGCCCACATTGATATCAATCTGATCGAGTGGTATGTACTCTCCTTCTGAAGTTATGCGTGATTTCAGCAGTTGTGCTCGTACATGGGCCTCTACGAGGTGGGACTTTCTCAGATTGCCCACCCTCCACATGAGGCACACTTGCCATCCCTCATGGCAATCACAGCGTTGTGACTGAAGCTCCCCGAGATAGACAACCTAGAATCTCCTTCTACAGTAGTATCGCCATACATCATGGGAAGATTGAGCCCAGCGGTAGAGAGGTAGCTGTCCATTTCGCCG
>NZ_VSWF01000084.1:0-675 GCF_009668305.1 Comamonas sp. CAH-2
TTCTCAGATTGCCCACCCTCCACATGAGGCACAGCTTGCCATCCCTCATGGCAATCACAGCGTTGTGACTGAAAACCAATGTCTCATTTCTTTTTTTGGGCTTAGCCATTTTTGCCATCACGGCCCCAATGATAAATGCATCGATAATACAGCCCACTATTGATTGAAAGACAACCATGAAAACGGCTATTGGGCATTCGTCTGTGACGCATCGGAACCCGTATCCGATAGTGGTTTGTGTTTCGATAGAGAAAAGGAAAGCTGCGGTAAAGGAATTTACTTCGGAGACACAGGCCTTGGATACCTTGGATTTATCATCATCATCTTTATAATCGGTGTCCAAATCTCCATGCAACAAAGCGATCAACCAAAAAACGCAGCCAAAGAAGAGCCAAGACAGTACGAAGGCGAGACAAAAAATAACCAACATCCAGCGCCAGCGGATATCAACGCAGGTTGTGAAAATATCGGCCAAGTACCGTTGACCCTTTTCCCCCACGTTTATGAACTGCACATTACAGTGGCCATCTTTCTTGACAAAGCGTGACCGGCACTGTTGGCGGGTATGCACCTTAGATTTCCCATTCCCAAAACCGTTGGCTACAGCCATGGTTGCCAGTTTCATCCCGTCCTCCTCGCTTGATACGATAGAATACCGATTGGTTCGCACTGATC
>NZ_VSWF01000085.1:0-647 GCF_009668305.1 Comamonas sp. CAH-2
AAGGCCTGGCAGGCACGCCCGCTGGACGCCATCTACCCCATCGTCTACCTGGACTGCATCCACGTGAAGGTGCGCGAGGGCGCCATACGGGTCAAGGCCGTGTACCTGGCCATCGGCATCACCATGAGCGGCGAGAAGGAGGTGCTGGGCCTGTGGCTGGCCCAGACCGAAGGGGCCAAGTTCTGGCTGCAGGTGGTCACCGAGTTGCGCAACCGGGGCGTACAGGACATCTTCATTGCCTGCGTCGATGGGCTCAAGGGCTTCCCCGACGCCATTGAGGCCGTGTTCCCCAAGGCGGTGGTGCAGTTGTGCATCGTGCACATGGTGCGCCACAGCCTGAACTACGTGTCCTGGAAGCGCAGGAAGGAGGTAGCGGCTGATCTGCGCCACGTCTACCAGGCCGCCACGGCCGAGGAGGCCGAGCTGCGCCTGGGCGAATTCGAGGCCAGGTGGGATGCAGAGTACCTGCCCATCGGCCAGTCCTGGCGCAGGAACTGGAGCCGGCTGATTCCATTCTTCGACTACCCGCCGGAGATCAGGAAGGTGATTTACACGACCAACGCCATCGAGTCGGTCAACATGGGCCTGAGGAAGCTGAGCAAGAACCGGGGTTCATTCCCCAGCGATGAGGCGCTGACTAAGTTGTT
>NZ_VSWF01000086.1:0-545 GCF_009668305.1 Comamonas sp. CAH-2
AGGGCCACGCTGCAGCCGTGCCTTGGGCCCATGGGGGTGGCGGTACGCGATTGGCGCGGAGGCATCCACACCACCGAGCCCCCGCTGCGGGGTCACTGCAGATGCGCAGTTGCTGCACAGGATCCTTCCCGGCCAGGTAGGCGGGCTTGGGGCCCGTCCGGGTGGTCGCCCCGTCAGAGGGCTGGGTCCACGCAACTGGCAGCGCGCTCCACACCGCCTGTGACCTACGGGGTGCAAAATTTCATTGAAACCACGCTCTGACGCTGACCTTGTCTGCGCTGACAGCTATCAAAAAAGGCTTCCCCAACGTAAAGCCTGGACGTGGACTGGCACGGTCCAGCCACCGGCCCGCGTTTCAGTCCAGCTGGGTGCCTGCGGCTTTGACGATCTGGCCCGCGCTGACAAAGTCGGCATCCAGCAGCTTCTGGAACTGCGCGCTGGGCAGCGTGCCGGCTTCCACCCCCACCCGCTCCAGGCGCTGCTGCACCTCCGGCTTGGCCCGCACGTTTTGCACTGCCGAGTGTCCGTTGCCGAAGGTGCGCACC
>NZ_VSWF01000087.1:0-519 GCF_009668305.1 Comamonas sp. CAH-2
GTACAAGTGCCGTACACACGCAGCCAAGCGGGACTGCATTTGCTGGTTGATTCAACGGGAATCAAGTTCTTGGGTGAAGGCGAGTGGAAATGCAAAAAGCATGGCCCTGAGCGTCGTCGGCAATGGCGCAAGTTGCACATTGGCATTGATGCCCAGACGCTACAGGTCAGGGCTATCTGCGTGACATCCAACAACGTCAGTGATGCAGCAGTGATACCGGATTTGCTGCAGCAATTGCCCGAAGATGAGGTGCTGGAGAGCCTAACGGGCGACGGCGCTTACGACACGCAACCAGTCCATGAAGAAGTCATCAAGCGAGGAGGTATTCCCATTATTCCTCCTCGCAAGAATGCTCGAATACGCAAAGGCAAAGCCTTTGTGCATCGAAATGCGGCGATCGCTGCATGTCGAAGGCTGGGGCGAAGTATCTGGAAACGTTGGATCGGGTATCACCGGCGCAGCTTGGTGGAAACCAAGATGAACTGCATCAAACGATTGGGTGAGCGGCTGATGTCTCGT
>NZ_VSWF01000088.1:0-451 GCF_009668305.1 Comamonas sp. CAH-2
GGCGGGCGAGCAAGGCCGCGGTTTTGCCGTGGTCGCGGCCGAGGTGCGCAGCCTGGCCGGCCGCTCGGCCGAGGCCGCCAAGGAGATCAAGACCCTGATCACGGCCAGCGTCGAGCAGATCGCCCAAGGCTCGGCCCTGGCGGACCGCGCGGGCCACACCATGGCCGACGTGGTGTCCGCCATCCGCCATGTGAATGACATCGTGGGCGAAATCAGCGCGGCCAGTGCCGAGCAGAGCGCAGGCGTGGGCCAGATCGCCGAGGCCATCACCCAGATGGACCACAACACCCAGCAAAACGCCGCCCTGGTGGAGCAAAGTGCGGCCGCCGCGAACGGCCTGAAGATGCAGGCCGAGCAATTGCTGCAGGCCGTCTCCAGGTTCCGCCTGGCCTTGCAGGCCACGCAGCCGGACCGCGCTCCGGCCGCCGTGGCCCCTGCGCCCGCGATGGTG
>NZ_VSWF01000008.1:0-107284 GCF_009668305.1 Comamonas sp. CAH-2
CGGGGGCCGCGCGAGACAGGGGTGCCCAACTGCGTGCCCAGGTGGGCATTGGGGCGCGGGGGTTGGTCTTCGAAGCGGCTGTTGCCGTAGTTGTCGCCGCCAGGCTGGCGGGCCGGGCGGGGTTGGCCGCCGGCACTGGCGTGGCTGGCCGGGCCGCGTGGGGCCTCGGTGCCGCGTGGGTTGTCGCGCGAGGGACGCTGGCGCGAACGGTTGTAACCCTGGCCGCTGCGGCGTGGCTGGCCGTCCTGGTCCAAGGCTTCGGCACGGGGCGCGCGCTCGGCGTTGCCGTCGGCGCGGCCTTCGAAGTTGGTGCCGGCGTTGTCGCGGGGGGCAAAGCCCTGGCGTGCCGGGCGGCGCGCGCCGCCACGGCGTGCGCCTTGCGAGGCACCGGCCTCGCCATCGGCCGGCTGGCCTTCGGCACGGGGCGCACGCGGGTTGCGCTGACCGCCACGGTCGGACTGGGTGCTCTTGGTGGTGCGGATGCGCTCCATCATTTCCTGGCGGGCGGCCTTGGCGGCGGCCTGCATGACGTCGCGGCTCGGTGGCTTGCCGGCACCGCCCCAGATGGTCTGGCGGCCCATGGCGATGGGCTCGGCCTTCTCACCTTCGTCGGGACCAAAGCCTTCCAGGGGCACCACGGGGATTTCCTGCTTGGTGAAGCGTTCGATCTCCATCATGAAGCCTTCTTCGTCCATGCAGACCAGGCTCACGGCATGCCCTTCACGGCCCGCGCGGCCGGTGCGGCCGATGCGGTGCACGTAGTCTTCGGGCACGTTGGGGATCTCGTAGTTCACGACGTGCGGCAGCTCGTCGATGTCGATGCCGCGGGCCGCGATGTCGGTGGCCACCAGGGCGCGCAGTTCACCGGTCTTGAAGCCGGCCAGCGCCTGGGTGCGGGCGCTCTGGCTCTTGTTGCCGTGTAGCGCCATGGCGGTGACGCCATTCTTGGTCAGGAATTCGGCCACGTTGTTGGCGCCGAACTTGGTGCGCGTGAACACCAGCACCTGGTTCCACTGGTTGTCGTTGATGATGTGCAGCAGCACCTGCTTCTTCTTGGCGCGGCCCACGGGGTGGATCACCTGCTTGATGCGCTGCACCGTGGTGTTGCGTGGCGTGACCTGGATGCTCTCGGGGTTCTTGAGCAGGCCGTTGGCCAGGGCGCGGATGTCGTCGCTGAAGGTGGCCGAGAACAGCAGGCTTTGCTTGTTCGAGGGCACCAGGGCCAGGATCTTCTTCACGTCGTGGATGAAGCCCATGTCCAGCATGCGGTCGGCTTCGTCCAGCACCAGCACTTCGACCTGGGACAGGTCCATGAAGCCTTGCTGCTGCAGGTCCAGCAGGCGGCCGGGGGTGGCCACCAGGATGTCCACGCCCTTGCGGATGCGGTCGATCTGGGGCTTCATGCCCACGCCCCCGAAGATCACGGTGGAGCTGATGTCCAGGTACTTGGAGTAGCCGCGGATGTTTTCTTCAATCTGCGCGGCCAGTTCGCGGGTGGGCGTCAGGATCAGGGCGCGGATGCCACCGGCGGGGTGGCTGGTGCCGCCCTGGGTCAGGCGGTGCAGGATGGGCAGCGAGAAGGCGGCCGTCTTGCCGGTTCCGGTCTGTGCGCCGGCCAGCAGGTCCTTGCCAGTCAACACGGCGGGGATGGCCTGGGCCTGGATTGGGGTTGGGTTTTCGTAGCCCTGCTCGAGCACTGCCTTGACGATGGCAGGTGCCAGGTTCAATTCTTCAAATGTCATTGTTGTCGATACGCCCATCCGGGCGCGGGGTATCAGCCTGTCGCAGCAACCGCAGCGGTTGCCCAGCCAGTCGTAGGCAGATGAGATTCACAGGAAGTGGGAGCCGGAATCGCTTGGGTTGGCGAGCCTTCGTCCCCAGCTGAATGCTGATGCCAAGGGGAAACTGGAGCCCCTGACGGTGGGTATTGTCGCATGCGGAGATAATCAGTGGTTGGGGCGCCTGTGCAATGAGCGCCAAATTTGTATTTTTTTAAAAGAATCTGCTGACAAACACATGGCTCAATACGTCTTTTCGATGAACCACCTGACCAAGACGGTGCCCCCCAAGCGCCAGATCTTGAAGGACATTTCGCTCAGTTTCTTCCCCGGCGCCAAGATCGGCGTGCTGGGTCTGAATGGCTCGGGCAAGTCTTCGCTGCTGAAGATCATGGCCGGCGTGGACAAGGAGTTCGAAGGCGAAGCCATTCCCATGCAGGGCCTGTCCATCGGCTACCTGCCGCAGGAGCCCCAGCTCAACCCCGAGCACACCGTGCGCCAGGCCGTCGAAGAAGCCATGGCCGAGGTGAACAACGCCAAGGCCCGCCTGGAAGAGGTGTATGCGGCCTACGCCGAGGAAGATGCCGACTTTGACGCGCTGGCGGCCGAGCAGGGCGAGCTGGAGGCCATCATTGCCGCCGCTGGCACCGACTCCGAGCACCAACTGGAAATCGCCGCCGACGCGCTGCGCCTGCCCGCCTGGGATGCCAAGGTGGGTCTGCTGTCCGGTGGTGAAAAGCGCCGCGTGGCGCTGTGCAAGCTGCTGCTGTCCAAGCCCGACATGCTGCTGCTGGACGAACCCACCAACCACTTGGACGCCGAGTCCGTGGACTGGCTGGAGCAGTTCCTGCACCGCTTCTCCGGCACCGTGGTGGCCATCACCCACGACCGCTACTTCCTGGACAACGCCGCCGAGTGGATTCTGGAACTGGACCGTGGTCACGGCATTCCCTACAAGGGCAACTACTCCGACTGGCTGATCCAGAAGGGCAACCGCCTGGAAGCCGAGCAAAAGGGCGAGGAAGCGCGCGCCAAGGCCCTGAAGAAGGAGCTGGAGTGGGTGCGCCAGAACGCCAAGGGCCGCCAGGCCAAGTCCAAGGCGCGTATTGCACGCTTCGAGGAACTGAGCGATTACGAATACCAGCGCCGCAACGAAACCCAGGAAATTTTCATTCCTGTGGCCGAACGTCTGGGCTCCAAGGTCATCGAGTTCCACAACGTCTCCAAGGCCTTTGGCGACCGTCTGTTGATCGACAACCTGTCGATGAACATTCCGGCTGGCGCCATCGTCGGCATCATCGGCCCCAACGGCGCTGGTAAGTCGACCCTGTTCAAGCTGATCGCCGGCAAGGAACAACCCGATTCCGGCACCGTGGAAATCGGCCAGACCGTGAAGATGGCCTTCGTCGACCAGCACCGCGATGCGCTGGCCGACGAGAAGACCGTGTGGGAAGACATCTCCGGTGGTCTGGACATGATCAACGTGGGCAAGTTCACCATGGCCTCGCGTGCCTATGCGGGCCGCTTCAACTTCAACGGCCAGGACCAGCAAAAGAAGGTCGGCATGCTGTCGGGTGGTGAGCGTGGCCGCCTGCACTTGGCCAAGACCCTGATCCAGGGCGGCAACGTGCTGCTGCTGGACGAACCCTCGAACGACTTGGACGTGGAAACCCTGCGTGCGCTGGAAGACGCGCTGCTGGAGTACGCCGGTACCGTGCTGGTGATCTCGCACGATCGCTGGTTCCTGGACCGTATCGCCACGCACATCCTGGCGGCCGAAGGTGACTCGCAGTGGGTGTTCTTCGACGGCAACTACCAGGAGTACGAGGCCGACAAGAAGAAGCGCCTCGGCGAAGAGGGCGCTGCCCCCAAGCGCTTCCGCTACAAGGCCCTCAAGTAATTGTTGTGCCCTGCATCAAAGGCTCCTTCGGGAGCCTTTTTGCATGGTGGCTGGCCTTGGGGGTAGAGGCATCCGTGGGTGGGGTGCGCACTGCGTCTGCGTTGCGATCAAACACCCACGCGGCGAGGAAGCCATGGGGTCATGGGCGACGGTGCTGCAACCAGCAACCCATCCGCTGGCGATGGGGGGCTGCCGGTGGGATGGCGGCCAGGGTGTACCCAGGCGGGGTTAACCCCCTCGGGAAAGTCGCCACATCGTCGGTATAAAGACACTCCTTGATATCCATCAAGCGCCACGCTGGCGCCAAGTGTGGCCGCCATAACGATCACAGGAGACTTTCCCCATGCGCTTTGATTTTTCGCTTTCCCGCCGTGCGTGCGCCCAACTGGGCATTGGTGTGCTGGCTTCTGCCGCTGTGTGCAGCAGCTGGGCCTCGGACTACCCCAACAAGCCGGTGCGCGTGGTGGTCGGTTTTTCCGCCGGGGGTACCACCGACGTGGTGGCGCGCATCATGGCCAAGGAGCTGACAGAGTCCCTGGGCCAGTCCTTCATCGTGGAAAACCGGCCCGGCGGGGGCAGCAACATCGCCACCGAAGCCGTCAAGGCTGCGGCCCCCGATGGCTATACCCTGCTGTTCGTGGCGGTGACCAGTGCCATCAACCAGACGCTGTACCCGAACGTGAAGTTCGATCTGAACCGCGACTTCGAGGCCGTGGCCCTGGGCGCCAAGGTGCCCAACATCCTGGTGGTGCACCCCAGCGTGCCGGCCAACAACGTCAAGGAGTTCATCGCCTGGGCGCGGGCCAACAACGACAAGATTTCCTACGCCTCCTCGGGCAGTGGCACCTCCATCCACATGGCGGGCGAGATGTTCAAGGTGCGCACGGGCCTGAAAACCCAGCACATTCCGTACAAGGGCAGCGCACCGGCGGTGACGGATTTGATCGGCGGCCAGGTGCAGTTCATGTTCGACAACATGCCCGCCTCGTGGCCGCATGTGCAGTCGGGCAAGCTCAAGGCCCTGGCGGTGACCACCAAGACCCGCTCGCCCTCGGCGCCCGATGTGCCCACGCTGGAGGAAAGCGGTGTCGCGCCGTTTGATGTGACCTCGTGGTTCGGCCTGATCGCGCCCAAGGGCACACCCAAGGAGGTGGTGGACAAGCTGAACAAGGCCATGAATGCCGCGTTTGACAAGCCCGAGGTGCAGCAGGCCTATGCCAAGCTGGGGGCCGTGTCGCAGAAGAACACGCCGCAGGACTTTGGCAACTTCATCCGCCAGGAGGTGCAGACCTGGGCGCCGGTGGTCAAGGCCTCGGGCGCCACGGTGGACTGAACGGGTAAGGCGGCCCGCTGGGGCCGCCGGGAGGGCGCGTGGGGCCAGCGCGGCGCACGTCCTTCATTAATGAGAGCAGGCAGCGTGCGATGGCTAAGGGGTTTAGGCAGTTTTGATGCTGAATCCCTTGTGCATCCAGCGCTGCCTGCTATTTTTTATGGATCAAGCGTGGGCGCGCGCCTGCCAGTCGGCCCAGCTGGGCAGACGTTCTTGGCCGGCCACGTCCACCGACTGCGCCAACAGGATGGCGCGTGCCGTGGCCAGGGCCACGGCCTCGGCCGCCAGGGTGAACAGCGTCATCAGCCCCAGGCTGCGCCCCGACTGGCCCGTGCCCAGGGCAAACAGGGTGTCGCCGTCGCTCATGGTGTGCACCGGGTTGATGGTGCGCGCCAGCCCATCGTGGGCCACGGTGGCCAGGCGCTGGGCCTGGGGCTTGGTGATCTGGGCATCGGTGGCCACCACGCCGAGGGTGGTGTTGCTGCCGGCCAGGATGGCGCTGGGCGCCTCGCCGCGCAGCAGGGCATCGCGTGCGCCCAGCAACTGCTGGCCATCGGCGGTGCGGGCGCCGGCCAGCAGCTGGTCGGTGTGCGGGTGGTAGACATCGCCCAGCGCATTGCAGGCCACCAGCGCGCCCACGGTCACGCCGTCCACGGTGAAGCTGGCCGTGCCGATGCCACCCTTCATGGCCCGCGCGTGGCCGAAGATCTTGCCCACCACGGCCCCGGCGCCCGCGCCCACGCTGCCTTCGGCCGGGCGCTCATGGCTGGCGGCCTGGCAGGCCGCGTAGCCCGCGGCGGCATCGGGGCGGATGCGCATGTCGCCCAGCATCACGTCAAACAGCACGGCCGCCGGCACCAGCGGGATGCGGCCCACGCCGATGTCCAGCCCGGCGCCTTGCTCCTCCAGCCAGCGCATGGTGCCGCTGGCGGCATCCAGCCCCCAGGCGCTGCCGCCGGACAGGGTGATGCCGTGCACCTGCTGCACCAGGTGGCTGGGGTCCAGCAGATCGGTCTCGCGTGTGCCGGGGGCGGCGCCGCGCACATCCACGCCCCCTACGGCCCCCTGCGGGCACAGCACCACGCTGCAGCCCGTGGGGCGGCGCGGGTCGGTGAAGTGGCCCACCTGGATGCCCTGTACCCGGGCGATGTGCCCGGCATGTGCCAAAAGCGTTGCGGTCAATGTGCACCTCGTCGTGGTCAAGTGGCTGGTTTATAGCGAACGGGAATAAATAGATGGTTTTTTAATCTTTGGGGTTTACCCTGAATGTCGGCATACTGCATGCCGATAAACGGTCTGGTCCATTCGCGTGGACACGCATTCTCGCGCAGGCCGGTCATTGCATTCCCAGGGAGTCACCACATGTTTGATCGCAATTCCTTCCAGGTAGGCGCTGCAGGCCGCCGTGCCGTGCTGACCGCCGCCGCGCTGGCCGTGGCCGGCATCCTGGCCGGCCCGGCCATGGCCCAGGACGCTGCCAAGAAGCAGCTGCGCATTGGCGCCACCGCCGGCTCTAACTACGACCTGCTGCAAGAAGGCATCGTGCCCCAGCTCAAGGCCAAGGGTTACACCGTCAAGCTGATCGAGTTCAACGACTATGTGCAGCCCAACCTGGCGCTGGACGATGGTTCGCTGGATGCCAACTTCTTCCAGCACCGCGCCTATTTCGACCAGTTCACCACCGACCGCAAGCTCAAGCTGACGGCCATCGTGCAAGGCCCCGTGGCCCCGATGGGCGTGTACTCCAAGAAGTTCAAGAGCATCAACGAGCTGAAGGCCGGCGCCCGCGTGGCCCTGCCCAACGACCCCAGCAACCTGGCGCGTGCGCTGCTGGTGCTGCAGAACGCCGGCCTCATCAAGATCAAGGACGGTGTGAACCCCGCCCGCGTGTCTGAGCTGGACCTGGCCGAGAACAAGCACAAGCTCAAGTTCCTGCCCCTGGATGCGGCCCACCTGCCCCGCGCGCTGGAAGACGCGGACTTCGTGGTGGTCAACGGCAACTTCGCCATGTCCTCGGGCCTGAAGCTGACGGAAGCCGTGATCCTGGAAAAGACCCCTGACCAGTACCTGAACGTGGTGGCCGTCAAGACCGGGAACGAAACCGCCCAGTGGGCCAAGGACCTGGCCGAGGCCTACCGCTCGCCCGCCTTCAAGCAGGTGGTGGACACCAAGTTCGTGGGCTACATGAAGCCTGCATTCCTGCAGTGAGGTGGGCCCACGTGGCCGCCGGATCCTGACCAAGCAGCCTGCGGGCTGCTTTTTTTGTGGCCGGCCGCCGGTACTGCCGGCCCGTGGGGCACCCTGGCGAAGGTACGGCTGGCGCCACCAGGCAGGCAGGGCGCAGGGGCTGCCCCGGCAGACGGCGCTGGCCTGCGCTGTAAGCGGCGCACACGGCTTTTACAAAATGTGGCGCGGTTTCGGGCCTAGGCTTGCGGCGTCAGCCACCACTGTGAAGCGCCGCACCATGCCACGAATCCTTGCCACGATGGGTCTGCCCGTTCTCCTGTTGGCCCTGCCGTTCACCAGCTGGGCGGGGGATGACGATGACCACCGCCACTACCGCAAGCACGAACACCGCCACCACGCGCACAAGCAAGAGTTCTGGGATGGCCAGTGCAAGGTCAAGCGCGAGTGGAAGAAGAACGGCGAGTACAAGGAAAAGCGCAAATGCAAGGACCGCCCCGTGGTCTACCAGCAGCCCTACCCCGTGTACGTCGCGCCCTTGCCCCCTCAGGGGGTGGTGATCCAGTCGCAGATCCACCTGCGCCCCTGACGCGTGGGCCGCGGCCGGCCCGTCGGTGCCACTGGGGCCAACCGTAGTGCCTTGGGGGCGCAGCAGCGGCCGTGCTCAGGCGCGCAGCGCCGTCAGCACCTCGTCCAGCATCTTCTTGGCGTCGCCAAACAGCATGCGGTTGTTGTCCTTGTAGAACAGCGGGTTGTCCACACCGGCATAGCCGGAGGCCATGGACCGCTTCATGACGACGGACTGCCGGGCGCGCCAGACTTCCAGCACCGGCATGCCGGCAATCGGACTGGCCGGGTCATCCTGGGCGGCCGGGTTCACGATGTCGTTGGCGCCGATCACCATGGCCACATCGGCCTCGGGGAAGTCGTCGTTGATCTCGTCCATCTCCATCACGATGTCGTAGGGCACCTTGGCCTCGGCCAGCAGCACATTCATGTGGCCGGGCATGCGCCCGGCCACGGGGTGGATGGCGAACTGCACCTGCACGCCCTTGGCGCGCAGGGCCTTGGTGATCTCGTTGACCGTGTGCTGGGCCTGGGCCACGGCCATGCCGTAGCCGGGCACGATGATGACGCGTTTGGCTTCGCGCAGCAGGTCGGCCGTCTCCATGGCGCTGATGGCGGTGACCTCGCCCTGGGGCTGGGCGGTGGCATTGCCCGTCTTGGCCGGTGCGCCCGAGCCGAAGCCGCCGGCAATCACGCTCAGGAAGTTGCGGTTCATGGCCTGGCACATGATGTAGCTCAGGATGGCGCCCGAGGAGCCCACCAGCGCGCCGGTGACGATCAGCAGGTCGTTGCCCAGCATGAAGCCGGTGGCCGCTGCGGCCCAGCCCGAGTAGCTGTTGAGCATGGACACCACCACGGGCATGTCGGCACCGCCGATGGCCATGACCATGTGGATGCCGAACAGCAGGGCGATGGCGGTCATCACGACCAGCGGCAGCATGCCCTGGGCGATGCCCTCGGCACGCAGGAATTCGCGGCCGAACCCGATCACCAGCAGCAGTGCCGCCAGGTTGAGCCAGTGGCGCGCCGGCAGCAGCAGCGGCTTGCCGCCGATGCGGCCGTTGAGCTTGCCGAAGGCGATCAGCGAACCCGAGAAGGTCACGGCACCGATCAGGATGCCGACATAGATCTCCACCTCGTGGATCAGCTGCTCGGCGCCTTGCAGCGGGGTGGAGGTGTCGACATAGCTGGCAAAGCCGACCAGGCAGGCGGCCAAGCCGACCAGGCTGTGCATCAGCGCCACCAGCTCGGGCATCTGCGTCATCTTCACGACCTTGGCCGCGTACAGGCCGATGCCGCCGCCGACGACCAGGGCGCCGACGATCCAGGCCATGCCCTCGACACTGACGCGCGGGCCGAACACGGTGGCCAGCACGGCCAGGGCCATGCCGACCATGCCGAACAGATTGCCGCGGCGCGAGGTTTCGGGGTTGGACAGGCCGCCCAGGCTCAGGATGAACAAAATGGCGGCGCCCAGGTAGGCCACTGTTGCGAGACTTTGGGACATGGTGTTGCTCTCTGCTGCTCGTGCTTGTTATTTGCGGAACATGGCCAGCATGCGGCGCGTGACGGCAAAGCCGCCGAACATATTGATAGCTGTCAGCACAAGCGCAGCAAGGGCCAGCCAGCGAATTAGTTCATCCGGCCGTCCCGTGCCGGCCGTGCCCGGCGGCGCAATCTGCACCAGGGCGCCGAGGGCGATGATGCTGGAGATGGCATTGGTCACGCTCATCAGCGGCGTGTGCAGGGCTGGCGTCACGTTCCAGACCACCATGTAGCCGATGAAACAGGCCAGCACGAACACCGTGAAGTGCCCCAGGAAGGCCGCCGGCGCATAGGCGCCGATGCCCCAGAACGCCAGGGCCACCACGGCAAACAGGAGGGCCAGCGTCTTGGCCGGCAGCGGGCCGCTGCTGCCGTGGCCGCCTTTCTTCTTGGTCTCGGCCGCCGGCGTGGCTGCGGTGGTGGCGGCCGGCGCAGGTTTGGGGGCCACCACCAGCGGGGGCGCCGGCCAGGTGATGGCGCCGTCCTTGATCACCGTGAGGCCGCGGATCGCGTCGTCCTCCATGTTGACCACGGCCACGCCGTTCTTGGCCTTGCACAGCTCCTCGGTCAGGCGCAGCAGGTTGGTGGCGTACAGCGTGGACGACTGCTTGGCCAGGCGCGAGGCCAGGTCGGTGTAGCCAATGATGGTGACGCCATAGCGCACCAGGGCTTCGTCGGCCACGGTCAGCTCGCAGTTGCCGCCTTGTTCGGCAGCCATGTCCACGATCACGCTGCCGGGCTTCATGCTGCGCACCATCTCGGCCGTGATCAGCTTGGGGGCCGGCTTGCCGGGGATCAGCGCCGTGGTGATGATGATGTCGGCATCCTGGGCCTGCTGTGCATACATCTGGCGTTGCGCGGCTTGAAAGCCCTCGCTCATCACCTTGGCGTAGCCGCCGCCGCCCGCGCCGTCTTCCTCGTAGTCGACCTTGACGAACTCGCCACCCAGCGAGGTGACCTGGTCGGCCACCTCGGCGCGCGTGTCATTGGCCCGCACGATGGCGCCCATGTTGGCGGCCGTGCCAATCGCCGACAGGCCGGCCACGCCGGCCCCGGCAATGAACACCTTGGCCGGGGGCACCTTGCCCGCCGCAGTGATCTGGCCGTTGAAGAAGCGGCCAAAGGCGTTGGCCGCCTCGATCACGGCGCGGTAGCCGGAGACGCCGGCCATGGAGGTCAGCGCATCCATCTTCTGGGCGCGCGACAGCGTGCGCGGCAGTGCATCGATGGCCAGCACCGTCACCTGCCGGGCGGCCAGTTGCTGCATCAGTTCGGGGTTCTGTGCCGGCCAGATGAAGTCGATCAGGATCTGGCCGGGGTGCATTAGCGCGACCTCGTCGGCCGTGGGCGGGCGCACCTTGAAGACGATGTCGGCGGCCTGCCAGACTGCGGCAGCACTGGGCAGCACCTCGGCCCCGACGGCGCGGTAGGCATCGTCGCTGAAGTTGGCGGCATCGCCGGCGCCGGTCTCGATGGCGACCGCAAAGCCCAGCTGGCGCAGTTTTTCCACCACATCGGGCACGGTGGCCACGCGCTTTTCACGCGGGAAGGTTTCGCGGAGCACCCCGATGCGTTGCGGGGCGGGGTGGGCGGTGTCTTGCGTCAAGGCCGTCTCCTGGTGTTGTGTCATCGGTACGTGCGCCCGTCAGGGCGCAGGGCAGCAACCGGGCTGCTCTTGCGATGCACTCTACGGGTGTCGCTGCAGAAAAGATAGGCGGGCTTGCGGGGTGTCGTTGATTTGCCGCGGCGCGCGGCCCCTCCCCGGTTGGGTGTCCCGCATGCGCCATGGTGCCGCTGGGGAGTGCCTGCTGGGTGATCCAGGGAGCGACTGTTAATGTGTTCTGGGTATATGCAGCGTATTTTTTATTCGTTGGGATTTGAAGGACGCCTGCGGATACTGCAGGACATCAGCGCGCACCCCCAGGTCGCGTGATGCACAAACCCTCAGGAGGCAAGACCCATATGTTCCGTTTCAATCCCCAGCGCCGCGCTGCCGTGGCTTTCACCCTGGCACTGGCCAGCCTGGCCGCCAGCCCCGCCATGGCGCAGGACGCCAGCAAGCCCCAGCTCGTCATCGGCGGCACGGCCGGCTCCAACATCGACCAGCTGCAGTCGGGCATCGTGCCCCTGCTCAAGGCCAAGGGCTACAAGGTCAAGCTGGTGGAGTTCAACGACTACGTGCAGCCCAACCTGGCGTTGGCCGATGGTTCGCTCGATGCCAACTTCTTCCAGCATGAGGTGTATTTCAACCAGTTCAAGGGTGACCGCAAGCTGGACCTGAAGGCCCTGGTGCAGGGCCCGATCGCGCCCATGGGCGTGTATTCCAAGCAGCGCAAGAGCCTGGCGGAGCTTAAGGAAGGCGACCGCGTGGCCCTGCCCAACGACCCCAGCAACCTGGCGCGCGGCATCCTGCTGCTGCAGCAGGCCGGGCTGGTCAAGCTCAAGGAGGGGGTGAACCCGCTGCGCGTGTCCGAGCTGGACCTGGCCGCCAACCCCAAGAAGATCAAGCTGGTGCCGCTGGACGCCGCCCACCTGCCGCGGGCGCTGGAGGATACGCAGTTCGCCATCATCAACGGCAACTTCGCCATCTCCTCGGGCCTGAAGCTCAGCGATGCCGTGCTGCTGGAAAAGACCCCCGACCACTACCTGAACGTGGTGGCCGTCAAGACCAAGGACCAGGGCGCGCAATGGGCCAAGGACCTGGAACAGGCCTTCCGTTCGCAGGAGTTCAAGCAGGTGGTGGACAAGCAGTTTGCCGGCTATGCCAAGCCGGCCTTCCTACAGTAACGATTTTCTTGGCGTGTGTGAAAGTACTTGGGCTGCCTTCGGGCAGCCCTTTTTTATGGCTCAGGCGCAGCGGGCCAGGACCTCGGCCTCCAGGTGCGCGAAGGCGCGCCACTCCAGGGCCTGCAGCTGCGCCACCTGGTCGCGGGGCAGATCGCGGGTCAGCGCGGCCGCGCCCAGGTCGCTGAGCATGGCCTCGCCCGTGGCCGGGTCCCACAGGATGTTGTGGGCGTACAGGTCGCCATGCAGCACACCGTGGTCGTGCAGGTGCTGCACCGCGCTGCGCACGCCGGCCAGCAGGCGCTGGGCGGTGGCGGGCGTGAAGGCCGTGTCCGGTGCATAGACATCGCGCGTGCAGCTGTCCAGGCTGGGTGGGCCGGCCAGGTTGCGCAGGCTGGCCGGCAGCAGGGGCAAGGCCATGGCCAGCCGACCGTCCGGGTGGCCGTCCACCCGGGCCAGGGGCGTGAGCAGCTGCGGGTGCTGGCCCGCGGCCAGGCCGGCCGCCAGTTCGGACTGCGGGCTGCCGTCGCTGGTGGCGGCGGCCTTGAACACCTTGAGCGCGATGGCCGTCCCGCTGTCGTTGCAGGTGGCCTGGTGGATGTGGCCGCTGGCGCCTTCGCCCAGTTGTGCACCCAGGCTGAGTTGGGGATAAGAAATGGCCGTTTGCGCTGATACAGCCAGCGCGGACAGCTCACTTTCTTGCGTCAACGGGTTGCCAGCGATCGCCACCCAGGCCAGCGCCGGCAGCTGCCACAGCGTGGCGGGCAGCGTGGTGAAGCGGTTGCCGGCGATGCGCAGCAGCTCCAGCCTTTGGCAGGCGCGCAGGTCCGGCAGGTCCGTGAGCTGGTTGCACGACAGCATCAGCTTTTGCAGGCGTAGGCGCTGGCCCAGGCTGGCGGGCAGCGCACGGAGCTGGTTGTCGGTCAGGATCAGCCAGCGCAGGCGCGGTGGCAGGCTGGCCTCGGGCACATGGGCAATCCGGCAGGCCTTGAAGCCCACCATCTCCAGCGCGGGCATCTGGCCCAGCACCGCCGGCAGTTCGGTGAAGGGGTTGTGGGAAGCAAACAGGATGCGCAGTTGGTGCAGGCGTGGCAGGTCCGCGGGCAGCTGCTGCAGCTGGTTGTGGGAGAGGTCCAGCACCTCCAGCGAGTCGGCCAGCGCATACAGCGCCGGTGGAAACTCCGTCAGCGCATCGCTGAGCTGGATGTGGCGGGCGCCGGCCAACCGGCCCTCGGCCAGCTGCGCGTGAAATTGCTTGAGCGTCATCATGAGGGCCGCAGTCTAAGCGCGGCACAGCGAATGAAAATCTGAACAACCTGCCGGCCTTGGTGCAGGCCTTGCCACAGCGGGCGGCGACGGACTGGATGGACCTGCCTGCGCTCCACCGCCAACGGTCATCGGCCGCACAGACCGACCCCGGCGCGATCCTGCTGCAGCCTGGCGCCCGTTGCCTGGTGCGTCCGGGGACCGATGCGCCGCGCATGGGGGATGTCCCTTGGCTGCCCGTGGCCGTGCTGCACCAGAGGGACTGGCGCCAACCTCTGCTGCAACTGCTGCAGGCGGAGCTGGGCCACAGCCCGCGCTTTGCCCCGCAGGATGCGGTGATCTGGGCGGATGCACAGGTGCCCGCACCGCACTGGCCGGATCGCCCCGGGGATGCGCCGCAGCGGCTGCAGTTCTGGAACCTGGGCCTGCAGGCCCATGCCTGGATGGCGATGCAGGTGTGCCAGCCCACCCCATCAGCCGCGCCGCGCGTGTGCGAATGGCGGCTGGGCTGCCCGCTGTCCCCGGCATTGCGCGATGACTGGTTGCACCTTGGCGTGCAGGATTGGGCCGAGGGCCTGTTGGCGGCGGCATGGCAGGGCCAGGCGCCAGGGAGGGACTGGGCCGCCATCGGCCCGGTGCAGGGGGTGTTTCCCGGCGTGATGGACATCGTGGCCATGGCCGATCCGCAGGACGCCGCCACGCTGTGCGCCGGCATCGCGGACCTGGTGGACTTTGGGGACGACCTGGGCGATGGCAACCTGTGGTGCTTCAGCCGGACCGACGGCGCGGTCTGGTACCTGGACCACGACAGTGCGCCGTTGCTGACGCGGGTGTTGGACGACGTGGGCGACGATCTGGATGCGCTGGCCCTGATGGCCTTGTGCACCGCGCAGGCCACGGCACAGGGACGGGACGATGGGGACGCGCAGGCCGAGGCCTGGCTGTCGGCACGCTGGGGACCGGCCATGGTCCGCAAGTGGATGTACTGACGGCTGGGGTCTTGTGCTTTGGTGCGGCCCACCATGCACTCTGGCGCCTGCAGGCGCCGGAGTGCAAAGCAGGCCATGGCCATGCGACCCTCAGGACGCCGGCTGGATGCGGGTGATGACCAGCGTGCCGGCCTGGTCTTCGACACGGAACCGCACCTGGTCGCCGGGCTTGAACTGGGCGGCCTGCTGCGCGTCCTGCAGGCCAAACACCATGGTCATGGGCGGCATGTCCAGGTGGGTGATGGCGCCGTGGCGGATGGTCAGCTTGCCGCTGCGGGCGTCGACGCGGGTGATGACGCCCTCGGTCAACGCCGGGTCGGCTGCCGCCGCTGGCGCAGGGCTGCTGGCCGCCGCTGCTGGCGCATGGTGGCTGGCGTGGTCCTGTGCCTGTGCCTGTGCCTGTGCCTGTGCCTGTGCCTGTGCCGTCGTCAGGCCCAGCAGCAGGCCGGCAGCGCAGCCCAGGCGGCGCAGGGTGGAGAAGGTGGACATGGTGGGACTCCTCTTCAACGGTAGCTGGTGTAGACGCGGGTGCTGACGGTGCTGCCCATCAGCGACTTGGTGACCAGCAGCACGTCGTACGGGTCCTTGCGGCCACCGTATTCGGGGCCGTCCATGCCGGGGCTGCCGATGGGCATGCCGGGCACGGTGATGCCCAGCGCCTTGGGCTTGTCCTTGAGCAGCTTGTGCACGTCGGCGGCGGGCACATGGCCTTCGACCAGGTAGCCGCCGACCAGTGCGGTGTGGCAGGAGCCGTACTGCACGGGCAGGCCCAGCTTGGCGCGCACGGCGCTGTTGCCGCTGTCGTGCACGGTGACGGCAAAGCCGGCCTGCTCCATCAGCACGATCCAGTCCTTGCAGCAGCCGCAGTTGGGATCCTTCCAGACTTCCATGGGGATCTTGGCGGGCGAGGCAGCCAGGGCCGGCAGGGCGGCCAGACCGGCGGCGGCGGCCAGCAGGTGCAGGGCGTGGCGGCGGGTGGTGGTTGGGGTGTGCATGGTGGGTTTCCTTTCTGGGACCACAGTGTTCAGGGGGTGACGGTGAAGCGGCCTTGCATGCCAGCCTGGTAGTGGCCGGGAATCAGGCAGGCAAAGTCAAAAGTGCCGGGGCGGTTGAAGTGCCAGACCAAGTCCTCGCGCTCGCCCGGGGCCACATGGGCCATGTACGGTTCGGCATGTTCCATGCCGGGGAACTTGAGCATCAGCGCCGCGTGTTCTTGCAGCGATGCGGCGGTGCCCAGCACCACCTCGTGCAGGATCTGGCCGCGGTTTTCCACGCGCAGGCGCAGGGTCTCGCCCTGGCGCACGCTGAAGTGGTCGGGCTCGAAGCGCATGTCGTCCGTCATCCGGAGGGTGAGGGTGCGCAGCCCGGGCCGGGCATCGCCGGCGATGCCCCAGGCTTTTTGTTCTGGCGGCACCGCGGTGGCAGGATCGGCCGGGGTGTGGGCCGCATTGCCATGGGCAAAAGTGGCTGTAGCGCATGCCAGTAAAGCGCTGGCAGCTATGTATTTCAGAGTTTGCATGATTGGCTCCGGCATCAATGGTGGGCAGGGCCGTGGCCGGCTGCCGGTTTGCGTACGCTGGGGGCACCCGGTGCCTGGCCGGGCGGGGTGGGGCGTGGTGCCTGCGCCTCCAGCGGGGCGCCCTGCCAGGCATAGGCTTGCGTGCCCCGGGGCTGCGCGAACCAGCCGGGGTCGCCGTAGTCGTTGGCGCCCAGGCCCTTGCGCACCTTGAAGCTGGTGAACATGCCGCCCATCTCGATGTTCCCGTACGGCCCTTGGCCCGTCATCATCGGGAAGGTGTTGTCGGGCAGGGGCATTTCCATGGCCCCCATGTCGCCCATGCCGCGCTCGCCCATCAGCATGTAGTCGGGCACGATCTTCTGGATCTTGCCCACCAGGCCGCGGTGGTCCACGCCAATCATGGTGGGCACGTTGTGGCCCATGGCGCCCATGGTGTGGTGGCTCTTGTGGCAGTGCAGGGCCCAGTCGCCGGGCTCGTCGGCGATCAGCTCGATCTGCCGCATCTGGCCCACGGCCACGTCGGTGGTCACCTCGGGCCAGCGGGCGGACTTGGGCACGGGGCCGCCGTCGGTGCCGGTGACCTCGAACTCGTGGCCGTGCAGGTGGATGGGGTGGTTGGTCATGGTCAGGTTGCCCACACGGATGCGCACCCTGTCGCCTTGCTTGGCCACCAGCGGCGTGATGGACGGAAAGGCCCGGCTGTTGAAGGTCCAGATGTTGAAGTCCGTCATCTCGTTGATGCGCGGCGTCATGGCCCCGGGCTCCACGGCATAGGCGGCCAGCAGGAAGGCGTAGTCGCGCTGCACGTCGGCAATCAGCGGGTGGCGGCCCTTGGGGTGGGTGATCCACAGGCCCATCATGCCCATGGCCATCTGCACCATCTCGTCCGAATGCGGGTGGTACATGAAGGTGCCGGGGCGGCGCGCCGTGAACTCGTAGACAAAGGTCTTGCCCGGCGGGATGTGTGGCTGGTTCAGGCCGCCCACACCGTCCATGCCGTTGGGCAGGCGCTGGCCGTGCCAGTGGATGGTGGTGGCCTCGGGCAGACGGTTGGTGACGAAGATGCGCACCTGGTCGCCCTCGACCACCTCGATGGTCGGTCCGGGCGACTGGCCGTTGTAGCCCCACATGTTGACGAGAAAGCCCGGCGCGACCTCGCGCACCACGGGCTCGGCCACCAGGTGGAACTCCTTGACGCCGGCGTTCATGCGCCAGGGCGTGGTCCAGCCGTTCAAGGTGACCACCGGGTGGTAGGGCCGGCCATTGGGTGGCGTCAGCGGCGCGGCCGTGTCGGCGTTGCTTTGCAGCACGGGTTCGGGCAGGGCCGCCATGGCGACCCGGCTGACGGAGGCAGCGGCCACTGCGGTGGCGGCGCCGGTGAAGAAATTGCGGCGGTTCATGCTCAGTGGCCTTGTGCAGGGGATTCGGACGGTGTGGCCGGGGTCGAGAGGCTGGCAGCCCCTGTGCCGGGCGAGGTGCTGTACAGCGCCAGTTGCAGGTCCACATCGGCCAGCCAGAAGTCGCGCTGGGCCTCGGTGGCGGTGGCCACGGCCTGGGCGGTGGCGCGGGCCTGGGCCAGCAGCTGCCAGGTGCTGATGAACATGCCGTTGTAGCGGTAGACGGCCTCCTCCTGCATCTGCTGGGCCAGGGGCAGCACCTCGGTGCGCTGCTGCTGCGCCAGGTCCCAGGCCGTGCGGTAGCGCAGCCAGCTGGTGCGCGCCTCGCTGCGCGCCTGCAGGGCCGCGTTGCGCAGCTGGGCACTGCGGTGCTGCAGCTGCGCGCGTGCCCCGGCTGCGGCCACGCCGCCCCAGTCGAACAGGGGCAGGGGCAGCTCCAGCTCCCAGCCGCGCGTGACCTCGTCGTGGCGTGTGGCGCGGTCGGTGGTGGTGTTGCGGCTGTAGCTGGCGCCGATGTCGCCAAACAGCGCGCCCACGCGGGCGAAACCGTGGCGATCGGCCGTGGTGTCCAGCTCACGGCGCAGGGCGCGCACGTCCAAGCGCTCGCGCAGGGCGGTGGCCTCGGCATTGGCCCCGGTGTGCAGGGCCTCGCCCTTGGGCAGGGGTGGCAGGCTGTCCGGCAGGGCAAAGTCGGCCTGCGGGCCCCACAGGCCCATCAGGCGGGCCAGTTGCTCGCGCTCCAGGGCCGCGTTCAGGCGGGCGCGGGCCAGTTGGGCGGCGGCGTCGTGCTGCACGCGCAGCTCCTGGGCCTGCTCCCGCTTGCTGAAGTTGCCGACCAGGGCCATGCGCCGGGCCAGCTCGCCGCCAGCTGCCGCGGCCTCGTGCATGCGTTCGGCGGCCTGCAGGCTTTGCTGCGCCGCCACGGCCCGCAGCCAGGCGCGGCGGGTGTCGGCCGCGTGCAGCAGCACCTGCTGGGCGGCAGTGAGCGTGGCCTGCTCCAGCTGCCAGCCTTGCCAGCGGCTGCGCCACGGCATGGTGATGAGCTGGACCAGGTTGAGGCTGAGCTGGCGCTCGATCTCGCGCTCATGGCCGTTGACGAAGCGCCCCAGCGTCAGCGTGGGGTTGAACAGGGTCAGGGCCTGGGCGCGCTGCGCATCCTGGCGGGCCAGCTGTGCCAGCTGGGCTTGCAGGCTGGGGCTGCGCAGCAGGGCGATGCGCACGGCCGTGTCGGCATCCACGGGCTGGCTCAGCCACTGGGCGATCTGTGCCTCGGTGGTCGGTTGGGCGCGGGAATCCGTGGACGGCAACTGGCTGTCGGCAGGCAGCCGGGAGGCCGTGTGGCGGTCCACGGCGCTGCGCAGGCCATCGGGGGCCACGCTGGCGCAGCCCGCCAGCACCACGGCGGCGAGCACGGGGCTGAGTCGCAGGGCACGGCGGTTCATGGCTGGCCTCCGTGCTGGTGCGTGCCGGGTGCTGTGGGCGCTGGCGTGGGCGTTTGCGCGGCTTCCCAACGCAGCACATCGGCGTGGCCGCGCGCAAAGCTGGCCACGGCCGCATTCGCGGCGCGCCAGTCCTGCGGGCTGGTGACCAGGGCGCCGCTGGCGGGCAGTGCGGTGTGCACCAAGGGGCGCTGGGCCGCGGTGCTGGACGCCCGCTCGGTGGTGTGGGCCGCGGGCGGCGGCGATGGGGGGGTCTGGGCCAGAGCCCAGGGCGTGGCCAGGCTCAGTCCGAGCAACCACGGGGTGACAAAGTGCGCGTTGCGCATGCAGCAATCTCCTGCGACAAGAAACCTTTCAGCGTTGGCGGCACGTTCTGCCCAGGGCAGGGGGCGTGCTGCGGACGCACCTCGGGTGTCAGGTCTCAGGCGATGGGTGGTTTGGTGGCTTGCACCAGCGTGGCGCTGGCAAAGTCGGCACGGCCGCTGGCCGGTGCGGCCTGCGTGGACAGGTCCTGGCAGGGCGCCAGCAGCAGTGGGGGGGAAAAGGCCGAATGACAGATGCCACAGGCGGCACAGGCTGTGGTGTGGTGGCTGCCGCCGCACGCGGGGGCGGTGGGTGTTGCTTCACAGTGCAGTGCCTGGGTCTCGGCAGCATGCGCATGGGCATCGTCCGTCATGGCCGTTGCGTGGTGGTGGGCCTGTGGCGCCGTCTGCGCTGCGGCCACGGCCGTGGGCATGTGGTCCCCGGCGTTGGGCAGGCTGCCCATGGCCATGGCATCGCCCAGCAGACCGCGCAGGGTCAGCAGCAAGATCATGAACAGGGGCAGCAGGCGGCGCATAGGCATGAATGATGCCAGAGTCGGCACAAAGTTCCGCGCTGCGCGTCAGCCGCCGTATCGGCCCGGGCGGTGGTTCATGGACAGCACCTGGTTCAGGGTCAGGGCCGCCAGGATGGACCACAGGGCGCGCTCCACATCGACGATGAAGAAGGCGCTCAGCAGGATCAGGCAGTCCAGCCCCATCTGCACATAGCCGGCGCGCCAGCCGTAGCGCTCCTGCAGGAACAATGCGGCAATGCCCACGCCACCCAGGCTGCAGCGGTGGCGGAACAGCACCAGCATGCCCACACCCATCAGGATGCCGCCGACGACAGCGGCGTAGGGCGCCCGCACACGCTCCAGGCTCAGGAACAGCGGCTGCAACTCCGACACCACGGCCAGCAGGCCAACGGCGCAGAAGGTCTTGACCGTGAAGGCCCAGCCCATCTTGCGCACGGCCAGCCAGTAGAACGGCAGGTTCAGCACAAAGAACCAGACGCCGAAGCCGATGTGCGTGGCGTAGTGCAGCGAGAACGCCAGGCCCGCCATGCCCCCCGTGACCAGCCCGGCCTGCTTGAACAGCGCCACGCCCACCGAGATCATGAGCACGCCGGTGAAGATGGCGGCTGCGTCCTCGAGCAGGGTGTGGGGCAGCGGTGCAGGTGCGGCAGGCTGGTGGCGGGTGTTCATGGTGGTGGAAATTTGTGCGTGTTATTTTTCAGGCGCACAGATTATGCGGCGTCTGTCCTCACTGTTCAGATTTTTGTGAAGGTCGATCCGCAGGCGCAGGCCGTTGGCCACCACCAGCAGGCTCACCCCCATGTCGGCCAGCACGGCCAGCCACATGCTGGCATGGCCCATCAGCGCCAGGGCGAAGAAGGCCGCCTTGATGCCCAGGGCCAGCGCAATGTTCTGCCAAAGCACGCGGTGGGCACGCTGGGACAGGGCGATGGTGTCCGGGATGCGGCGCAGGTCGTCGTGCATCAGCACCACGTCGGCAGTCTCCATGGCCATGTCCGTGCTGTGGGCGCCGCCCATGGCAAAGCCCATGTCGGCCTGGGCCAGGGCGGGGGCATCGTTGATGCCGTCACCCACCATGCCGACGGCCCCCGCGGCCTGCAGCTGGTGCATGCGGCGCAGCTTGTCCTCGGGCAGCAGGCCGCCTTCGGCCTGCAGGATGCCTGCCTGCTGGGCAATCGCCTGCACGGCGTCGGGGTGGTCACCGCTGAGCACCACCGGGGTGATGCCCAGCGCCTGCAGCTGTTGCACGGCTTCCTGGGCATGGGGGCGCAGGCTGTCGGCCACGGCGAACACGGCCAGCACCTGCTGCGCGGTGGCCAGCAGGCTGACGCTGCGGCCCAGGCGCGTGTGGGCCTGTACGGCGGCCTGCAGGGCCGGGCTGTCCAGTTGCTGCTCCTGCGCCCAGCGCAGGTTGACCAGGTAGTAGGTCTGCCCCTCGATGCGCGTCTGCACACCGCGCCCGGGCAGGGCCTGCAGGTCCTGGGCCGGCGAGGTGGGCACGCCCTCGGTCTGCAGGCCCTGGGCCACCGCGTGCGAGACCGGATGGTCCGAGCGCGAGGCGATTTGCCAGGCCCGCAAGGCGGCCTCAGCACGCGGGGTCTGCGCGGCGTCCAGCACGTCCCAGTCCACCAGGGTGGGCTTGCCCGTGGTCAGGGTGCCGGTCTTGTCCAGCGCGATGCTGCGCAGCTGGCGCGCGGCTTCCAGCACGCTGCCGCCCTTGAGCAGCACGCCCTGGCGGGCTGCGGCCGTCAGCGCGCTGACCACGGTGACCGGGGTGGACAGCACCAGCGCGCAGGGGCAGGCGATGACCAGCAGGGCCAGGGCCTGGTAGATGGCATCCAGCCAGGTCCAGCCCAGCAGCAGCGGGGCCAGCACGGCCAGGGCCAGGGCCAGGACCATGACAATGGGGGTGTAGATGGCGGCAAAGCGGTCGACGAAGCGCTGCGTGGGCGCCTTGCTGGCCTGGGCCTGTTCCACGGCCTGGACGATGCGCGCCAGCATGGAGTTGGCGGTGGCGGCGCTGACGCGCAGCTGCAGCTCGGCCTGCTGGTTGATGCTGCCGGCCCAGACGCTGTCGCCCGGGGCCTTGTCCACGGGCACGCTTTCGCCGGTGATGGGCGCCTGGTTCACGCTGCTGTGGCCAGCGATGACCTCACCGTCCAGCGGAATGCGGGCCCCGGGGGCCACGCGCACCAGGGCGCCGGTGGGCACGTCGGCCGTGGGCACGGTCAGGCTGTGGCCGTTGGGCTGCAGCACCTCGGTGGTGTCGGGCGCCAGGCGCAGCAGGTTGCGGATGGCCAGGCGCGCGCGGTCCATGGCGCGCTCCTCAATGCGTTCGGCGGCGGCGTACAAGGCCATGACCATGGCGGCCTCGGGCCACTGGCCGATCAGGAAGGCGCCGGTGACGGCCACGGCCATCAGCGCATGGATGCCCAGCTGCAGGCGCGCCAGGCTTTGCAGGCCGGCCTTGTACACGCCCAGGCCGGACAGGGCGATGGCCACCACGGCCAGGGCCATGCCCGCGTATTCCAGTGCCGGGTACTGCGGCGTGAACCAGTGCGAGATTTCGGCCAGCAGCGCCAGGCCCAGCGCGGCCCCGATGCGGGGCCAGCCGGGCAGCACGCCATGGTCATGGCCGTGGTCGTGCTCGCCGCCTGCATGGTCGTGACCGTGGTCGTGCCCATGGGCATCGGGTTTCCGGGGGGCCGGGCTGCAGCAGCCGCTTTGGTGTGTGTGTTGGGAGTCCATGCCATGATTGGAAAGCTGAAAGTAACTTCAAGGTCAAGCACCCATGACAGGATTGCGCATCGGAGAGGCTGCCCAACGCACCGGCGTGTCGGCCGCCAACATCCGCTACTACGAAAAACAGGGCCTGCTGGCGCCGGCCCTGCGGCAGGACAACGACTACCGCCTGTATGGCGATGCGGACCTGCACCGCCTGCGCTTCATCCGCATGTGCCGCGCCATGGACATGTCGCTGGACGAGGTGCGCACCTTGCTGGCGCTGGACGGCCAGCGCCCGGAAGACTGCCGCGCCGCCAGCCAGACGGTGGAGGCCCACCTGCAGCACGTGCGCCAGCGGCTGGGCGAGCTGCGGGTGCTGGAGCGGGAGCTGCGCCAGCTCAAGACCCTGTGCGATGGCCGCCCCGGGGCGTGCAACCTGATCGCCACCCTGCATGCCCAGGCCGATGCCGAGTTGCCGCCCGAACCCGGCAGCCATGTCAAACGCCATGTCTGAGGGCGTTTGCCCGCTTGAAAACAGGAGCGCATGGCGCGCGTGGAATCAACCTTTCAGAGGTACATTGACCTGAATGGCGCTTTTGGCATGCGCGATGCGCTCATCTTTTTGAACCAACCTGGGGGTGGGCCAAAACCGGTCGTGCTGCAGGCCGGGCCGTCTCGGCCGACAATCGACCGCATGATAGGGACGGACCACACACTACAGACCATGGACTGGACCGGCGTGCGCGCCATGGTCTTCGACATGGACGGCACGCTGCTGAACACCGAACACGCCATCGTCACGGCCGCCAGCCAGACCCTGGTGCAACTGGGCCATGCCCCGCTGCCCGCGGCCTACCGCATGCCCAACATGTTCGGCACGGCGGCCGACCTGATGGCGGATGTGCTCAAGGAGCGGCAACTGCCGATGCCGCAGGCCGGCAAGGCACAGCTGGGGCAGTGGTTCGAGCAGCACTATGCCCAGCAGCCCCCGCATGGCGCGCCCTTGTACGCCGGCGTGCGCGCCTGGCTGCAGGCTGCGCGCGACCAGGGGCTGGCCCTGGCTGTGTGCACCAACAAGCAGCATGCGCTGGCCCTCCAGGGGCTGGAGGCGGCGGGCATCCTGGATCTGTTCCAGGTGGTCACCGGGCGCGACAGCTGCGGCGTGGCCAAGCCCGCGCCCGATCCGTTGCTGTTCACCCTGGGCCATCTGCATGTGCCACCGGAGGCGGCGGTGTTCTTTGGCGACACGCACGCCGACGCGGCCTGCGCGCAGGCGGCCGGGGTGCGGTTTGCGTGGTTCACGGCAGGCTTCGGGACGGACTTGGTGCGCCAGTACCCGCGCGTGCTGGATTTCGCCGATTACCGCGGTCTGCCGCTGCCTACGGTGGCCTTGGCCTGAGCGCCATGCCCACGGGCTGCCGCGCAGTGCCGGGGCGCGCGATCCGCGTGCTGGGGCCGTGGGGACCGCTGACTCAGCGCAGGCTGCTGGGGGCCGGGCCGCGAAAGCCCAGGGCCTGCGAGATCTCGTAGGCCGTGCCTTGCAGCTTGGGCAGCCAGCCTTCGTCCAGGCGGTCGGCTGGGGCGGAGATGGACAGTGCCGCGACCAGCTTGGCCTGGTCGTCGTAGATGCCCGCGGCCATGCAGCGCACCCCCAGCTCCAGTTCCTCGTTGTCATAGGCCACGCCGGTTTCGCGGGCCTTGGACAACTCGCGCTCCAGCAGGGGCAGCTGGGTCAGGCTGTTGTGGGTGTTGCCGGCCAGGCCGGTGCGCATGGCGTAGGCGCGCACGCGCTGGGGTTCGTCGGCCGCCAGGAACAGTTTGCCGTTCGATGTCAGGTGCAGCGGCGCATGGCCGCCGATGGCGCGCACCACCTGCATGCCCGAGCGTTCGCTGTACGCGCGTTCCACATAGACGATCTCATCGCCCTGACGCACGCTGAGGTTCACGGGTTGCTGGATCTGCTTGTGCAGCAGGCGCATGGCGGGCAGGGCCGCCTCGCGCACGCTCAGGCGGGCCTTGACCAGGTTGCCCAGCTCCAGCAGGCGCATGCCCAGGCGGTAGCTGCCCGATTCGGGGCGATCCACGAAGCGGCCGGCGGCCAGGTCATTCAGGATGCGGTGGGCGGTCGAGGGGTGCAGGCCGGTGCGTTCGCTGATTTCCTTGAGGGAGACGGCCTCTTCGCGCGATGCCAGGACGTCGATCAAGACAAACATGCGCTCCAGCACTTGCACACTGGGTTTGGCGGGAGCGTCTTGATCGTTTTTCTTCATGGGGCATCCAAAGGCAAAGATGGCCGGATTCTAGCCCTCGTGGGTGTGGCCTGCTCACATTCTTTGGAGCGGCAGGCCGCATTCGCTGGTGCGACTCAGATTTTGTCGATGCGCTGCCACAGGTTGTTGCGCAAAACCTCGTGCGGGTGGAACTGCGCCTTGTAGCGCATCTTGGCCGAGGCCTCGATCCAGTAGCCCAGGTAGACGTGGGGCAGTCGCAGGCTGCGCGCGAAGGCAATCTGCCACAGCACGTTGTAGGTGCCGTAGCTGGCGTCGGCGTCCGGTTCGTAGAAGGTGTAGACCGCCGACAGGCCGTCTTCCAGAAAATCGATGATGGAGACCATGCGCAAGGCGTTGTCGGCGGCGGGGTCGCGGAACTCCACCAGCCGGGTCTCCACCCGGCTTTGCAGCAGGAACTGCGTGTACTGCTCGATGCTGTCCTGGTCCATGCCGCCGCCGCTGTGGCGGGCGTGCTGGTAGCGCTGGTACAGGTCGTAATGCTCCTGCGAGAAGTGCAGGCGCTGCACGCTGGCTTCCAGCTGCCCGTGCTGGCGTGCCGCGCGGCGCTGGCTGCGGTTGGGGCGGTATGCATCGGTCAGCACGCGCAGCGGCTCGCAGGCCTTGCACTGGCTGCAGTACGGCCGGTAGGTGAACATGCCGCTGCGGCGGAAACCCTGGGTGACCAGGGCCGAGTAGACCTCGGACTGGATCAGATGGCTGGGGGCGGCGACCTGCGAGCGCGCCTCCTGGTGCGGCAGGTAGCTGCACGGGTAGGGCGCGGTGGCATAGAACTGCAGGCTGTAGTGCGGCAGGTCATTGAGCTGTGTCATGCGTCGAAAGCCTCAGGAAATCAACCCAGGGGAAAGCGCATCCCAGTATACGGGGCGCCATTGCCAGTCCATGGCCGGGCGCTGCTGCTGGCGTGTGGCCTCGGCCAGGAAGCTGGCGCGGCTTTGCTCGCGGGCACCCAGGGAGGCAAGGTGGGGCGTGGCCTGCTGGCAGTCGATCTGCGGCGCGCCGTGGTGGCGGCACAGCGCCACCAGCGCCGCCAGCGCCAGCTTGGAGGCGTCGGTGGCATGCGCGAACATGGATTCGCCATACACGGCATGGCCCAGGGCCACGCAGTACAGGCCGCCGACCAAGCGCCCGTCCACCCAGGTCTCCACGCTGTGGGCCAGTCCCCGCGCATGCAGGCCGCAGTAGGCATCGATGATGCTGGGCACGATCCAGGTGCCGTCCTGCCCGGCGCGGGGGGTCTGGGCGCAGTGCTGCATCACCTGGCGAAAGTCGTGGTCCACGCGCACCTCGCAACCCGGGGTGCGCAGGAATTTGCGCAAGGTCTTGCGCAGCGACGGATGCAGCCGGAAGTCACCGGTCTGCAGCACCATGCGGGGGTCGGGCGACCACCACAGGTTGGGCTGGCCGGGGCTGAACCAGGGAAAGATGCCCTGGCGGTAGGCCGCTTGCAGGTGTTCGGCATCCAGGGTGCCCCCGGCTGCCAGTAGGCCGGGCATGGGGGTGTCGGCGCCCCAGGCATGGGTCACGGCGGGGAACTCGTCCTCGGAATCGAGCCAGATCAGCGATGGCGCTTGCATGTTTTGCTATGAACTTGGGAAGTGGGTCGGTCGGGTGTTGCGCCAGCATGGGGGCCAGTGGGGTGGTGGGCTGCTCCTACAGTGAATGCTGTCCTATGGGGACAGACCCCGCCATGGGGCTTGCCTATGGTGGCGTCATGTCCTTGGGGCATTATGAAATGCGGTGTCGCCGCATGCGGATGGAAGGAGTGGCAATCATGTTCTTTTCCGGCATTTTCAGTGGTGAACCCCGTTACATCCGCCGTGCCCGGGCGTGTCTGCAGGAAGCGCGCATGGCCATGCTCGAGCATTCGATGGCGGCCGAGCACTACCATGCCTCGGCGGCCATGTATGCCGAGCGCGCGCGCCGACTGGAGGAGGAGATTGCCCATTGGGAGGCGCGCAAGAAGGGGGCGGTGCTCATGGACCCCTTGCAGGAGGCGGGTAAGTACATTGCGCCCAATCGCATTGAATCCGTGCCGGCGGCTGCCGCTGCTGGGGCGGCGCCGACCGTGGGGATTGTCCGGGCTGCTTGAGGTCCGTTGAGCGGGGTGCTGCTGTGCATCCAGTCCACAGGGGGCGGGCGGTATGGACGCGGCCAAGAAAAAAGCCAAGCATCTTGCAATGCTTGGCTTTTCAGAGTGGCTCCCCGACCTGGGCTCGAACCAGGGACCTGCGGATTAACAGTCCGTCGCTCTACCGACTGAGCTATCAGGGAACATTTCGGTGTGCCTTGTGCAATTGCAAGGCGTCAATTGGGTGGCTCCCCGACCTGGGCTCGAACCAGGGACCTGCGGATTAACAGTCCGTCGCTCTACCGACTGAGCTATCAGGGAACAAGACCTAGATTATATACATGGATTTTTGGCCGTTTTGGCAGTTGGTCCAAAAAAGTGAGAGCAGCCTGGGCCTATGCCGGTTCGGGGCGCCGCCACAGCCACAGCAGCACGCAGGCCATGCAGCCGCAGGCCAGCCAGCGCACCCACACCGGCGTGGGGGTCAGCCACAGGATGGCTGCGCACACGGCCATCATCACGGTGGCACTGCGTTTGGCACGGCGGCTGACCAGGCCGCCCGCCTGCCAGTTTTGCAGCATGGGTCCAAACAGCGGGTGCCGCCACAGCCAGGCGTGCATGCGTGGGGAGCTGCGCATGGCGGCCCAGCCGGCCATCAGGATGAAGACCGTGGTGGGCAGGCCCGGAATGAACACCCCGGCGATGCCCAGCGCCAGGGCCAGTACCGCCAGGGCACGCAGCAGCCAGCGCGTGTACCAGTGGCGCGCCACGATCGGGGCGGGCACGGGGGCGGTGTCGGCAGCGTCTTCGGGCGGGGCAGGCAAGGGCATGTGGTCGATTGTGCCTGGGTCTGTGGCGGCATGGCCGGCCACGGTGGTGCGTGCCCGCATTAAAAGGAGCAGGTAGCGCTTTGTGGATCAGGGTTTGCGTATCCAATCCATCGGAACGGCTGATGTTGCGAACGCTGTCAGCTATGGTTTTGTGAAGTGAAGTGAAGTGAAGTGAAGTGAGGAACTGGAGCTGGGGCGTTCCCCGGTGGCAGCCATAAAAAAGGCCTGCGGATGCAGGCCTCAAAGAGATGAAGTTGGAAGGCCTCTGCGGGCTTCAGGTCTTGGCGGAGGGCGTGGCGGCCTGGCTGTCGGCCGCAGCGGCGGCGGAAGCGCTCTTGTTGATCTTGCCCAGGAAGAGCACGGTGAAGTAAATCCACATGGCAATGGTGATCAGGATGACGATCAGGCTCATCAGGCCGTAGTCGGTCGAGATCAGGTCGTTGAACATCTTCATGGCAAACATCCTCCGCAATCAGTCATGGGTTAATAGGTGTGTCGTCACTATCGCGTGCGGGTGGGGGGGGGCGTTTGCGGCACATCAAACGGCCGGACTGGGCGATTTGCGTTAAAGCAAGGGTCTGGATGGCCGGTCGGGCTGGTTTTTTGCATACCATGCGGGCATGGCCGTTCGTCGGCAGCGCCAACTAGTTTGAATGGGTGAGAAACAACACATGATCGACGCTTCCAACGTCACACACAGCGTGCAACTGGCCGTGGCGCCAGTGTTCTTTTTAACGGCCGTGGCCGGCATGATCGGCGCCGTGGCCGGGCGGCTGGCACGCATCATCGACCGGGCCCGGGTGATGGAGGAGCGCGTGCGCGCCAGCAACGATGAGGAGTTCATCGACCGCGGCCTGCGTGAGCTGAACTACCTGCGCACGCGGGGCCGCATTGCCAACTGGTCGATCGGCTTGCTGACGCTGTGCGGCTTTCTGATCGGGCTGACGATTGTCTTCCTGTTCATCGGCCAGGCCTGGGCGGAGCAGGGGCAGATGGTGGCGGTGTTCCTGTTCCTGGGTGGGGTGTTCTCGTTCATCGCCGCGCTGGCCTGCTTCATGTGGGAGACGGTGCTGGCCACCGATCTGCTGAACTTCAACGTGCTGGAGACCGGGCGGCAGATGCGGCACTGACCGCCCTGTGGCCGCTCAGGGCTTGGGGTCGATGGGCTCTAACCAAGCCTGGGCGGCATTGATCACGCACTGCGTCAGGCGCTCCAGTCCGGTCTGCGCATTGCGCGCATGCGCCCAGTACAGGGGCACCGGAATGCCGCTGCCCGGCAGCAGCTCCACCAGACTGCCGTTGGCCAGGTGCTCGCGGATCAGCACCGTGGGGTGCATGCCCCAGGCCACGCCGGCTTCGCAGGCGCGCACGAATGCGTGGGCCGATGGCACCCAGTGGCGCGGCGGCGCATGGCGGGCCGAGACGCCTTGCTGGTGCAGCCATTTGTCCTGCATCGCGTCCTTGCGGTCATAGGTCAGCACCGGTGCCTGCGACAGGGTCTGGGCATTGATGCCCTGGGCGCCGAAATAGCGGGCGATGAAGGCCGGGCTGGCCGCGGCCACGTACTGCATGTTCGCCAGGGGCCAGATGTTGCAGCCCGTGATGTGGCTGGACGAGGCCGTGACCGCCGCCATCACCTCCCCTTCCTTGATGCGCTTGGCCGTGTGGTCCTGGTCGTCGATGCTGATGTCCAGCAGCTCGTTGCCTTCCTGGGTGAAGGCGGCCATGGCATCCACGAACCAGCTGTTGAGCGAATCCGCATTCACCGCCAGCTTCAGTGTGGGGCGGGCCACCTGGCCTTCGGGCACCAGCTCGGGGTTGTTGCGGCGCAGCTCGTTTTCGAGCAACGCCACCTGCTCCACGTGCAGGCACAGGCGACGCCCGGCCTCGGTGCCGGTGCAGGGCGCGCCGCGCATCACCAGCACCTGGCCCAGGCGCTCTTCCAGCAACTTGATGCGTTGCGAGATGGCCGAGGGCGTGACGTGCAGCTTGCGGGCCGCACGGTCAAAACTGCCTTCGCGCAGCACAGCGGCCAAGGCTTCCAGTCCAGCGTAGTCGAGCATGTAGAAAAACTTAATTCGAATGAAGTAATTTAATTTATCTTATCTGCATAAGTCCGGCAATGCGGCGGGAGAATTGGCCGAATGTGGAATGCTGAAATCACCTCTTCCTGGCTGGCAGGTTTTACCGTGTGCCTGTCGCTGATCGTCTCCATCGGGGCGCAGAACGTCTATGTGCTGCGCCAGGCCGTGCGTGGGGAGCACACGCGGGCCTGCGTGGCCTGGTGCGTGGGCTCGGACGCGCTGCTGATTGGCGCCGGCGTGGCCGGCATGGCGCAACTGCTGTCCAGCCGCCCCGACGTGGCCTACTGGTGCGGCTGGGGCGGCGTGCTGTTCCTGCTTGGTTATGGGCTGTTCGCTCTGCATCGCATGGCGTTTGCCCAGAATGCCCTGGTGCTGGCCGAAGGCGATGCCGTGGCGCCGCGCAGCGTGCTGGCGGTGCTGGGCGCGCTGGCGGTCATCACCTTGCTCAATCCCCATGTCTACCTGGACACGGTGGTGCTGATCGGTTCCATCGGGGCACGCCAGGCGGGTGAGCTGAAATGGTTCTTCGTGGTCGGTGCCGCCTGTGCCAGCCTGGTGTGGTTTTGCCTGCTCAGCGCGGCGGCACAGCGGTTGCGCCCGCTGTTTGCCAAGCCCGTGGCGTGGCGGGTGCTCGACGGCATCACCGGGGTGATGATGCTGGCGCTGGCCTGGTGGGTGTGGCAGGGGCTGGTGGCCTGAGCACACGCACGCCCTGCCACCAAAAGCAAAAGCCCATGGTGCAAGCGCCACGGGCTTTTTTTGTGAGGTTGTGATGGAGGGGGCTCAGCCCAGGCGGGCCAGCACTTCCAGCAACTTCCACTGGTTGGCCAGGATCTGGTAGTAGCCGGTTTCGCCGGTCTTGTGGCTGGTGGCCTCGATGAAGACCACGTTCCCCTGCGCACGGGCCGGGGTCATGGTGGGCTTGATCTTGTCGTAGTTGTAGCGTTCCGCCAGGTCGCCGCGGAAGTTCAGCAGGCGGTCACTGTCCGATGCCAGGTGGGCGGCAAACAGCTCCAGGGTGCGTGACAGTGTCACTTCACTCAATCCGGCGGTGATGGCTTTGTCCAGGGAGATGGGGGCGGTGTCGCTCATGGAGGGGTCCGGTGAAAAGGCCTGGGAAATAAAGTTCGGCATCATGCCGCAGTTGCCGGGCCATGGATACTGGTGGTAACGATTTGCTCGGGCTTGTGTCGCGCAAGCGCAAGACCACGGCAGGTACCAACTGTGGCCACTCGGGCCATTGACCGGTGCGATGACCGGACCCCGATGGGACGGAGGGTCACTTGGTATTGGCCCGCCCATGAAAAAAGCGCTGCCAGGGCAGCGCTTGGGAGTGGGGTGTGGTGCCGATCAGAAGGCGGGAACCACGGCGCCCTTGTACTTCTCTTCGATGAACTTCTTGGTGTCGGCCGAGTGCAGGGCCTTCATCAGCTTGGCGATGTCGGCGCCATCGGCGCGGTCCTTGCGGGCGGCGACGATGTTGGTGTAGGGCGAGTCGGCGTTCTCGATGAACAACGCATCCTTGGTGGGGTTGAGCTTGGCTTCGATCGCGTAGTTGGTGTTGATCAGGGCCAGATCCACGTCAGCCAGTGCGCGGGGCAGCAAAGGGGCTTCCAGTTCGCGGAACTTCAGCTTCTTGGGGTTCTTCACCACGTCCAGCGCGGTGCTGGTGAGGTTCTTGGGGTCCTTGAGTTCGATCAGGCCTTGCTTGGCCAGCAGCAGCAGGGCGCGGCCACCGTTGGAGGGATCGTTGGGGATGGCCACGGTGGCGCCGTCCTTCAGGTCCTTCAGGTGCTTGATCTTTTTGGAGTAGGCGCCGAAGGGCTCGACGTGCACCTTGCCGTTGGGCACTTGCACCAGGCTGGTCTTGCGGTCCTTGTTGTAGCTGTCCAGGTAGGGCTGGTGCTGGAAGAAGTTGGCGTCCAGCTGCTTGTCTTCCACGGCGGCGTTGGGCTGCACGTAGTCGCTGAATTCCTTGACCTGCAGCTCGATGCCGTCGGCTTTGAGCTGGGGCTTGATGAAGTTCAGGATTTCCGCGTGGGGCACGGCGGTGGCGGCCACCTTGAGGACATCGGCAGCCTGGGCGGAGAGGGCCAGGGTGGCAATCGCCACGGCAGTCAGGGTCTTCTTCAACATATGGAGGATTCCGTTCAAATGACAGTGGAGTGCGGTGTTGTCTCAGCCCTGTGTGCACCGATTGCAGCCTCAGGGTGTGGGGGCAAGTGTAATCTTGGCGTTGCAGCCTGCTAAGTAATTTTTCCTAATTTGGTTATAAAGAAAGTGGTTTTTATGCGAAATTTTGCCATTCAGAGGTGCCGTGCACGCTGACGACCTCGAAAAGCTGGTGTCCACCCGCATGCCCTTCGGCAAGTACAAGGACCGTCTGCTGTGCGATCTGCCCGGCAATTACCTGGCGTGGTTTGCGCGCGAGGGCTTTCCGCCCGGCGGGCTGGGGCGTTTGCTGGCCCTGATGCACGAGCTGGATCACAACGGACTCACGCGCCTGCTCGATCCCCTGCGGCCCCCGCGCTGAAGCGCTGCCAATGAAAAAACGCCCCGCGGCGCAAGCCGGCGGGGCGTTTTCAGTGCGCGTGCACGGCAGCTGCCGTGTGGCGATTACAGGGCAGCAGCGCGGGCCGCTTCGGCCTTGGCCTTGGCTTCGTCCAGCTTCTTTTGCAGCGCGGCGGCTTCGGCTTCGGCGGCCTTGGCTTCGGCCTGGGCCTTGGCCTTGGCGTCCGCTTCGGCAGCGGCCTTGTCGTCACCGCTGAAGGCGCCGGCAATGGCGTTGCCCGCCAGGGTGCCGACCACGGCGCCGGTGGCGGTGGCGGCGATGGTGCCCATCATGCCGGAGCCTGCAGGGGCGGCGGTGGCCGCGGGCGCCGCGGCGGGTGCTGCAGCGGCTGCGGGTGTGGCTGGGGTGGCCGGTGTCGCGGGCTTGGCGGCGGCGGTCGGGGCTGCAGGGGTGGCCGGCTTGGCGGGGGCCTGGCCAATCGCTGCAGGGCGCACCGACTTGCCGCCCCCCATGCGCTTGGCGTGCGCCAGGGTGGGCGCGGCCAATGCGGCGATGGTGACGGCGATCACGGAAGCGGTGGTGCGGAAAGAAGTTTTCACAAAAAGTCCTGGGAAAAGACGGTCAACAAAACGAGGGCCATGTGACGACCCCAGCGCGCCCGAGTGGGTGCGCTGCAAGGACATACATGGGGGGAGGGGTGCAAATTGCAAGCCCGCAGGTCCCGTGGGTTCGGGAAGGGGCTGGCCTTTGCGGGCCGCACACGTTGAAATGTTGGCGTTATGGGTGTGAGAGCGGCGATTTTACGCACAGTCCGCGCGCTGCAAGAATAAATAGCGGCAAGCGCTTGAATACAAAGGGTTTCTGATGGTTTTTCACCGGAAACCCATGCCAGGCCAGCGCAAGCCGCTTCTTTTTTGCAATGTGCTCGGGGGCGGTGGCCGCGGGGCGGGGCCGTGCCGCAGGCTTGGTCGGGGCTGGAGCTAGGGCTGGGGGCCGCGCAGGCCCCCGGCGGCACACACCCGGCGCGGCCCTGGCATTCGGGCGGCGGTGTTCCGGGTGTGGCGGTCCGCCTTACTGCAGCACTTCCAGCAGGCGGTCCAGGCCGCCTTCGTTGATGCAGACCTTGGCCTCGGCGCGCACGCGGGGCTTGGCGTGGTAGGCCACGGACAGGCCGGCGGCCTGCATCATGGGGATGTCGTTGCTGCCATCGCCCACGGCGATGCACTGCGCGGGCGTGATGCCCAGCAGGCAGGCCACTTCCAGCAGGGTGCGGCGCTTTTCGGCGCCGTCGCAGATGTCGCCCCATGGCTGTTCGACCAGGCCGCCGGTCAGCACGCCGTCGCGGGTCTCCAGCACGTTGGCGCGCACAAAGTCGATGCCCAGCAGGCCGCGCACATGTTCGGCAAAGTAGGTGAAGCCGCCGGAGACCAGTAGCACCTTCAGGCCGGCGGCCTGGGCGGCGCGCACCAGGGTGTCGGCACCGGGGGTCAGGCGCAGGCGCTCGGTCAGCACACGGGCCATGTCAGCCTCGGTCACGCCCACCAGCTTGCCCACGCGCTGGCGCAGGCTGTCCTTGAAATCGGTGATCTCGCCGCGCATGGTGGCCTCGGTGATGGCCGCGACTTCGGCCTTCTTGCCCGTGGCGTCGGCGATTTCGTCCACGCATTCGATGGTGATCAGCGTCGAGTCCATGTCGAACGCTATCAGCTTGTAGTCGCTGAGCTTTTGCGGGGCGGTGATGTGCTGGATGGTCAGGCCGGGGGCGAATTCGGTAGCGGCGGGCATGGGCGCGGGCAGAGGTTGCAGGATCAGGCCCAGCACGGCAGGTGCTGGGGGCTGGTGCGGATTATCGCGGCTGCGCGGCGCGGCAGGGGCGAACGGGGCTTGTGCGTGACCCGTGCCACCGGGCAGGTCACCTGCCCGGTGGCGGTGTCCGCTCCCGCCGGGCGTTGGGGGCGCTTATTGCGGCTGCAGGCCGGCGGCCTTGACCAGTTCGGCGTGCAGCTTCAGGTCGCCGGCGATAGTGGCCTGCAGTTCCTCGGGGCTGGACGGTGCGGGTTCCATGCCGCTGGCCAGCAGCTTGTCCCGGGCCGGGCCCTGCAGCACGCTGCGCACGGCCTGGTTCAACTGGGCCACCACGGCTGGTGGGGTCTTGGCCGGGGCCAGCAGGCCCACCCAGGCGGACAGTTGCAGGTCGGCAAAGCCGCTTTCGGCCATGGTCGCCACCTGGGGCAGCAGGGGCGAGCGCTGTGGGCTCATCACACCCAAGGCCTGCAGCTTGCCGGACTGGATGTGGGGCAGGGCCTCGGGCAGCACGGCGAACAGCATGTCGACATTGCCGGCCAGCGTGTCGTTGATGGCGTTGGCGCCGCCCTTGTAGGGCACGTGCAGCATCTCGGACTGCGTGCGGGTGCTGAACATCAGCGCCCCCAGGTGCTGCGGGCTGCCGTCGCCGGACGATGCATAGGTCAGCCGGCCCGGCGCAGCCCGCGCCTGGGTGACGACGGCGGCGACGTTGGGAAAGCGGGCCTTGTCCTTGACCACCAGCACCATGGGCTGGTTGATCAGCCGGGCGATGGGCTGGAAGTCAGCCTGCGGGTCATAGGCCAGCTGCTTGAAGATGCTCTTGTTGGTGGTCAGGAACGAGGCGGGCGAGACCGTCAGCGTGTAGCCATCGGGTGTGGCGCGTGCCACCTGGGGCATGCCGATCTGGCCGGACCCGCCGGCCTTGTTTTCCACCACAAACGATTGCCCCAGTGTGGTGCCCAGCTCCTGGCTGATCACCCGGGCTAGCATGTCGGCGCTGCCCCCGGCGGGCAGCGCCACCATCACCTTGACGGGTTTGCTGGGGTAGGTGTCGGCCGCCGTGGCGCTGGTGCCGACGCACAGGGCGGCCAGGGTGCAGGCCAGAAGGTGGGGGCGCAAAAGCATGGTGCGTGTCCTGGGTGGGCTGCGCCAGCCGAAGGGCTGAGGTGTCGCAGTCCCCCGGACCACGCAAATTCAGTGCCCGGTCGCTGCGCGGTGGCCACGCGCCCCGTCTGCAAGGGCGTGTTTTTCAAAAATTAGAGCTGTCAGCGCAAGCGCAGTCAGCATTTCAAGGCTTTTTGTCGTGTAAATACAAATCGTCCGACCAGGTGGCCAGCCATTCGGGCTTGTAGGCCACGAACACGGCGCACAGCATGCCGGTGACCACGGCATCGCCCCAGGCCATCAGCCAGTGTGCAATCTGCGACAGGTCCTCCTGCACGCCCGGCAACTGGTGGCCCAGGGCCGTGGACAGCAGGCCGGCGGCAAACAGGCTCAGCACCGTGCCGACAAAGCCGCGGCCGAAGATGTAGACAAACACCTTGGTGCCCAGCCAGCGGCGCAGCAGCACCCCCCACAGCATGGCCAGCGTGGCCGGGACGATGCCGTGCCACACCGTCAGGCGCAGGGCCTCGATGGCCTCCAGGCTGGGCGAGAGCAGGTAGGCGATGGCCCCCACCAGGCACAGCGCCGGTACGGCCAGCGGCCAGCCCAGGGTCAGCATCACCAGGCAGGCGCCCGACCACTGCAGCTGCAGCGGCATGTGGTGCAGCGTGGGCAGGGCCCACAGCCACGGCAGCACCACCAGGGTGGCCAGCAGCGGCGTCCACAGCGGGGCGCTGTCGCCATGGTGCTGCGTGACCAGGGCCTTGCGGTTGCGCAGCAACTGCCAGGGGCGCAGGGCCAGGGCCGCGACCAGGGCGGTGAGAAGGAGGGCGATGTCCAGCATCCGGCGATTGTGCGGTGGCGCTGGCGCCGCGTCCCCACCGCCGGGGCAGGCGGGGCTTGTGCTAGATCAAGCCCCGGCATCGCAGCGGGGGCGATGGGGGGCCTGCGTGCCAGCCACGCGGTCCCGTCCCGGTCCCGGCCTGGCGGCAGGGCGCGGGTGGCCTAGGGAAAGTCCGTCATGACGCTGTCACGCCGCCTGCCTACATTGGCGCGATGTCCACCATTCAACTGGAAGGTGTTGCCAAGTCGTGGGGCAGCACCACGGCTTTGCAAGCCATTGATCTGTCGATTCCCTCGGGCGCGTTCTGTGTGTTGCTGGGCCCTTCGGGCTGCGGCAAATCGACCACCTTGCGCATCATTGCCGGTCTGGAGCAGGCCAGCGCTGGGCGCGTGCGCATCGGCGGCCAGGATGTGACCGACCTGCCCCCGGCCGAGCGCGGCATCGCCATGGTGTTCCAGAACTACGCGCTGTTTCCCCACCTGTCGGTGGCCGAGAACATCGGCTTTGGCCTGTCGGTGCGCAAGGTGCCCAAGGCCGAGGCTGCCCGGCGCCTGCACGATGCGGCCGGCTTGCTGGGCCTGTCGCACCTGCTGGACCGCAAGCCGGGCCAGCTCTCGGGCGGCCAGCAGCAGCGCGTGGCCCTGGGCCGTGCCCTGGTGGCACAGGCCCATGTCTGCCTGATGGATGAACCCCTGTCCAACCTCGATGCCCAGCTGCGCCAGGAAATGCGTGCCGAGCTGCGTGAGCTGCAGCAGCGCCTGGGCCTGACGGTGGTGTATGTGACGCACGACCAGGCCGAGGCCATGAGCATGGCCGACCAGGTGGTGCTGCTGCACCAGGGCCGTGTGGAGCAATGCGCCACGCCGCGCGCCCTGTACGCCCAGCCGGCCACCACCTTTGCCGCGCGCTTCATCGGCACGCCCGCGATGAACCTGGTGCAGCTGCAGGACGGCGCAATCGCCGGCAGCAGCGTGCGCTTGCCCGCGCCCACCGGTGCCGCCTGGCTGGGGCTGCGCCCCGAGGCTGTGGCGCTGTCGGGCGAAGCGCGCGTGCCCGCCCAGGTGGTAGGGCTGGAATACCTGGGCGCCGATGTGGTGCTGCGCTGCCAGGTGGGCAGCGAGCAGATCACGGTGCGGGCCCCGGGCCAGCAGGCGGTGCAGGCCGGGCAGGCCCTGCCGCTGGCCTGGCCGCCGCAGGCCATGCATTTTTTCGACGCCGCCGGCCAGCGTCTGGCCTGACGGCCCTGCAGTTTTTTTGTCCACGTCCTCGTCGGGCAGTTCCCAGTCCGCGATCGGCGGCCTACCAGGAGTGCATGCATGCAACGCAAGACCTTTTTGAAAACCATCGTCGCCACCAGCGCCGCCATGTGGGGGCTGTCGACGGCCCTGGCCCAGGCCAATCCGCTGGAGGTGCCGTTCTACTACCCCGTGGCCGTGGGCGGTCCCATCACCAAGGTCATCGACGGTTACGCGGCCGACTTCAACAAGGCCCACCCACAGTACAAGGTCATGCCCATCTACGCGGGCACCTACCAGGAAACCATCGTCAAGGCGCTGACGGCCAACAAGTCGGGCAAGGCGCCGGCCACCTCGGTGCTGCTGTCCACCGACATGTTCACGCTGATCGATGAAGACGCCATCGCCCCCATCGACGACTTTGTGAAGACCGATGCCGACAAGGCCTGGCTCAAGGGCTTCTACCCCGCGTTCATGGCCAACAGCCAGACCGGCGGCAAGACCTGGGGCATTCCGTTCCAGCGCTCCACCGTGGTCATGTACTACAACAAGGAAGCCTTCAAGGAAGCCGGTCTGGACCCGAACAAGGCCCCGCAGAACTGGAAGGAACTGCGCGACGCCGCGCAGAAGCTGACCAAGAAGGACGCCAACGGCAACGTCACCCAGTACGGCATCCAGATCCCCTCGACCGGTTTTGCCTACTGGATGCTGCAGACGCTGACCACGCCGAATGGCGTGCTGCTGGCCAACGAGGCTGGCACCAAGGTCACGTTCGACCACCCCAAGGTGATCGAGGCGCTGGACTTCTGGGTCAATCTGACCAAGGACGGCGTGCACCCCAAGGGCGTGGTGGAGTGGGGCACCACCCCCAAGGACTTCATGGAAAAGAAGGCCGCCATCATCGTCACCACCACCGGCAACCTGACCAACCTCAAGGCCAACGCCAAGTTCGACTTCGGCGTGGCGCAGATTGCCGGGAATGTGCGCAAGGGCTCGCCCACCGGGGGCGGCAACTTCTACATCTTCAAGAAGGCGCCCAAGGCGCAGCAACAGGCGGCGTTCGAGTTTGCCAAGTGGGTGACCCAGCCCGAGCGCGCCGCGCAGTGGAGCATGGACAGCGGCTACGTCGCCGTGTCGCCCGCCGCCTACGACACGCCCGCGCTCAAGCAGTACGGCCAGGACTTCCCGCCCGCCCTGGTGGCACGCGACCAACTGCCGGTGTCGGTGGCGGAGTTCTCCACGCACGAGAACCAGCGCGTGACCAAGCTGCTGAACGACGCGGTCCAGGCGGCGTTGAATGGCACCAAGACCTCGGCCCAGGCGCTGAAGGACGCGCAGCGCGAGGCCGATCGCATCCTGCGCAGCTACCAGTAAGCCCCGGAGCGTTGCGGCGCGCAGGCACAACCAGCCTGCTGGCCGCAGCTCCGGCGTGGTGGTCCGGGTGACCCTCACGCCGGTATCTGGGTCTTATCTCTAAGTCTTATCGCCTTCCAGGCCATACCCCATGAGCGCAGTCAGCTATGTTTTTGTGACCGATAGGGATGCCCGTGCAGCGACCGCGCAGCGCTGCCGTGGCGGGTGGCCCTTGGCTGCTGTGGTCGCCGTTCCTGCCGCACGCCCCGCGCTGGCGTGCGGGCAATGCGGCCGGTTTTGAGAGAGAAATTCCGTTCGATGGCCATGTCTTTTGCTTCATTGCCCCGCCGGGTCGGCAGCCCGGCCATCCACGCCTGGCTGCTGCTGTTGCCGGCAATGGTGCTGCTGTTGACCTTCACCCACTGGCCTGCCGTGGCCACCCTGATCGACAGCTTCTTCTCCACCCCGCGCGGCACCCGCCCTGCGGTCTGGGTGGGCGCCGAGAACTACGCCGTCATGGTGGACGACCCCGTGTTCTGGCAGGCGGTGCGCAACAACCTGTGGTTTGCGGCGGCCACCATCCCCACCTCCATCGGCCTGGCCCTGCTGATGGCGCTGTGGGTCAACGAACGCATGGCCGGCCGCACCTGGCTGCGCATGGCCTATTTCACCCCCACGGTGCTGCCCATGATTGCCGTGGCCAACATCTGGCTGTTCTTCTACACACCGCAGTACGGCCTGCTAGAGCAGGTGACGGGTGCGCTGGGCCTACCCTCGCACAACTGGCTGGGCAGCCCGTCGACGGCGCTGGGTGCCGTGACCCTGGTGGCGGTGTGGAAGGAGGCCGGCTTCTTCATGATCTTCTACCTGGCCGCGCTGCAGACGCTGAACCCCAGCCTGAAGGAGGCGGCCGCCATCGAAGGCGCCTCGCGCTGGTACTTCTTTCGCCGCGTGCAGTGGCCGCTGCTGATGCCGACCACGCTGTTCGTGCTGGTGAATGCGGTGATCAATGCCTTCCGCCTGGTGGACCACATCTTCATCCTGACGCGCGGCGGGCCGGACAACGCCACCAGCCTGCTGCTGTACCACCTGTACGAGGTGGGCTTCAAGTTCTGGGACACGGCCTATGCCGCGGCCATCACCGTGGTGCTGGTGATGGTGCTGGCCGGCGTGGCGCTGTTCCAGTTTTTCGTGCTCGACAAGAAGGTGCACTACCAATGAGCCGCCCTCCCGCCCCGGCGGTGATCTACCGCCACACCTGGTTCGACACCCTGGCCGCCTGGCTGCTGGCGCTGTGCTGGATCCTGCCGCTGGCCTATGCCGTGTGGACGGCCTTCCACCCCAGCGCCTACGCCACCCGGCTCGATCTGGCGGCACCGTGGACGCTGCAAAACTTCCGCAACGCCTGGGAGGCCGCGCCGTTTGCGCGCTATTTTTTGAACACCACGCTGCTGGTGCTGATGATTCTGGCGGCACAGCTGGTACTGTCCACCCTGGCGGCATTTGCCTTTGCGCGCTATGAGTTCCGGGGCAAGAAGATTGCCTTCGCGCTGGTGCTGGTGCAGCTGATGATCATGCCGGACATCCTGCTGGTCGAGAACTACCAGACCATGGCCCGCCTGGGCCTGGTGGACACGCTGCTGGCCATTGGCCTGCCGTACTTTGCCTCGGCCTTTGCCATCTTCCTGTTGCGCCAGACCTTCCTGGGCATTCCCAAGGAGCTGGACGAGGCCGCGCGCGTGGAGGGCGCCAGCACCCTGCAGATCCTGTGGCGCGTCTATGTGCCGCTGGCCAAGCCGGTGTACACCGCGTTCGCCCTGGTGTCGGTGAGCTTCCACTGGAACAACTTCCTGTGGCCGCTGATCATCACCAACAGCGTGGAGTCGCGCCCGCTGACCGTCGGGCTGCAGGTGTTCTCCAGCGTGGAGCAGGGCGTGGACTGGTCCACCATCACCGCCGCCACCCTGATGACCTCGGCCCCGCTGCTGGTGGCCTTCATCCTGTTCCAGCGCCAGTTTGTGCAAAGCTTCATGCGCGCGGGCATCAAGTAGGTGGGGCGGTGGGGGTGGCATGAGCCATGCGCCCTCGGCCCTTCGCCATCGCGATCCCCTGGTTCCTTGATCCCCCAACAGACTGCTTCTGACCGGAGTGAGCGACGCCCGGCGATAAAAAAGGCCAGATACCGGCAGCAGTATCTGACCTAGTAGGTGGAGGGCACCTGGCCTCAGGCCTTGGTCGGCGTGCCCAGGCTGCGCAGCACATCGCGCACCATCTGGGCGCGGGCCTTGGGGTCGGGCAGGTCGCGCTCGATGCGCAGCTTGTCGTTGCCGGCCAGCTTGATGTGCTTGTTCTTCTGGATCAGGTGGATGATCTGCAGCGGCTCCACCGGCGGGTTGGGCTTGAAGGTGATGTTGATCACCCCGGGGGCCGCGTCCACCTTGATCACGCCATAGGGCTCGGACAGCACGCGCAGGCGGTGGGTGTCGATCAGCGTCTGCGCCTGTGGCGGCAGCTTGCCGAAGCGGTCGACGATCTCTTCCAGCAGGTTGTCGATCTGGTCCGTGCTCTTGGCCGTCGCCAGCTTCTTGTAGAACGACAGGCGCAGGTGCACGTCGCCGCAGTAGTCGTTGGGCAGCAGGGCCGGGGCGTGCAGGTTGATTTCGGTCGTGGCCGCCATGGGCGACAGCAGGTCGGGCTCCTTGCCGGCCTTGAGGCTGCGCACGGCCTCGGCCAGCATCTCGTTGTAGAGCTGGAAGCCGATCTCCATCATGTTGCCGCTTTGGTTCTCGCCCAGCACCTCGCCGGCGCCGCGGATTTCCAGGTCGTGCATGGCCAGGTAGAAGCCGCTGCCCAGTTCCTCCATCTGCTGGATGGCGTCCAGGCGCTGCTGGGCCTGCTTGGTCAGGCCTTCGATGTCCGGCACCATCAGATAGGCATAGGCTTGGTGGTGGCTGCGTCCCACGCGGCCGCGCAGCTGGTGCAGCTGGGCCAGGCCGAACTTGTCGGCACGGCTGATGACGATGGTGTTGGCGCTGGGCACGTCGATGCCGGTCTCGATGATGGTCGAGCACAGCAGGATGTTGAAGCGCTGCGCCACGAAGTCGCGCATCACCTTTTCCAGCTCGCGCTCGGGCATCTGGCCGTGGGCCACGGCGATGCGCGCCTCGGGAAGGATTTCCTCCAGCGCCTGGCGGCGGTTTTCGATGGTCTCCACCTCGTTGTGCAGGAAGTAGCACTGGCCACCGCGTTTGAGCTCACGCAGCACCGCCTCGCGGATCACGCCCTGGCTTTCGCTGCGCACAAAGGTTTTGATAGCAAGGCGCCGTTGCGGGGCGGTCGCAATCACCGATAAATCTCTCAAACCTTCCAGCGCCATGCCCATGGTGCGCGGGATGGGGGTGGCGGTCAGCGTCAGCACGTCCACCTCGGCGCGCATCGCCTTCATGGCCTCCTTGTGGCGCACGCCAAAGCGGTGTTCCTCGTCGATGATGAGCAGGCCCAAATCCTTGAACTTGACCGAGCTGGACAGCAGCTTGTGCGTGCCGACCACGATGTCCACCGAACCCTCGCCCAGGCCCTGCAGCGCCGCGTTGACCTCCTTGGTGGTGCGAAAGCGCGAGACCTCGGCCACACGCACCGGCCATTTGGAGAAACGGTCCACCAGCGTCTGGTAGTGCTGCTCGGCCAGCAGCGTGGTGGGCGCCAGGAAGGCCACCTGCTTGCCACCCATGGCCGCCACGAAGGCCGCGCGCAGGGCGACCTCGGTCTTGCCAAAGCCCACGTCGCCGCAGACCAGGCGGTCCATGGGCTGGGGGCTGACCATGTCGTGGATCACGGCGTGGATGGCGGCCTTCTGGTCGGCGGTTTCCTCAAAGCCAAAGTCCTGGGCGAACTGCTCGTAGTCTTGCGTGCTCAGGCGGAAGGCGTGGCCCTGGCGCGCGGCGCGCCGGGCATAGATGTTCAGCAGCTCGGCGGCCGCATCGCGCACCTGCTCGGCCGCCTTGCGCTTGGCCTTTTCCCACTGGCCGCTGCCCAGGCTGTGCAGCGGTGCCGATTCGGGTGTGACGCCGGTGTAGCGGCTGATGTGGTGCAGCTGGCTGACGGGCACGTACAGCACCGCGTCCTTGGCATATTCCAGGTGCAGGAACTCCTGCAGCGCCGGCGTGCCATCGGCGTTCTTCTGGCCCACGTCCATGTTGACCAAGCCGTGGTAGCGGCCTATGCCGTGCTGGCTGTGCACCACGGGGTCGCCGACCTTCAGCTCGGACAAGTCCTTGATCAGCGCGTCCACGTCGCTGACCTGCTCCTGCTTCTTGCGCCGGCGCGTGGTGCCGGTGGTGGCGAACAGCTCGGTCTCGGTGACAAAGTCGATGCCGGCCTCGATCCAGGCAAAGCCGCGCATCAGGTTGGAGGTGGCAATCCCCAGGCGTTCGTGGGCCGTGCTCTGGAATTCGTAGAGCGAATCAAAGGCCGGTGGGTTCAGCTGCGAGGAGCGCAGGAAGTCCAGCAGGCTTTCGCGCCGGCCGTCGCTTTCGGCCAGCACCAGCACGCGGCGCTGGGCGCTGCGCAGGTGGGCTTGCAGGCGCTGCAGCGGGTCTTCGGCGCCGCGCACCACGGACAGGTCGGGCAGCTTCTGGAAGAAGGCGCTGTCCGCCACATCGTCCACGCCGGGGCGCAAGGCCAGCTGCGGGTAGGGCTTGGCGCTCTGGTAGAACTGCTCGGCGTTCAGGAACAGGGTGTCCGGGGGCAGGGCGGGGCGCTCCGGGTCGCCCTGCACCAGGCGGAAGCGTTCCTTGGTGTCCTGCCAGAAACGCTGGAAGGCGGGCTCCAGCTCGCCATGCAGCACCAGGGTGGCGTCGTCGCCCAGGTAGTCGAACACCGTGGCCGTGGCGTCGAAGAACAGCGGCAGGTAGTACTCGATGCCGGCCGTGGCCACGCCGGCGCCCATGTCCTTGTAGATGCGGCTGCGCGTGGGGTCGCCCTCCAGCAGCTCACGCCAGCGGTTGCGGAACTTGGCGCGCGCGTCCTCGTCCATGGGGAACTCGCGCCCGGGCAGCAGGCGCACGGCGGGCACGGTGTCCAGGCTGCGCTGGCTGTCCGGGTCGAAGGTGCGGATGGAGTCGATCTCGTCGTCGAACAGGTCCACGCGGTAGGGCACGTCCGAGCCCATGGGGAACAGGTCGATCAGGCCGCCGCGCACGGCGTATTCGCCATGACTGACCACCTGCGAGACATGCTGGTAGCCCGCCAGCGTCAGTTGGGCCTTGAGCTTGGCCTCGTCCAGCTTCTGGCCCTGCTGGAACTCGAAGGTGTAGCCGGCCAGGAAGGACGGCGGCGCCAGGCGGTACAGCGCCGTGGTGGCGGGCACCAGCACCACGTCCGCGCCGTGGGCGTGGTCGCGCTGGCGGATGCGCCACAGCGTGGCCAGGCGCTCGCTGATCAGGTCCTGGTGCGGCGAGAAGGTGTCGTAGGGCAGGGTCTCCCAGTCCGGGAACAGCGCCGTGCGCAGCTGGGGTGCAAAGAACGCCATTTCATCGATCAGGCGCTGGGCATCGCTGGCGTCGGCGGTGACGATGGCGGTGATGCGGCCCTGGCCTTTCTCACGCTGTGCCAGCCTGGCCAGCAGCAAGGCATCGGCGCTGCCCACGGGCGTGGGCAGGGAAAAACGGTGACCGGGCGTGAGTTTGGGCAGATCCATGGAACCAGACAATTCGGAGACGGCAGGCGCAGGGCCTGCACAAAGCGCGGAAATGCGGCGTGCTGCCGCGAAGGTGTAGCGGGCAATTCTAGAATGCAGTGCATGACAGACTTGCTTGCTGCAGCGAATGCGCCCGGGTCACCGCAGGGTCGTTTCTGGGGACTGATTCCCTGCGCCGGTGTGGGTGCGCGCGCCATCCCGCCGGGCGCCCCGACGCCCGACCTGCCCAAACAGTACCACCCGGTGGCCGGCCAGCCCCTGGTGCTGCACACGCTGGCCGCCTTTGCCGGCGTGCAGCGCCTGGCCGGCACGCTGGTGGCCGTGGCGCCGAACGACCATTTCCTCGACAGCTACCGCAGCGCGGCCTGGTGGCACCTGCCCTGCGGTGGCGCCACCCGGGCCGAGACCGTCATCGGCGGCCTCAAGGCCCTGCTGGCGCGCGGTGCGGCGCAGCACGACTGGGTGCTGGTGCACGATGCAGCGCGCTGCCTGGTGACCACGGCGCAGATCGACCACCTGATCGATGAATGCGAGCGCGACAGCGTGGGCGGCCTGCTGGCGCACAAGCTGCCCGACACGCTGAAGACCGCCGTCACCGGCGCCAACGGCGTGCGCGTGGCCGCCACCGTGGACCGCAGCGACAAATGGCTGGCGCAGACGCCGCAGATGTTCCGCCTGGGCGTGCTGCTGGATGCGCTGGTGCGCATGGGCGCGGTCGCCACCGACGAGGCCAGCGCCATGGAGGCCCTGGGCCACCGGCCCAAGCTGGTGCCCGGCGGGGCGCAGAACTTCAAGGTGACCTACCCCGACGACTTTGCCCTGGCCGAGGCCGTGCTGACGCAGCGCGGTGGCAGTGCCACGCTGGAGCGCTTCAAGGGCAAGCGCAACGCGGTGCACCCCACGGGCAATCCTTTTTTTTGAATTCCTAACCAAATTGGCCGCTGGACCGCAAGGGATCAGCGTGAATAGCTATGAATTTTCGTATTGGTGAAGGCTGGGACACACACGCCCTGGTGGCCGGGCGCAAGCTGATCCTCGGCGGCGTGGAGATCCCGCACGACAAGGGCCTGCTGGGCCATTCGGATGCCGACGTGCTGCTGCACGCCATCACCGACGCGGTGCTGGGGGCGGCGGGCCTGGGCGACATTGGCCGCCATTTCCCGGACACGGCCGAGGCCTTCAAGGGCGCCGACTCCTGGGTGCTGTTGCAGGAGGCCACGCGCCGCGTGCGGGCCCAGGGCTGGGAGATCGGCAACATCGACAGCACGGTGATCGCACAAAAGCCCAAGCTGGCGCCGTACATCCCGCTGATGCAGGAACGCATTGCCGGGGCGCTGGGCGTGGCCGTGGAGCAGGTCAACGTCAAGGCCAAGACCGCCGAGAAAATGGGCCCGGTGGGTGAGCTGCTGGCGATGGAGGCGAATGCCGTGGCACTGCTCTACAAGGCGGGTACACAGGCTGCATAAAACATAGCTGCTGGCGCTTGATGGATAAGCGCTGCAGCCGTTTTTGATGCTCAATTGCGCGGCATGCCTGCCGTGCATGCAAAAAGCCTTGCAGGCGGACCTGCAAGGCTTTTTTTGTGGGCGACACGGTTGCCGCAGAGCGTACGGCCGGCTGTGCGGCCAGGCCCTCAGATGGCGTCGGGAGGCAGCTGGCGCTTGACCTGGGGGCGCTGCAGGCGGTGCTGCGGGTCCTGCCCGTCGGGCACATCGGTCACGCGCTGCAGCTGGATGTGCGAGGCCAGCCCGCCCTCGTTGGCGTTGGTGATGGAGAACACACCCCCCATGCGCTGCACTGTCTTGTCGACGATGGACAGGCCCAGGCCGGCGCCGGCGGCTGCGGTGCGGGCCGAGTCGCCGCGGAAGAAGGGCTGGGTCAGCTGCGCCAGCTGGTCCGGCGGCACGCCCGGGCCGTGGTCGCGCAGGCGCATCAGCACCCAGTTCTCGCGGGTCTTGATGGTGATGTCGACAAAGGCCGTGTCGGTGTCCACGGTCTTGCCGTAGCGGCGGGCGTTTTCCAGCAGGTTGGAGATGACGCGCGCCAGCTCCACCTCGTCGGCCATCACGTAGATGTCGTCCGGGATGGACATGGTGATCTGCAGCTCGCGGTGGTTCTGCACCGCATACACGCAGGAGGCCACCACGGCATGCAGGTTCACCACGGTCAGCGTGACGTGGTCGGGCCGCGCGTAGTCCAGGAATTTGTCGATGGTGGCGTCCAGCTGCACGATGTCGGCCACCATGTGTTCGCGGGCAATGTCGTCCTGCACGCTCATCTCGGTTTCCAGGCGCAGGCGCGCCAGCGGGGTGCGCAGGTCGTGCGAGATGCCGGCCAGCATCACGGCGCGCTCCTGCTCCAGCTTGGCCAGTTTCTGCGCCATGCGGTTGAAGCCGATGTTGACCTCGCGGATCTCGCTGGTCACGGCCTCTTCGTCGAGCTGGCTGGCGGCAAAGTCGCCATCGCGCACGCGGTTGGCGGCGTAGCTCAGCTGCTTGAGGGGGCGGTTGATCAGGCGCGCGATCACGGCCGCGCCGGCCAGCGACAGCAGGCCCGCCGTGCCCAGCCAGATCAGCCAGGTGCGGCCACCGGCCGTGGTGTAGCGCGACTTGTCCAGCAGGATCCAGTTCGGGTCCTCGTCGATGGTGAAGCTGACCCACAGGCCTTCCTCGCCGTTGACGCTGCGCGCCAGGATGGTGTCGGGGCCCAGGCGCGTGGTCAGCAGCTCGTTGAGGCGCTGGTTCAGCTGCGTGGGCGGCACCTCTTCAAAGCGGTCGCTGGGCTCGCGCGGCTGGATGCGCACGCCTTCCTGGTCGGCCATGGTCTTGATCAGCGACACCCGGGCGATGGCGTCCGAGTGCTGCAGCGCCGCCCGGCTGAGGTTGACCAGCGAGGCGATCTGCTGGGCCGTGTGCAGCGTGCGCGGCTCGAATTCGAGCGCCCGCAGCGTCTGCAGCCAGGCCAGGATACTGCCCAGCAGCAGCAGGGCCAGCAGGAAGAAGGTGCGCCAGAAGAGGTTCAGACCCACCCGGGAGCGGGCATTCTGGGCGGAGGACGAGCTGGCATCCGGGGCGTTGCCAGCAAGCATGGAAGGGCGTGACATGGGAAAAGGGCGCGGTGGCGCCACAGCCTCCCGCAGGGAGGCCGGGGTTTAGTTGATGCCGTCGGGTACGAACACGTAGCCCACGCCCCAGACGGTCTGGATGTAGCGGGGGGCGGCGGCGTCTTCTTCGATCAGCTTGCGCAGGCGCGAGACCTGCACGTCCAGGCTGCGGTCGAAGGGTTCGAACTCGCGCCCACGGGCCAGCAGGGCCAGCTTTTCGCGCGACAGCGGTTGGCGCGGGTGGCGCACCAGGGCCTTGAGCATGGCGAATTCACCGGTGGTCAGCGGCAGCTCTTCGCCGCTCTTTTGCAGCACGCGCGTGCCCAGGTCGAAGGTGAAGGGGCCGAAGTTCACGACCTCGTTGTCGCCCGAAGGGGCGCCGGGGGCTTCCACGGGCGGGCGGCGGCGCAGCACGGCATGGATGCGGGCCAGCAGTTCGCGCGGGTTGAAGGGCTTGCCGAGGTAGTCGTCGGCACCCACTTCCAGGCCGACGATGCGGTCCACGTCCTCGCCCTTGGCGGTCAGCATGATGATGGGCGTGCGGTCGTTGGCCGAGCGCAGGCGGCGGCAGATGGACAGGCCGTCTTCGCCGGGCATCATCAGGTCCAGCACGATGAGGTCCACGGTTTCACGCAGCAGGATGCGGTTCAGCGCCTTGCCGTCCTCGGCAATCATGACCTCGAAACCTTCCTGCGTCAGGTAGCGGCGCAGCAGGTCGCGGATGCGGGCGTCGTCGTCGACAACGAGGATTTTGTCAGTGCGGTTGTTGTTGGTGGTGGCCATGGATCTACCCCTTGTCCAATTTGTAACAGAGCCAATTCTGACCAGCTTGGCGCGAAAAATTCCCGATTTCGCCCGGGTTTGACACAGTGTTACATGTCTTGCCAAATGCAGGGAGGTGGCGGGCGCAGCTTCGGCGTCTTGTCTGGCAAGCTTGGGCCTTGTTTGCATGCAATTTGGCGTGCTTTGGCATGAAAGGGAATTGAAAGATGCAGCTTCGCAAAACCAGCGCACGTTTTTTGCGCAATTCGGTCGGTGTGGTCATGTTCGTGGGCGGCGCTCTGGGTTCCGGGCTGGCGCTGGCCCAGTCGCAGGAGGTGCTGCGCAACGTGGTGCAGCTGTCGGCCACGGGCAGTGTCGAGGTCGACCAGGACTGGCTGCAGATGCGCCTGGCGGCCACGCGCGATGGCAACGACGCCGCCAGCGTGCAAAAGCAGCTGCAGCAGGCGGTGGACGCCGCCATGCGCAGCCTGCGCCCGCAGGTGCAGGGGCAGAACCTGCAGGTCAGCAGCGGCAGCTTCGGCGTCTATCCGCGCCATGGCAATGACGGCAAGATCAAGGGCTGGCAGGGCCGTGCCGAGGTGCTGCTGGAAGGCAAGGACTTTGCGCGCATCACCCAGGCGGCCGCTCAGATCGAGGGCATGACGGTGGCGGGCATGGATTTCGGCCTGTCCAAGGAAGGCCGTGCGCGCGTGCAGGAGCAGGCCCAGGCCCAGGCCATCGACAGCTTCAAGGCCCGCGCCACGCAGCTGGCGCGGCAGTTCGGCTTCAGCGGCTACAGCCTGCGCGAGGTCAGCGTGAACAGCCAGGACGCCTACCCCGCGCCGCGCATGGTGCGCATGAATGCCATGCCCATGGCCGCCAAGGCCGAGGCGGCCGACGGCATGGCGGTGGAGGCGGGTAAGGCCCAGGTGGTGGTCAATGTGGCGGGATCGGTGCAGCTGCAATAAACAGAGCTGCCTGCGCTTGTCCAGAAAGCGCTAGAAGCCAAAAAGCCTCTGAATCTTTCAGAGGCTTTTTGCGTTGATGGGGCGCGGGGGGCTTATTGCGCGGCCCAGCCGCCATCCATGTTCCAGGCCACACCGCGCACATTGTTGGCGGCTGCCGAGCAGAAGAACACGGCCAGGGCGCCCAGTTCCTCCGGGGTGGTGAACTGCTGCGAGGGCTCTTTCTCGCCCAGCAGCTGGCGGGTGGCGTCGTCGATGCTGATGCCCTGGGCCTGGGCCTTGGCATCCACCTGCTTTTGCACCAGCGGCGTCAGCACCCAGCCGGGGCAGATAGCGTTGCAGGTCACGCCGGTGGTGGCGTTTTCCAGCGCCGTCACCTTGGTCAGGCCGACGATGCCGTGCTTGGCGGCGACGTAGGCCGATTTTTGCGCCGAGGCCACCAGGCCGTGCACCGAGGCCACGTTGATGATGCGGCCCCAGTTGGCGGCCTGCATGGCGGGCAGCGCCAGGCGGGTGGTGTGGAAGGCGCTGGACAGGTTGATGGCCAGGATGGCATCCCATTTGTCGACCGGAAAGTCCTCGACCTTGGCGACGTGCTGGATGCCGGCGTTGTTGACCAGGATGTCGATGCGGCCGAAGCGCTGGGCGCCAAAGGCCATCATGGCCTCGATCTCGTCGGGGCGGCTCATGTCGGCGCCGTGGTAGTCCACCGCAATTCCGTGGGCCTGGCCGGCGGCGGCCACCTGGGCCTGGGCGCCCTGCGCATCGCCAAAACCGTTCAGAAGGACGTTGGCCCCCTGGGCTGCCAGCGCCTGTGCAATCCCGAGGCCGATGCCGCTGGTGGAACCTGTGACCAAAGCTGTTTTGCCCTTGAGCATCTCAAAAGTCTCCGCTGAAATATGAATTAGGATGGGTGAACCCATTATTTAGTGGCAAGTCTTCGATTGCGTACCCATGGTTGAACCTACGCTGAACTACGTAGCCTGTCCCGGTGCCGCCGTGCACGGCACGCCCACGCACCGCATGGCCTATTGGGAGTGGAACCAGACCGGCGATCCGGCCCATCCGCATGTGATCGTCTGCGTGCATGGCCTGACGCGGCAGGGGCGCGACTTCGATGTGCTGGCGCGTGATTTGAGTCGGTCGGCGCGTGTGATTTGCCCCGATGTGGCGGGGCGGGGGCGCAGCGACTGGCTGGCCCAGCCCAAGACCTATGGCGTGCCGCAGTACACCGTGGACATGCTGGCCTTGCTGCAGCAGGTGCATGCCACGGCCCCCATCGGGGCGCTGGACTGGCTGGGCACCAGCATGGGCGGCCTGATCGGCATGGCGGTGGCCGGCAATCCCGAACTGCCGCTGCCCGTGCCGGTGCGCAAGCTGCTGCTCAATGATGTAGGGCCGGTGCTGGAATGGTCGGCCCTGCAGCGCATCGCCCAGTATGTCGGCCAGCCTGCGCACTTCGACAGCGTGCAGCAGGGCGCGGAGGCCTTGCGCCTGCTGTCGGCAGGCTTTGGACCGCACACCCAGGCCCAGTGGCTGGCGCTGAGCCAGCCCATGCTGCGGCCCGCCGCGCAGGGCGGCTGGGAGTTGCACTACGACCCGGCGATCGCGCTGCCCATGCAGGGCATGACCCAGGCGCAGTCCGAGCAGTCGCAACCCCTGCTGTGGCAGCTGTATGACGGCATCAAGGCACAGACATTGCTTGTCCGGGGTGCGCAGTCCGACCTGATTACCCGGGACACGGCCACTGCCATGCAGTTGCGCGGCCCGTGCGCTCCGGTGGTGGAGCTTGAAAATGTGGGGCATGCCCCCACCTTCGTGGCGGATGACCAGGTGGTCATCGCACGGAACTTCTTTTTGGGTGATGAATGAATACAGTATGTAAGGCCCTGTCGCGCGCAGATGCTGCGCGGGCTTGGACATTCCACGGGGGCTTGCATGCGTAGCGTGACCTCTTTGCCCCCGACCACCGGGGAAGCTGCTGCCGCACCGGCCGCCAGCGCGGTGTCTGCCGATGTTCCACACCTTCTGGCCGCCACCTCGGGCAATGTGCCCGACCAGGTCGATGCCCTGCGCCGCGCGCGCGCGTTTGCAGAGCCCCTGCTGGTGGGCGAAGCGCTGAGTTCCGGCGAGAACACCCTGGCCCATGCGGACGCCACGGCCGCCATCCTGCAAGGCATTGGCGGCTCGGAAGCCATGCAGGCCGCGTGCTATCTGGTGTATGCCAGCATGCACCTGAACAAGCCGCTGGAGGTGCTGACCAAGGCTTTCGGCCCCAATTTTGCCGAGCTGGCGGTGGAGACCACCAAGCTCATGCACTTCCAGCAGCAGGCCCGCGGGGGTGAGGGTGGGGCTGCGCGGGTGGACGACCCGGCCACGCAGACCGAGACCGTGCGCAAGATGCTGCTGGGCTTCTCGCGCGATGTGCGTGTGGTGCTGCTGCGCCTGGCGTCCCGCCTGCAAACCTTGCGCTGGTATGCCGCCAGCAAGCGTCCGGTTTCGCCCAGCCTGGCCTATGAGGCGCTGCACGTGTTTGCGCCGCTGGCCAACCGCCTGGGCATCTGGCAGATCAAGTGGGAGCTGGAAGATCTGTCGTTCCGTTTTCTGGAGCCCGATACCTACCGCGACATCGCCCGCCTGTTGGATGAAAAGCGCGCCGAGCGGGAGGTCTACATGGAGCAGTTGCGCGCGCGCCTGGAATCCGGCTTGCGCGCCTACAGCATCAGCGCCACGGTCTCGGGCCGCCCCAAGCACATCTACAGCATCGTCAAGAAGATGCGCGGCAAGTCGCTCAACTTCGACCAGCTGTTCGACATCCGGGCGCTGCGCGTGGTGGTGCCGAATGTCAAGGACTGCTACACCGCGCTGTCGTGGGTGCACGAGCACTTCAAGCCGATCGAGTCGGAGTTCGATGACTACATCGCCAAGCCCAAGCCGAATGGCTACCAGTCGCTGCACACCGTGGTGCGCGACGAGCAGGGGCGTGCGATTGAAATCCAGATCCGCACCCAGGCCATGCACGATCACGCCGAGAACGGCGTGGCTGCGCACTGGGCCTACAAGGAGGCGGGGACCAAGGGCTACGCCGGGGTCAGTGCCACGGGGGAGTACGACGCCAAGATCGCGGTGCTGCGCCAACTGCTGGCCTGGGGCCAGGATCTGTCCGAGAACCCCTCGCACCGTGGCCTGTTCGACGACCGCATCTATGTGTTGACGCCGGATGCGGCCGTCATCGAGCTGCCGCAGGGTGCCACCCCGGTGGATTTTGCCTATTCGGTGCACACCAACTTGGGACACCGCTGCCGTGGCGCACGCGTGGACGGCACCATGGTGCCGCTGAACACGCAGCTGCAAAGTGGTCAGACCGTGGAGATTTCCACCGTCAAGGAAGGCCGGCCTTCGCGCGACTGGCTCAACCCCGAGCTGGGCTATCTGGTCAGCAACCGCGCCAAGGCCAAGGTGCGCGCCTGGTTCAACGCCCAGGCCACGCACGAGACCATGACGCGCGGGCGCGAGGCCGTGGAAAAACTGCTGCAGCGCGAGGGCAAGACGGCCATCAAGCTGGACGACCTGGCGGTGCAGCTGGGCTTCAAATCGGCCGATGCGCTGTTCGAGGTGGTGGGCAAGGACGAGTACTCCTTGCGCAACATCGAGGTGGTGCTGCGTCCGCCCGAACCTGCGGAGCCTGTGGAAGACATCCAGTCCATGGTGCGCAAGCCCCGTGCCAATAACGCGGCCCACAAAGGGGGAGTGCTGGTCGTGGGCATCGATTCGCTGATGACGCAGCTGGCCAAGTGCTGCAAGCCGGCGCCCCCGGACGACATCCGCGGCTTTGTCACACGCGGCAAGGGTGTCAGCGTGCACCGCTCCGATTGCAGCAACTTCCGTGAAATGGCGGCACGCAACGAGGAGCGCGTGATCGACGTGGCCTGGGGCATGCCCAAGGCCGAAAAGCAGGCGGCGGTCTATCCCGTCGACGTGGCCGTGGAAGCCACCGACCGCCAGGGCCTGCTGCGCGACATCTCGGACGTGTTTGCGCGCGAGAAGACCAATGTGATCGGTGTGCAGACCCAGTCGGTCAAGGGCACGGCCTGGATGACGTTCACGGTCGAGGTCTCGGACTCCGGGCGCCTGAACAAGGTGCTGGGCATCGTGGCCAGCGTGTCGGGGGTGCGTTCCGCGCGCCGCCGTTGAAGATGGTGGTGCGAATTTTCAAACGCACAAAATTTGGTGCTACAATCGCAGCTTCTGATTTTTCAGGCGCGTAGCTCAGTTGGTTAGAGCACCACCTTGACATGGTGGGGGTCGTTGGTTCGAATCCAATCGCGCCTACCAAGGCATATTCAAAAAGGCCCTGCAAGTTTTGCAGGGCCTTTTTGTTTGTATCCCTGTCCTGGCGTTGTCGCAGTCGCGGGACAAAAGCGCAGCACCCTTTGGCAGGATGCTGCGTGCGCTCTGGCGCTTACATCTGGGCCGGCAAGGCCGTCACGATGCTGGGGAAGAACCACAGGATCACCAGTGCCAGCACCATCAGCAGGAAGTAGGGGGCGCAGACTTTGGCGATGTAGGTGATCTGCTTGCCGGTCATGCTTTGCAGCACGAACAGGTTGAAGCCGACCGGGGGCGTGATCTGTGCGGTTTCCACCGTGATCACCAGGAAGATGCCGAACCACAGCGGATCAATGCCTGCGGCCTGGATGATGGGCAACACCACACTCATGGTCAGCACGATGGTGGAGATGCCATCCAGGAAGCAGCCGATCAGGATGTAGAAGATGCCCAGGGCGATGATCAGCATGGCGGGGGACAACTGCAGGCTGCCCACAAACTCGGCCAGCTGGCGTGGCAGGCCGATGTAGCCCATGGACAGCGTCATGAACGCGGCCCCCGCCAGGATCAGGGCGATCATGCAGTACAGGCGCGTGGCACCGAACAGCGAGGCCTTGAAGCTGTCCCAGGTCAGGGCTTTCTGCGAGGCCGACAGCACCAGGGCACCGGCCACGCCGATGGCGGCAGCTTCCGTCGCGGTGGCAATCCCGCTGTAGATGCTGGCCACCACACTGGCAATCAGCAGCACGACAGGGATCAGGTGGCGGGCTTCGTACAGCTTTTGCTGGAAAGTCAGGCTGCCTTCGGCCTTGGGCACCTTGTCGGGGTTGAGCAGCGCCCAGACCACGATCCAACCGCTGAACAGCAGCGCCAGCAGCAATCCGGGCAGCACGCCGGCCATGAACAGCTTGGAAATCGACAGCTCGGCCGAGACACCGTAGACGATCAGGATGATCGAGGGCGGGATCAGCAGACCCAGTGTGGCGGGGCCACCCAGCGAGCCGATGATCTGTGCTTCGGTGTAGCCGCGTTTGCGCAGCTCCGGAATGTTCATCTTGCCGACGGTGGCACAGGTGGCGGCCGAGGAGCCGGAGACCGAGGCAAAGATGGTGCAGCCGATCACGTTGGTGTGCAGCAGGCGACCGGGCAGGGCGTTGACCCAGGGGGCCAGGCCGCGGAACATGCTCTCGGACAGGTTGGTGCGGTACAGGATCTCGCCCATCCACACGAACAGCGGCAGCGCGGTCAGGGTCCAGCTGCTGGCTGAGCCCCAGATGGTGATGGCCATGGCGTCACCGGCTGCGCGTGCCGTGAAGAACTCCATGCCGAACCAGGCCACGCCGGCCAAGGTCAGTCCCACCCACACGCCGCCACCCAGCAGGGTGATCAGCACGACGATGAGTGCAATGCTGGCAAAAATCTCATTCATGGTGAGCGTCCTCCTGCTCGCGGGGCTTGCGTTGGCCCCTCAGTTCCAAAATCAGTTCGTCGCAGAAGGCGATGAAGAAGATCAGCGTGCCCAGGGCCATGAAGATTTGGGGAATCCACAGCGGGGTGGCATCAATGCCCACGGAGATGTCGTCGATCTCCCAGGACTGCCACGCCAGGCGGCACGAGTAAAAAGCCAGGAAGCCGGCCAGGGTGGTGGCAATCACCAGGGCAATGACTTCCAGGGCCTTGTGGGCCTTGCCCTTGAGCATGCCCAGGATCAGGGTGACCCGGATGTGCTCGCCGGCCTTCAGGGTGCTGGCCAGGGCCATGAATCCGGCTCCGGCCATGGCATAGCCGGCGTAGGCGTCGGTGCCCGGGGCGTGGAAACCCAGCAATCGGCTGGCGATGGTGAGCAGCACCATCACCAGCACGACCACCATGGAAAGACCCGCCAACCAGCTGCTCGCGGTATACAGGCCGTCAATCAATTTCCGCATGTGCAAAATCCTTCGCGCGACAGAGTGGCGGCGCGTCGTTGATACGGGGGATCATCAAAAATGCCCTTGGTTGCGAGCGTTGGCCGGCACCAAGGGCACAGGGGGCGTCGGTGAATTACTTGGCGGCCTTGAAAGTGTCCAGCACGGCCTTGCCTTCAGGACCGGCCTTGTCCAGCCACTCCTTGATCACGGTGTCGCCCACCTTGGCCAGGTCGGCCTTCAACTGGGGCGAGGCTTCCAGCACCTGCATACCGCCGGCCTTCAGGGTGGCGATGGAGCGGGCATCCACCTCGCGCGATTCCATCCAGCCGCGGGCTTCCGCCACGGCGGCGGCCTTGAGCACGGCGTCCTGCTCGGGCTTGCTCAGGGCGCCGAAGGCCTTCTTGCTGACCACGACGGCGTTCTTGGGGATCCAGGCCTGCACGTTGTAGTAGTACTTCAGGTTCTCGAACAGCTTGTTGTCGGCGCCGGTGGCGCTGGAGGTGATCAGGCCTTCGACCACGCCGGTGGCCAGGGCCTGCGACAGCTCGGCTTCCTGGATGGTGGCGGGCTGGGCGCCCACCAGTTCCCCGATGCGCGCGGTGGTGGGCGAGTAGACGCGCCACTTCATGCCCTTCAGATCGGCCGCCGAGTTGATGGGTTTCTTGGTGTAGATGCCCTGTGGAGGCCAGGCCACGGCGTACAGCAGCACCTGGCCCTGCTTGTCCAGCAGCTTTTGCAGGGCAGGCTTTTGCGCTTGGTAGAGCTTGAAGGCGTCGTCGTAGTTGTTCACCAGGAAGGGCAGGCCGTCCACGCCGAAGATCTGCGATTCGTTCTGGAAGCTCACCATGAAGAACTCGCCCATCTGCGCATTGCCGGTTTGCACCGCGCGCTTGATTTCAGGCATCTTGAACAGCGAGGCGCCAAAGTGCGGCGTGATCTTCAGCTTGCCCTGGGTGGCGGCGTCCACATCCTTCACAAACTGTTCGTTGTTCTTCGAGTGGAAGTTGCTGGCGGCGTAAGCCGTGGCGAAATCCCACTTGGTCTGGGCCATGCCGGTGCAGGCAAAGCCAAGGCTGGCAACCAGGGTGGCGGTGGCGCAAAAAAATCGACGCTGCATGAAATGCTCCTTGATGAGGGGGATGAAGACCTGCCCGTGTGGCATGCCATCTGGGTTGGTATAGGCAATTCGCGTGCCAAAACTACCATTGCTGTGGAGCATTGCCTATCAGGGATTTCAACGATGCGTCGTTTTTGTAGGTGTTTTATTTTTTGATTGTTGATTACCAGTTTGGTGATTGTTCAACCAAAAAAGGTGCATTGTGGATTTTTTGCACGATGCTGGTGCTTGTGGATCAGGAGATCTGGCGTGCGTAGACGGCCAGCACCATGCGCTCGGACTGCACCAGGTAGGTCTCCAGCTCGCGGGCGGCCGCGACGGTCTGGCCATCCATGAACATTTGCAGCAGGCGGGCGTTGTGGTCCACATAGGGTGCATGCAGGTACTCGGGGTCATCCAGCAGGCCGAAGGCCAGGCGCAGCTCGGCGGCGATGTCTTCGTACATGGCCGACAGGCGTTCGCTGTCGCTCAGGGCCACGATGGCGGCGTGGAAGGCCATGTTGGCCGAGCCCACGGTTTTCCAGTCCTTGGCCTCGCGCGCCTGGTGGGCGGCCTGGACGGCCTCGCGCATGCGCTTGTGGGCGGGGTGCAGGGGCCAGGCTTTTTCCAGGGCCTGGCATTCGATCAGGCGGCGCACGCGGTAGATGTCAATGATGTCGGCGATCGAGGGCACCACGACCGCGACGCCCCGGTTGGGTTCGTGGCGCAGCAGGCCCTCCTTGATCAGGATGCGGAACACCTCGCGCAGCGTGTTGCGCGAGATGTCCAGCTGCTGGCTCAGCGCGGCCTCCGACAGGTGCTGGCCGGCCCGCAGCTCGCCCAGGATGAGCTGCTGGCGGATGGTGTCGGCCACGGTGTCGGCCAGGCTGGTGGGGGTGGATCGGTTGGAAAAGTGCCGGGTTTGCGTTGCAGCCATGGTTGGTAAGGAACTTGCTAATGATTGTTGAACAATCCGTGCGGACGGTCGGTTTGAAAGGATACAAGATGGATATCAATAGCGATCTCGGTGAAAGCTTTGGGGCGTGGCGCATGGGCGACGACGCAGCCATGCTGGACATTGTGACCAGCGCCAATGTGGCCTGTGGCTTCCATGCCGGTGACCCGGCGGGCATCCTGCAGACGCTGCGGCAGGCGGCGGCGCGGGGCGTGGCCGTGGGGGCGCATGTCGCCTACCCGGACCTGGTGGGCTTTGGCCGCCGCAACATGGACCCCACCAGCAGCGAGCTAGTGGCCGACGTGATCTACCAGATCGGCGCTCTGCAGGGGCTGGCCGCCGCGGCGGGCACCCGGGTGCGCTACGTCAAGCCGCATGGCGCGCTGTACAACACCATCGCCCACGATGCGCGGCAGGCCGAGGACGTGCTCACCGCCATCCTGGCGGTGGATCCCTCCCTGATCCTGATGGCGCTGGCCGGATCGCCGCTGATCGGCTGGGCGCAGGCGCGCGGCGTGCGCGTGGTGGCCGAGGCCTTTGCCGACCGGGCCTACAACGACGATGGCTCGCTGGTGTCGCGCCGTCTGCCCGGGGCCGTGCTGCACGATGCCCAGGCCGTTGCCGACCGCATGCTGCAGTTGGTGCAGACCGGTCGCCTGACCAGCATCACCGGCCAGCCGGTGGCCATCCAGGCCGACTCCATCTGCGTGCATGGCGACAGCCCGGGCGCGGTGGACATGGCGCGCCAGATCCGTGCGCACCTGCTGCAGGCGGGTGTGGTGCTGCAGCCCTTCGTGGCGTTGGACTGAGGCGGTCGCATGCGTTTCTTGCCCGCCAGTGACCATGCCCTGCTGGTCGAGTTGGATGATTTGGCGCAGACCATGGCGCTGTACCGTGCCGCCCTGGCACAGCCGATTGCGGGCGTGCAGGAGCTGATTCCCGCCGCCCGGACGGTGCTGGTGCACTACGCCCCGTGGCAGGTGCGCACGCCGGAGCTGATCCGGGCGCTGGCCCGCCTCGGGGCCCAGGCACTGCGCGACTGCGATGCGGCCCACGCCAGCCTGGGGCGCGTGGTCGACATCCCGGTGCACTACACCGGCGAAGACCTGCCCGATGTGGCGCAATTGCTGGGCCTGTCGGTGGCCGAGGTGATTGCCCGTCACAGCGGCCAGCCCTATGACGCGGCCTTTGCCGGTTTCGCGCCGGGCTTTGTCTACCTGTCCGGGGGCGCCAACTTCCAGGTGCCACGCCGCACCTCGCCGCGCACCCGCGTGCCGGCCGGTTCGGTGGCGCTGGGGGGCAACTTCAGCGCGGTCTATCCCAGTGCCAGCCCCGGCGGCTGGCAGCTGATCGGCGTGACCGAGGTGCCCATGTGGGACCTGGCGCGGGCCGAGCCGGCCTACATCCAGCCCGGTTTTCGGGTGCAGTTTGTCGATGCCGACCGCCAGGGCGCACAGGTCTTCCTGCCCGCGGCGACCCAGTCATCTGCATCCAATCAGCCTCCAGCCCTTGATGCACCTGCGCAGACAGCTATCGAATTTGTAAGCCCCGGGCTGCAAAGCATTTTCCAGGACAGCGGCCGCCACGGCATGTCGGGCCTGGGGATTTCGGCGTCGGGCGCCCTGGACCAGGGCGCCATGCGCCAGGCCAACCGCCGGGTCGGCAACCCGGTGCACACCCCGGTGCTGGAGAACGTGCTGGGCCAGCTGGTGCTGCGTGCCCACGGGGTCTGCACGCTGGCCGTGAGCGGGGCCCAGGTCGCGCTGCGCGTGCGCAGTGCCGACGGACACAGCTGGGAGGTGCCCGGCGACCAGGCGGTGGCCCTGGACGATGGCGACACCCTGCAGCTGGGCGCCGTCCAGGCCGGGGTGCGCTGCTATGTCGCCGTGCGCGGTGGTTGGGGCGTGACCCCGGTGCTGGGCAGTTGCGCCACCGACACCCTGGCCCTGGTCGGCCCGCAGGCTGTGCATGCCGGGCAGCGGGTGGTGGTGGGGCAGGCAGTGCCTGCGCAGCAGCTGCGCGCCGTGGACTCGGGGGCTGGCGCACGCCCGACCCTGCCGCGCGCCGGAGAGACCGTGACCCTGGACGTGGTCCTGGGGCCGCGCACCGACTGGTTCACCGCCCAAGCGCTGCAGACGCTGACCGGCCAGACCTGGCGCGTCACGCCCCAGTCCAACCGCATCGGCATGCGGCTGGAGGGCGTCCAACCCCTGGAGCGCCGCAACCCGGCCGAGCTGCCCAGCGAGGGCACGGTGGTCGGCGCCATCCAGGTGCCGATCAGCGGCCAGCCCGTGCTGTTCCTGGCCGACCACCCATTGACCGGGGGCTATCCCGTGATCGCGTCCCTGGCCAGCTACCACCTGGACCTTGCCGCGCAGATTCCCGTTGATTGCCGGATCCAGTTCCGCGTGGTGGCGCCCTTCTTTGAAGAGGTGCAGGGCCTGGCCGAGGGAGGTCCGGCATGACGCCTTGCGTGCGGAGGGCCAGACCGGGCGGTGCCCGGCGCTGGCCCACGGCTGCCCCGCGCTGGGCCTGCACCGCAGGCTGTGCCGGCAGTGCTGCTGTTTCTACGAGTCGGAGGTTCGGATGAGCCCCGAAGTTTTGATGACCCACCGGGGCGGCCAGCGGCCGGCCCAGGTGGCCGCACATGGCTGTGCCCGCACAGCCGGTGGCCACGATGGCACTGTGCCATCCCCCAAGAAAGGTTTGTGATGATCCGCAAAGTTTTGATTGCCAACCGCGGCGAAATCGCCGTACGCATTGCCCGGGCCTGTCGCGACTATGGGGTGCAGTCCGTGGCGGTCTACGCCGACCCGGATGCCGACGCCCTGCACGTGCGCATGGCCGACGAGGCCTGGGGCCTGGACGGCGTGCGCCCGGCGCAGACCTACCTGGACATGGACAAGCTGATCGCGGTGGCCCGCAAGAGTGGCGCCGATGCCGTCCATCCCGGTTATGGCTTCCTGTCTGAGCGCGCCGAGTTTGCGCGCGCCGTGATCGACGCCGGCCTGACCTGGATTGGCCCCCGCCCCGAGACCATCGAGGCCCTGGGCGACAAGGTGGCGGCGCGCAAGATTGCCCTGCAGGTCGGTGCACCCCTGGTCGCCGGCACGGCAGACCCGGTGCAGAGCGCGGCCGAGGTCCAGGCCTTTGCGCAGCAGCATGGCCTGCCCGTGGCCATCAAGGCCGCGTTTGGCGGCGGTGGCCGGGGCCTGAAGGTGGCCTGGCAGATGGACGAGGTGGCCGAGCTGTTCGAATCCGCGGTGCGCGAAGCCACGGCCGCCTTTGGCCGTGGGGAATGCTTTTTGGAGCAGTTCCTGGACCGTCCCCGCCACATCGAAGCCCAGGTGCTGGGCGACCAGCATGGCAACGTGGTGGTGGTGGGCACGCGCGACTGCTCGCTGCAGCGGCGCAACCAGAAGTTGGTCGAAGAGGCCCCCGCGCCCTTCCTGACCGAGGCGCAGCGCGCCAGCATCCACCAGGCGGCGCGCGACATCTGCGCGGCGGCCGGCTATGTCAGCGCCGGCACGGTGGAGTTCCTGCTCAGCCGCAGCGGGCAGATCTCTTTCTTGGAGGTCAACACCCGCCTGCAGGTGGAGCACCCCGTGACCGAAGAGACCACGGGCATCGACCTGGTGCTGGAGCAGCTGCGGATTGCCGACGGCCTGCCGCTGTCCTTCAGCCAGACGCCGACACCGCGCAGCCACAGCATCGAATTCCGCATCAACGCCGAAGACCCGGGCCGCGGCTACCTGCCCACACCGGGGCTGATCCAGCGTTTCGAGGCGCCCAGCGGGGGCGGAGTGCGTGTGGACAGCGGCGTGGTGTCCGGCTCCACGGTGCCGGGCAGCTTTGATTCCATGATGGCCAAGCTCATCGTCACCGGCGCCACGCGCGAGCAGGCCCTGGCCCGCGCGCGCCGCGCGCTGCAGGAGTTCGCGATCGAGGGCGTGGCCTCGGTGCTGCCCTTCCACCGTGCTGTGGTGCAGGATCCGGCCTTCACGGCGGCGCAGGGCTTCCAGGTGCACACCCGCTGGATCGAGACCGAAATGGCCCAGACCTGGGTCGAGGCGGCCCGCCCCGGTGCCCCGGTGGACCAGCCCTTGCAGCGCTGCTTCATCGAACTGGAGGGCAAGCGCGTGGCCCTGGGCCTGCCCGCCAGCCTGCTGCAGGCCTGGGGCAGTGTGTCGTCCGCGGCCTCGCCAGCGGCTGCACCGCAGGCCGAGGCCAGCGCCGATGCCATCACTGCGCCCATGGCCGGCAGCCTGGTGCAGTGGAAGCTGGCCGATGGCGCGGCGGTGCAGGCCGGCGATGTCGTGGCCGTGATGGAATCGATGAAGATGGAAAGCCCGATCACCGCGCCACAGGCCGGCCGCCTGCAGCAGCAGGTGGCACCGGGTGCCGTGCTGCAGGCCGGGCAGGTGATCGCCCGCGTCGTGGCTGGGCAGTGAACCGCCGGGGGCTACGGTCCCCGACGTGGCCTCAACTGCGGCGGCAGTTCTGCAGGGCGTCCAGCTGGGCCTGGTAGGTGGGGCTGTGCACGTCCAGCAGGCCCAGCACGGTGTGGTAAAAGTTGTCGTGCGTCAGCGGCTGGTCGATGTGCTCACGCACGCAGCGCTCGTCCACACCGGTGCGCGCCAGCAGCGTGCCGGGCCACAGCACCCAGGGCACATGCTTTTGGGTGTCGGGCGCAATCACATAGGGCAGGCCGTGCAGGTACAGGCCGTTTTCGCCCAGCGACTCCCCGTGATCCGACAGGTAGATCAGGCCGGTCTCGTAATGGTCCTGCTGTTGCTGCAGCCAGTCGATGGTGCGGGCAACGAACAGGTCGGTTTCCACCATGCTGTTGTCATACACGTTCACCAGGCGCTCACGGCTGCAGTCGGAGGTCACGTGGGTGGTGCATTCCGGCTGGTAGTGCTTGCTGGGGGCCGAGGAGCGGCGGTAGTAGGCCGGGCCGTGGCTGCCCATCTGGTGCAGCACCAGCACCGTGCCGCGGGCGGCACCCTGGGGCTGCGTGCTGCGCAGGCGCTGGTCCAGCAGCTCCACCATCAGCTGGTCCAGGCATTCGTCGTCCTTGCACCAGCGGTGGATGGCTTCGGGCGATGCCACCTGGTCGGCCTGGGCGTGGGGAATGCGGTTGCACACCTCCTTGCAGCCGGCCTGGTTGTCCAGCCAGTCCGTGCCCAGGCCGGCGGCCTGCAGCACGTCCATCAGGTTCTCGTATTCAAACTTGCGGCCTTCGAAGTCGCTCTTGCCCAGGTGCGAAAACATGCAGGGCACCGACGCCAGGGTGTTGGTGCCGCACGACTGCACCTGGCGCCAGCTGATGACGCGGCGGGCCTCCATCTCGGGGGTGGTGTTGCGGGGGTAGCCGTTCAGGCCGAAGTGGTCGCTGCGTGTGGTTTCCCCCACGATCAGCACCAGCAGCGGCGGCTTGCGCGCTGTGCCCGGGGCTGCGGCGGCCAGTGCGTTGCCACCGCCATAGGTGCTGCCCAGGGCCACGCCTTCGCTGATGCGCTGGAAGGGGCGGGGGCGCTTGAACAGGGGCTTGAGGGTGGCGTTGCTGAAGGACACGATGGTGGCCATCGGGTTGATCAGGTAGCGGATTTCCGTGTGGTTGCGCACCAGCGGCGCCATGGGCTTATACAGCAGCAGTCCGCCGCCGATCACCACGCCCAGGCTGGCCAGCACCAGCAGGCCGGAGCGCCACAGGTCCTTGCGCCAGGCGGTCGGGCGCAGGCTGATCCCCTTCCACAGCACGGCCACTGGTACACCCGCGTACAGCAGCACATGCCAGACCAGCCCGCTGGTGAGCAGGGCCAGTCCTTCCGTGTAATTTGTCTGCAGGGTGTTGCGGATCATGCTGGCGTCCATCACCACGCTGTAATGCAGCATGAAGTACTGCACGGCGGCGGCCGTGACCAGGGTCAGGCTCCAGCCGACCCGGCGCAGCCTGGGCCAGGACAGCAGCATGAACCACAGGTAGGTCACCCCGGTGAGCACCAGGGCCACCAGGGCTTCCTCGACCAGCCCCAGGCTTTGTTCGCTGGCCAGTGCGGTGAGCTTGCCCCACCAGGCCTGGTTCAAGGCGGCGGTGCACCACACGGCCAAGGCCAGGGCGGCCCAGCGCGGGGCGATCGACCAGCGTGCGGCCTGCCGGGGGCTGGGGGCGGTGCCGGAGGCCGCAGCAAGTTGGGGGGAGAGGGCGGAGGCGTGCAATTCAGACATGGCTGCGCACTGTAGGCAGCGCATCTGAATAGCCCCTGAAGCCGCCGTTCAGCCCGTGTTCAGCTTGGCGTGGATAGGCGGCTGTGCCTACACTGGAGGGACTGTCTGGGAGGAGGTTCGGGTGCGCATCCTGTTGGTGGAAGATGATCGGCCGCTGGGGCAGGCCGTGTTGAGTTATCTCAAGAGCAAGCAGTTCAGCGTGGACTGGGCGGAGAATTTGCAGCAGGCCAAGGGCTTTGCGGCCACGGTGCCGTATGCCGCCGTGCTGCTGGACCTGAACCTGCCCGATGGCGAAGGCCTGCACCTGCTGCCGCTGCTGCACGAGAGCGCGGCCCACCCATCGGCGCGGCCCACGGTGATCGTGGTGACGGCGCGTGACCAGGTCAGCGACCGCATCCGCGGCTTGGACGCGGGGGCCGATGACTACCTGGTCAAACCCTATGACCCCGAGGAACTGCTGGCGCGGCTGCGCGCCATCGAGCGGCGTCGTGGCAGCCAGGCCAGCTCGGTGCTGACCTGCGATGCGGTCACCATCGACCTGGGCCGCGAGGTGGTGCGCAACGGGGCCGTTCCGGTGGTGCTGACCCCCAAGGAATGGGCCTTGCTGCGCGTGCTGGCCAGCCGGCCTGGCCAGATCTTCACCCGCGAGCGGCTGCAGGAAGCCCTGTACCAGTGGGACGCCACCAGCGACAGCAACACGCTGGAAGTCTTCATCAGCCGCCTGCGGCGCAAGCTGGGCAGTGCGCTGATCGAAACCGTGCGCGGCACGGGCTACCGCCTGACGGCGCTATGAGCCCGGTCGCCCCCCGCACGCAGAGCCTGGCCCAGCGCCTGGGCCGCAGCCTGACCCTGGCCGTGGTGCCGGTCTGGCTGTTGAGCACGGCCCTGGTGGCCACCTATGTGAATGGCGAAATCCAGCACAACTTCGATGTGGAGCTGGTCGAGAGCGCGCACCGCCAGCTCTACCCCGCCTTGCTGGAAGTGGACCGGGCCCAGCCCATGGCCCTGGACGAGCCGCTGCTGATGCGCACCCAGCCCGGCCCGGCGCACTCCGAGCCCTTGCTGCTGCAGCTGCGCGGCGCCAACGGCCAGGTGCTGCTGCGCTCGGTGGCGACCCCGGCCTCGGCCTTTGCCGTGCCCTTGCAGGCCGGGTTCTACGAGACCGACGACTACCGCGTGTTCAGCCTGCACGACGAGGTGTCTGGTGCCTGGCTGCAACTGGCCGACCCGCTGAGCGAGCGGCGTGAGGCCAGCCAGCGCACCGTCATCGGGCTGGTGCTGGTGCTGCTGGTCATGCTGCCGGTGCTGGCCTGGGTGATCACGGTGGTGGCGCGGCGCCAGCTGCGCACCCTGGAGCAACTGCAGCAGCAGATCACGGCGCGCAGCGGCAGCAACCTGCAGCCGCTGGAGCTGGCCGACATGCCGTTGGAGCTGTGCGCCGTCGGGGACGGCGTGAACCAGTTGCTGGAGCGCCTGGGCGAGGCCCTGAACGTCGAGCGCTCCCTGGCGGCGAACGCGGCGCATGAATTGCGCACGCCCCTGGCCGAGGTGCGCTTGCGCCTGCAGACGGCGGTCGACCGGGCCGTGGCGGATGGCGCTCTGGCCGAGACCTCCGGCCAGGTGCCGCTGGACGACGTGCGCCAGGCCCTGCGCTCCCTGGCGACCCTGAGCCACCGCACGGAGCGGCTGCTGCAGCTGTCACGCGCCGAGGGCGGCGACGTGGCGCATTTCGGGCGCGTCAACCTGGTGCAGCTGGCCGAGCAGGTCGCCCAGGAGTTCTGGCAGCAGGACGCTGCCCGCAAGCGGCTGGACTGCCTGGTGCCCGAGGACCAGCCCGCCGTGTGGGTGGAAGGGGACCTGGACGGCCTGGCCATCGTGCTGCGCAACCTGGTGGACAACGCCCTGCATTACACCCAGGGGCCGGTGGAGCTGCAGGTGCTGGCCACGCCGCAGCCGGCGCTCAGCGTGCGTGACCACGGCCCGGGGCTGTCGCCCGAGGCGCTGGCGCAGATGCAGCAGCGCCATGCGCGCATCGGCAGCCACCACATCGGCTATGGGCTGGGTATGTCCATCGTGCGCTCGATCGCCGACAAGCACGCGGCCGAGCTGGTGCTGATCTCGCCCCCGGCCGAGGGCGGCAGCGGACTGTCGGTGCGCCTGGTCTTCGCCCAGGCTGCTGCGGCGCAAGACTGAACCTGCCGCGCTGCGGCCACCCGGGCCAGCGATGGTGCGAGAAGGCGGCAGCCAGCGGCTCCCCGGCAGGCCCGCCGAGTCCGGCATGGGGCCATGCAGGCGGGCTTGGCGCTGCACGGCCTGGCCTGGCCGCAGACGATCTGCTTCGCAGCCTGGGTGCCCAACGCCTGGTGCAGCTGGCGCAGCAGGTGCCCGGTGTGCGGATCGAACCATGCCCGAGGTGGCGTGGCGGGCAGCGGGCGCTGGCGAAGGTGCGAAATGAGGAAGCCATAGCAATCTACGCTTGTACTGGCTTGTTTTAAAGGTTAAAGCATGCTGAAATGCCTGCAATTTCAGCGCTTCCAGCTCCTGTTTTTTCAAGATGCACGGTGGCGCGATTCAGGGTTAGTGCTGCACTGCGGCATGAAAAGCCATTCTTAGAATAGGGCCTGCGCCGACTGCGCCCACCACCGTCCCCGCCACGAGAATCTGCCGATGACCGCACAAGACACCACCACCACCTCGATCTCCGCCCAGCGCGTCATCAAGAAGTACCCCAACCGCCGCCTGTACGACACGGCCACCTCGACCTACATCACCCTGGCCGAGGTCAAGCAGCTGGTGATGGAGCGCGAGAACATCGTCGTCAAGGACGCCAAGACCGGCGAGGACCTGACCCGCTCCATCTTCCTGCAGATCATCCTGGAAGAAGAGGCCGGTGGCGCGCCCATGTTCACCGAGGCCATGCTGGCCAACATCATCCGCTTCTATGGCCACACCATGCAGGGCTACATGGGCAGCTACATCGAGAAAAGCGTGCAGATGTTCACCGACTTCCAGAGCAAGCTGGCCGAGCAGTCGGGCATGGGCGGCAGCGAAGCCTGGACGCAGATGATGCAGATGTCCAACCCCATGCTGGGCAATGGTTATGCCGAGCAGGTGCAGAAGATGCAGGAGCAGATGCAAAAGCAGACCGAGCAGATGATGGCCATGTTCGGCATCAAGCGCTGATCGGCTGGCCGCATTGGCGGCCATCCACGCTTCCACGGGCCTGCGGGCCCGTTTTCCGTGGCCGGTCCGCGCCGGGGGCCAACGCGGCCGCTGCGGTTTTTTGGCCCTGCAGTCGCGTGCCGGCACAGGAGCGGTTGCGGGCGGTCGGCACGGCGCACCGCGGGCTATGCAGGGGCTCTCCGGCAGGAACAGGGCGCGCTGGCTAAAATTGCGCCTTGATTTCGCCGGCCGGAGGACCTCCGTGCGCAGGCCTTGCGCAACTGGCGCAATCCCCCACACGCATTCACACAATGACCACCGAAAACAGCGCCCCGAAAGTGGGCTTCGTGTCTTTGGGCTGCCCCAAGGCATTGACCGACTCCGAACTCATCCTCACGCAGCTCAGCGCCGAGGGTTACCAGACCTCCAAGACCTTCGAGGGCGCGGACCTGGTGATCGTCAACACCTGTGGCTTCATCGACGATGCGGTCAAGGAAAGCCTGGACACGATCGGTGAGGCCCTGGCCGCCAACGGCAAGGTCATCGTGACCGGCTGCCTGGGCGCCAAGGCGGGCAAGGAAGGCGGCAACATGGTGGCCGAGGTGCACCCCAGCGTGCTGGCCGTGACCGGCCCCCATGCCACGCAGGAGGTGATGGACGCGGTGCACCAGCACCTGCCCAAGCCCCACGACCCGTTTGTGGACCTGGTGCCCGGTGGCTTTGGCGAAGCCGGCCTGAAGCTCACGCCCAAGCACTATGCCTACCTGAAGATTTCCGAAGGCTGCAACCACCGCTGCACCTTCTGCATCATCCCCAGCATGCGTGGCGACCTGGTGTCGCGTCCGATTGGCGATGTGCTCAAGGAGGCCAAGGCGCTGTTCGAAGGCGGTGTCAAGGAACTGCTGGTCATCAGCCAGGACACCTCGGCCTATGGCGTGGATGTGAAGTACCGCACCGGTTTCTGGGACGGCAAGCCAGTCAAGACCCGCATGCTGGAGCTGACCGAAGCACTGGGCCAACTGGCCCAGCAGCACGGCGCCTGGGTGCGTCTGCACTATGTCTATCCCTATCCCACGGTCGATGCCATCCTGCCCCTGATGGCCGAAGGCAAGGTCCTGCCCTACCTGGATGTGCCGCTGCAGCACAGCCACCCCGATGTGCTCAAGCGCATGAAGCGCCCCGCATCGGGCGAAAAGAACCTGGATCGCATCCGCGAGTGGCGCGCCATCTGCCCCGAGCTGGTGATCCGCTCCACCTTCATCGCCGGCTTCCCCGGTGAGACCGAGGAAGAGTTCGAGCACCTGCTGAACTTCATCCGCGAGGCCGAGATCGACCGTGCCGGCTGCTTTGCCTACAGCCCCGTCGAAGGTGCCACCGCCAACGAGCTGCCCGGCATGCTGCCCGTGGAGGTGCGCGAGGCGCGCCGTGCCCGTTTCATGCAGGTGGCCGAAGAGGTCTCCACCCAGCGCCTGCAGCGCCGCGTGGGCCAGATCATGAAGGTGCTGGTCGACAAGTCCGTGGGCCTGGGCAAGAAGGGCGGCGTGGGCCGCACCTACGCCGATGCGCCCGAGATCGACGGCGTGGTCCACATCCTGCCGCCTGAAAAGGCCAGCAAGACCTACAAGGTCGGCGAGCTGATCAGCGTGAAGATCGTCGGCACCCAGGGCCACGACCTGGTGGGTCTGCCCGTCTAAGCCGGCTGTCGGCCGCCGGACCCGCTGGCCGGGGCGGTGGCCGATGCCTGCACACTTGCCCACCATGTCCCGCCTCAAGCCCCCCACCAAGGAACAAAGCCAGCTGCTGCCGCCTTTCCAGGCGCTGCCGGACGCGGCCATCGTCGTGCCTGCGACCGAGGTCGAATTCGCCCAGGCGCGCGCAGAGCTGCTGGCCCAGTCCGCACTGGGTTTTGACACCGAGAGCAAGCCGCTGTTCCACGTCGCCCAGGTCGATACCGGACCCCACGTGGTGCAGCTGGCCACACCCCAGCGTGCCTGGATCTTGCAACTGCACCACCCCCAGGCCCTGGCCCTGGCGCGTGAGGTGCTGGGCCACCCGGGCATTTGCAAGGTGGGTTTTGGTCTGGACAACGACCAATCCAGCCTGCCGCGCCGCCTGGGGGCAGAGCTGGCCCACATCGTCGACCTGGACCGCGTGTTCAAGCGCCATGGCTATGGCGCGTCCACCGGTGTACGCGCGGCGGTGGCACTGGTGCTGGGTCAGAACTTCCAGAAGTCCAAGAAGCAATCGACCAGCAACTGGTCGCTGCCACGCCTGAGCGAGGGACAACTGCGTTACGCCGCCAACGATGCCCATGGCCCGGCCGTGGTGTATGCGGCCTTGCCGGCCTGGGAGGCCGCCCAGCCCGTGGCGGCAACGGCGCGGCCCCCCAGGGCCGCACGTGCGGCGGCACCAGTACCAGTACCAGCTATGGCCACGGCGGCCCCGCGGCCCACCGCGCCGGCAGGCGGGGCGGAGCGTCGGCCCCGGGTGGCGGCCCTGTTCCAGGCACCGTCCCGCAAGTCGGTCGACTGAGTTTTCACCGGGCCAGCGCCAGCCTCAAGGTCGCTGGCAGGCTGGCCCCAGCCCAGCCGGGTTCAGGCCTTGGCCTGGGGCGCAGGGCGGGTGCGGTAGAACTGCATGGGGAACTCTTGCATCTCCTTGGCATGCTGGTTCAGCACCGAGTGCTTCATCTTGCCCACCACGTGCATCTCGCAAGGCTTGCAGTCAAAGCGCAGGGTCAGCTTTTCCTTGCCGTTGATCAGCTGCAGAGGCTCGGCCTTGATCGTGCCCTTGACGCCGATCACGCCCTTGGCCTGCTTGGGGCACAGGCTCATGGAGTAGCGCACGCAGTGCTTGGTGATCATCAGACTGACTTCACCCAGCTCTTCCTTGCTCTCATAGGCCGCATCGATCACCTTCACGCCGTGCTTGACGTAGAAGTCGTGCGCCTTCTGGTTGTAGACGTTGGCCAGGTAGCTCAGCGTGTCTTCGGGGAAGGGTGCGGGCGGCTCCACGGGCTGGGCGCGCGGCAGGCGCACCAAGCCGGCGGCACGCGCGGCTTCCAGCGCTTGCAGCGCATCGCGGCGCAGCTGGTTCAGGGCCGAGGCCGGCACAAACCAGGGTTGGGTGATGCAGAGGTTGATGTCGTGCACCGCAAAGATCGACGCGCCAAAACGGCCCAGCTGCTCGCGCAGCGTGGCTTCGGCCTTGCTGGCATCGGTGGCGGCTTGGTGTTCCTGCGCAATCGTGGCCTGGCCCACCCAACCGTCTTCGTCGGTCAGCGTCAGTGCAAAGCCGTCGGCGGTTTCCCGGAACTCGGCCCACAGGCCGATGCGGCGGTCGCTGGACTTCTTGTCCAGCATGCGCACCCAGTTCATGTCGCGGTTGCGGTTGACCTCCAGACCCTTGCGCAGGTCCTTGAAACCGGCAATCGGGTCCTTGGGGAAGACGCGCCAGATGCCCTTCTTGGCATGCACGCTCTCGGCGCGGTTGATGTGCACGCCCACCAGTTCCTTTTGCAGGTCGTAGTAGCACAGGCCGTCGCCGTTGTTGAAGATGGCGGCCTTGTCGTGGCTCTCGAACTCGAACCACTTGTCGCCCACCTGCGTGACCCAGCCCACGGCGCGGCCGGGGGTCTTGGGCGTGTCGAAGGCGCCAATGTCGTCCTTGCGGCCATTGACGAAGTAGTCGGTGAACTCGCGGTTGAAGTTCTGGTCCGGATCGGGGGTGAAGGTGAAGGTGGTCGTGCCCGAGGACGAGCGCGCCAGCGGCATGTCCGAGAACTCCCGCTCTTCGATGATCTCGTCCAGGATCTTGCGGTAGTGGGCCGTGATGTTCTTCACATAGCCCATGTCTTTGTAGCGGCCTTCGATCTTGAAGCTGCGCACGCCCGCATCCACCAGCGCACGCATGTTGTCGGTCTGGTTGTTGTCCTTCATCGACAGCACGTGCTTTTCGTGCGCAATGATGCGACCCTTGTCGTCCATGACCTCATAAGGCAGGCGGCAAGCCTGGTTGCAGTCGCCGCGGTTGGCGCTGCGGCCCGTGTGGGCGTGGGTGATGTAGCACTGGCCCGAATACGCCACGCACAGCGCGCCGTGGATGAAGTATTCGATGGTGGTGTGCGGGTCCAGCACGTTGTGCACGGCCTTGATTTGTTTCAAGTCCAGCTCGCGCGCCAGCACAATCTGGGACAGGCCTGCGTCCTGCAGGAATTTGGCCTTCTCGGGCGTGCGAATGTCGTTCTGGGTGGAGGCGTGCAACTGGATGGGAGGCAGATCCAGCTCCAGCAAACCCATGTCCTGGATGATCAGCGCATCCGCGCCGATGTGGTACATGTCCCAGGCCATCTTGCGCGCGCCTTCCAGTTCATCGTCGCGCAGGATGGTGTTGAGCGTGATGAAGATGCGGCTGCCGAAGCGGTGGGCGTGCTGGACCAGGCGCTCCAGATCGCGCGTCTCATTGCCTGCCGTGGCGCGCGCGCCAAAGCCGGGGCCGCCGATGTAGACGGCGTCCGCACCGTGGTTCACGGCTTCGATGCCGATTTCGGCATTGCGTGCCGGGGACAAGAGTTCGAGTTGGTGGGGCAGGAGAGACATAGGGGGCGAATTATCCCCGCACCGCCCTGGTTGGTGGCTGGCGGGGGGTATTGCCGTGGCCCTGTGCTGACCCGGGCACCACCTGCGCGCGGGTCCTGGCGCCAGGGCGGCCGCGACGGGCTGCGGAGAGGGCATACTTTCCCCAGCATCTTTTTGCCGTCGAGGCCGCCATGGACCTGCACTTCAACACCTACTACACCCTGATTAGTGCCGTCATCGTCTTGCTGCTGGGCAAGTGGCTGGTGGCGCACCTGCGGTGGCTGCGCAACTTCAACATTCCGGAGCCCGTGGCCGGCGGCCTGGTGGCTGCGGCCCTGTGCTACCTGCTGTATGCCGTGCTGGGCTACCGCCTGAGCTTCGACGGCGAGCTGCAGACGGCCTTCATGCTGGTGTTTTTTTCCTCCATCGGTCTGAGTGCCAACTTCTCAAAACTCAAGGAGGGCGGGCGCGCACTGCTCATTTTTCTGGTGGTGATTGCGGTGTTCATCGGGGTGCAGAACGCCGTCGGGGTCAGCCTGGCGACCCTGCTGGGGCTGGACCCGCTGGTGGGGCTGATTGCCGGCTCCATGACCTTGCTGGGCGGCCACGGCACCGCCGGGGCCTGGGGCAGCGTGCTGGAGCGCGAACACGGTGTGCAAGGCGCCATGACCCTGGGCATGGCCTGCGCCACCTTCGGCCTGGTGATCGGCGGGCTGGTCGGCGGACCGCTGGCCAAGTGGCTGATCCGGCGCCACCAGCTGCAGGGACCGCCCGCGGTGCCGGGCAGTGCGGACAGCCTGGTGGATGCGGCGGCGTACAACTTCGAGTCGCCGCGCAAGACGCGGCTGATCACCACCGACGCGACCATCGAAACCCTGGCCCTGTTTGCCGGCTGCCTGGCCTTCGCCCAACTGATGACGGGCGTGACCGCCGGCATGGCGTTCCAGCTGCCGACCTTCGTCTGGGCGCTGGCCGGCGGGGTGCTGATCCGCAACACGCTGGACTATGTGTTCCGCTTCCAGGTGTTTGACCGCGCCATCGATGTGTTCGGCAATGCGGCACTGTCCCTGTACCTGGCGATCGCCTTGCTGTCCCTCAAGCTGTGGGAGCTGGCCGATCTGGCCGGCCCGCTGGTGGTGATCCTGGCCGCGCAGACGGTGGCCATGCTGGTCTACGTGGCTGCTGTGACCTTTCGCGCCATGGGGCGCGACTACGACGCCGCCGTGCTGTGCGCGGGCAACTGCGGCTTCGGCATGGGCGCCACGCCCACGGCCGTGGCCAACATGCAGGCCATCACCAACCAGTACGGTCCATCGCACAAGGCGTTCCTGATCGTGCCCATGGTGGGGGCCTTCTTCATCGACCTGCTGAATGCGGTGTTCCTTCAGACGCTGATCAAGCTGCTGGGCTGAGCCCGGTCCCAGGTCACGGGATAATGCGCGCCTATGAATGCTGCCCGCCCTGACCACGCCCATTGGATGCGCCATGCCCTGCGTCTGGCGCAGCAAGCCGCCGCCGCCGGCGAGGTGCCGGTGGGTGCGGTGGTCGTCAAGGACGGGCAGATCGTGGGCGAGGGCGCGAATGCGCCGCTGGCCAGCGGCGACCCCACCGCCCATGCCGAGATCCTGGCCCTGCGCGACGCCGCCCGGCGCCTGGGCAACTACCGGCTCGATGGCTGCACCCTGTATGTGACGCTGGAGCCCTGCACCATGTGCAGCGGCGCCATGCTACATGCGCGCGTGGAGGCTGTGGTCTACGGTGCGGCCGAGCCCAAGACCGGGGCTGCGGGCTCGGTGCTCGATGTGTTTGGCTATCCCGCCATTAACCACCAGACCCGGGTGGAGCGCGGTGTGCTGGCGCCGGAATGTGCGGCCGTGCTGGCGCAGTTCTTTCAGCAGCGCCGGGCGCAGCACAAAGCGGTGGCCCTGGCCAACCATCCGCTCAAGGACACGGCGCTGCGCCACCCCGACGGTGCGTTCGCCGATCTGCCGCACTGGCCTTATGCCCCGCAGTGGCGCAGCGACCTGCCGTCCCTGGCGGGCTTGCGCATGGCCGTGGTGGACGAAGGGCCGCACGATGCTCCGGTGACCTGGCTGTGCCTGCATGGCGCCGCCAGCTGGGGTTATGCCTTTGCCCACGGGCTGCCGGGGCTGCTGCGGGCCGGTCACCGCGTGGTGGTGCCCGATCTGCCGGGCTTTGGCCGCAGCGACCAGCCCAAGCGCGAGCAGGCCCACAGCGCCGCCTGGCATGTCCAGGTGCTGCAGGAACTGGTCGAGCACCTGGACCTGCGCCAGGTGGTGCTGCTGGGCGCGGGCGATGGCGCCCGCCTGGGGCTGGCCGTGGCCCAGGCCCAGCCCGGGCGCTGGCGGGGGGGCTGGCTGATGGATGCCTGGCCCGATGCATGCCCGCCGCCCGCCCTGGCCGCATGGCTGCAGGCCGCGGCCCGCAAGCCGCGCTGGGACGTGGCCCAGGCCATGGAGCAAGCGGGTTTTGGGCCTTCAGCGCAGAGTGGGTCTGCGCCACTAGCTATCCCTTTTGCACAGCCGGGGCACCGTGCTGCGCTCCAGGCCTGGCCCCGGGTGCAGGCACAGCTGCCGCCCGTGCCGCAGGCGCTGCTGGCCGGCTGGCTGGCGCAGGGGCGCTGCCGCATCAGCCACAGCCGCAGCCACCCGCTGGTACCGGAGCCGGCCTGGCGCCAGGCCTGGCTGGCCGCCGTGCCGGCCCTGGCGCAGCACCCGGATGCGCTGGTACAGACCCCAGTGCCGCCTCTGGTTCCGGCGCAGGCGGCAGCCAGCGTGCAGTGGGCTATGGAATACTTTGGTCCTACAGCGAAGACGCCCGTCTAGCCAGACCGACCCCCAACCCATCTACGGAGCATGCCACCCCCTGGTGGCATGGAACGCTTTGGCGCATTCCACCAAGAAGAACACCCCCGCCACGCCCGCACACGACCACGATCACGACCCTGCCTGCTGCGGCGGGCAGGCGGGCTGCGGCCATGATCACGCCGAGGCCCATGCCCACAGCGCGCAGTGCGACCACGACCACCACCACCACCATGCCCCGGGCGAGGATGGCTGCGGCCACGACCACAGCCCCGGTCCCAAGCACATCTACGTCTACTCCCCCTCCGGCGCGGTGCGCGACAAGGCCGCGTTCCGCCGCGCCATCAAGCGCCTGCAGGCCCAGGGCCACGAGGTCGAGGTGGACACCGATGCGCTGAGCAGCCACCTGCGCTTTGCCGGTGACGACGCCACGCGTATCGCCGCCATCCACCGCGCAGCGGCCAGCGGCGCCGATGTGGCCCTGATCAGCCGCGGTGGCTATGGGCTGACGCGCATCCTGCCCGGCATCGACTACGCCGCCGTGGCCCAGAGCATTGCCCGTGGCACGCAGTTCGTCGGCTTGAGCGACTTCACCGCCTTCCAGAACGCCTTGCTGGCGCAGACCGGCGCCACCAGCTGGGCCGGGCCGGCGCTGATCGCCGACTTTGGCCCGAAGGACGGGGTGGACGACATCCTGCAGGACTGCTTTGACGACTTGCTCTACGGCCATGGCGAAGGGGCCGGCTGGCGCATGCCCAAGCAGCCGGCGGGTGCTGTGCCCGAGGATTTCTACGTCGACGGTGGCGCCACCCTGTGGGGCAGCAACCTGGCCGTGCTGGTTTCGCTGCTGGGCACGCCCTACTTCCCGCAGGTGCAGGGCGGCATCCTGTTCCTGGAGGACGTGGGCGAGCACCCCTACAAGATCGAGCGCATGCTCACCCAGCTGCTGCACGCCGGCGTGCTGGCCCAGCAAAAGGCCATCGTGTTCGGCCAGTTCACCGAGTTCAAGCTGACCCCGCACGACAAGGGCTACAAGCTGCAAAGCGTCATCGACTGGCTGCGCAGCCAGTTGCGCATTCCCGTGCTGCAAGGCCTGCCGTACGGCCATGTGGCCACCAAGGTGCTGCTGCCCGTGGGCGCGCCGGTGTCGCTGTCGGTCGAGGGGCGCGATGCCCTGATCTACTGGGGCCACACGCACTGAGGGCACACGGCCCCCGCGCCGGGGGCGCACCAGGGGGCAGGTGGCGGCGGCCGGTGCACGTGCGCGGCGTGCGCCATGCCGGGCCCGGGTAGGGCAGGCGGGATGTGCCCCGCCAAGAGATTGTTTTCGTAGCTGTCAGCGCTTGCTGCATCAGCGTTGGAGCCTGATTGGGCTTGTGATAGGTCAAAGAGGAAAGCCATGGGCAAAGCCGCCTTGGAATGGACGGACGCGATGCTGGCGCAGCTAGGCACCGACAAGGATGCCGTGCTGGCCGAACGCTGGGGCACCACGGCCAAGACCGTGAACCTCAAGCGCAACGCCCTGGGCATTCCGGCCTTCGGCCATGTGCAGTGGACGCCCGAGATGGAGGCGGCCCTGGGCACCGACAGCGATGCCGAGCTGGCGCGGCGCTGGGGGTTGAGCAAGGCGAGTGTGGTGGCCAGGCGCCAGCAACTGGGCGTGGCCTCGCGGTCCGAGCAGCAGGGTGCGGGCTTTGCCTGGACCCCGCAGGCCGTGGCCCTGCTGGGCACGGCCTCGGACGCCAAGGTGGCGCAGCAGCTGGGGCTGTCGCGCCTGACTGTCTACAACGCCCGCATGGCGCGTGGCATTCCGGCCGCCGCACGCGGCAGCCGCCAGGACGCTTAGCGCCGACAGGGCCCGCCGGGCCGCGACCGCGTGAGGGGCCCGCGGCGGGCCGGCCGGCTGCGGCTCAGGCCTCGTGCCAATCGGCGCTGTGGGTGGGCGTGGCGCTGTGGCCCAGGGCGGCCGGCGCCGTGCGCTGAGCCTGCGGGCGATGGCCCTGCGCGGTGGCCACGGTCTGGTGGGTGGCCCGCTGGGCCTGGCCGGGCAGGCGGAACACCGCCACAGCGTTGACCAGCTGCGTGGCCTGGCTGTTCAGGCTGCTGGCGGCGGCGGCGCTTTCCTCGACCAGGGCGGCATTTTGCTGGGTAGCCTGGTCCATCTGTGTGACGGCTTCGCCCACCTGGGCCACGCCCTGGCTTTGCTCGGTACTGGCGGCGCTGATTTCGCCCATGATGTCGGTGACGCGGCCAATCGCGCTGACCACCTGGGTCATGGTGGTGCCGGCCTGGTCCACCAGCTGCGTGCCCTGGTCCACCTGATTAACGCTGGCTGTGATCAGCTGCTTGATTTCCTTGGCGGCATCGGCGCTGCGCTGTGCCAGGCTGCGCACTTCGCTGGCCACCACGGCAAAGCCACGGCCTTGCTCGCCAGCGCGTGCGGCCTCGACGGCGGCGTTCAGCGCCAGGATGTTGGTCTGGAAGGCAATACTGTCGATCACGCCGATGATGTCGGCAATCTTGCGGCTGCTGTCGTTGATGCCGCGCATGGTGTGCACCACCTGGGTCACCACCTCGCCGCCCTGGGCCGCCACGGTGGAGGCGGTCAAGGCCAACTGGTTGGCCTGGCGGGCGTTGTCGGCATTCTGGCGTACGGTGGTGCCCAGCTGCTCCATGGACGCGGCGGTCTCTTCCAGGGCGCTGGCCTGGCTTTCGGTGCGGCTGGACAGGTCGCTGTTGCCCTGTGCGATCTGTGCGCTGGCCGTGGCCACGCTCTCGGCATTGCTGCGCACGCCGGATACCACCTCCGCCAGCCGCGTTTGCATGTGCTGCAGGGCGCCCAGCAGGGCGGCGGTCTCGTCGCGGCCCTGGACCGCGATGGATTGCGTCAGGTCGCCCTCGGCAATCTGCTCGGCGCTGCGCACGGCCAGTTGCAGAGGGCCGGTGACGGAACGGCTGAGCAGCCAGGCGGCCACGCCGCCGGTCAGCAGGGCGATGGCCGTGCAGACCAGCATGATCCATTGGCTCTGATGGACCTGCGCCGTGGCGGCGTCGCGGGTCTGTTCGTACAGCATCTGCTGGCGCTGCTCGAACTGGCGGATGGACTGGTTGTAGGCCTCGGCCAGCGGCACCAGCTGCTGGTCCAGGGCGGCGGACACGTCCTCGCCCGCGGCGCGGCGCTTGAGCAGCTCGGCCCGGGGGTCACGGTAGGCGGCACGCGCCTTGTCGATGTTGACCACCAACTGGCGCCCCGCCTCGGTGCGGATCAGGCCTTCGATGGTGGTGCGCAGCTGATCGACCGACTTCGAGGTCTCGGCCATCTCCTTTTGCAGCTCCGCAAAGTGGTGGGCGTCCGGGCTCAGGATGGCGGCGCGGGTGCGCATCCAGTTCAACTCGATGCCCTGGCGCCATTCGTTGGTGGCCTGCAGGCGCTGGCTGTCTTCGCGGGTCAATTGGTCCATGGCCTGGCCCAGGGTTTGCAGGCGCCAGATGCCCAGGCCCGCAATCGTGGCGGTGATCAGAAGAACCAGGCCGAAGGACAGCGCCAGACGGCGGCCAATTTTGAGGTTGTTGAGTCCCATGCAGGTGACTTCCCGTGGTTGTGGTGTGGAACGTGAGTAACCGCTATTAGGCGCCGCCCGCAATCCCAGCGGTGGCGCGAGAAGCGCGGATTTGTCCCGTTTGATCGGCCGTCTGCTGCCACGGGGTCAGCGTCGCGTGTGGCGAAAACCATAGCTGCTGGCGCTGTTGCAGTAAGCGCCAGAGCACGTTTTGAGGCTTATTTGGCCAGCAGGGCGCTGAGCACCTGCAAGGTGGCCGGCTCGTCCGCCAGCGAGACCGGCAGGCGCAGCATGGTCGACGGCTGCTGGTCGGCCGAAAACAGCACCCCCGGCGCCAGCAGCAGCCCCTGCCCGGCGGCCTTGCGGGCCAGCACTTCGGTGTCTTGTCCGGTGTCCACCCAGACGAACATGCCGGCCAGCGGCTCCTGGTGCAAGCGCAGGCCCAGGCTTTCCACCAGGCGCAGGCAGCGGTGGCGGGTGCTGTCCAGGCGTTCGCGCAGGCGCAGCACGTGCTTGCGGTACTGGCCTTCGGCCAGGATGCGGTGGACCACGCGCTCGCCCAGCTCCGGGCTGGTCAGGCCGCTGAGCAGCTTGGCATCGGTCAGCGCGCGCAGGCGCTCGGGGGCCGCGGCCAGGTAGCCCACGCGCAGGCTGCCGGCCAGGGTCTTGGAGAAACCGCCGATCAGGATGACGCGGCGCAACCGGTCCAGCGTGGCCAGGCGCACCGGCTGGCCGGGGTGGAAGTCGGCATAGGTGTCATCTTCGAGGATCAGGAAGTCCTGCTGCTCGGCCACGCGCAGCACATCGTGCGCGGCGGCCAGCGTCAGGCTGAAGCCCGTGGGGTTGTGCACGGCGGTGTTGGTGATGAATAGCTTGGGGCGGTGGGTGCGCGCCAGGCGCTCCAGCACCTCCATGTCCGGGCCGTCGCGCCGGCGCGGCACCGGCAGCACCTGCACGCCGATGGAGCGCAGCAGCCCGAACACCATGAACCAGGTCGGGTCCTCCACCAGCACGGTGTCGCCGGCGCGCAGCAGGCTGCGCAGCACCAGGTCCATGCCCTGGGTGACGCCGGTGACGGTCATCAGCTCCTGCTCGGGGTCAACCGCCACGCCCTGGGTCAGCAGGTAGGCCGCCAGTTGCTGGCGCAGCGGCGCATAGCCCTGCGGCGCACCATAGCCCAGCAACTGCGCGCCCGCGCTGCGGCCCACGGCGCGCACGGCGGCATTCAGCATGCCGTGGTCCATCCAGCTGTGGGGCAGCAGGCCGGTGCTGCCATCAAAGCGCACGTCGTCCTGGGTGCGGAACATGCTGCGCAGCAGGAAGGGGGTGTCGAACGCCTTGTCGGCCGACAGTGTGGGCGTAGCGCTGGCCGCGGCCCGGCGCAGCGTGGGGCTGCGCTGGGCGCTGACAAAAAAGCCGGCCCCGGGGCGTGAGCCGACCAGGCCCTGGGCCACCAGCCGGTCGTAGGCCTGGACGATGGTGTCGCGGCTGACGCCGCTGCCATCGGCCAGCTGCCGCACCGAGGGCAGGCGCGAACCCGCGCGCAGGCTGTGGCTGCGCAGCAGTTGCTCGCAGTGCTGGACCAACTGGTCGACCAGCGGCGGCAGGCCATGGCCACGTTGGGGGTGCCAGCCCAGGTCGTTGGCGCTGAGGGCGCGGGCCGGGGTGCTGCTGCTGCGAACTGGCCGGGTGTTTGGATCCATACAGTGGGTGTAGTGAGCTGGTGAACTGTATTGGTACTGTACTGGTGAAGCGCCGTAGCATGCAAGCCTTGATTTTCAACCTCCAAGAAGGTGCTCGCCATGAATCTCGCGCTCGATGTGTCCACCGGTTCCATGCTGCTGCCGCTGGCCACGTTCATCTTTGTCAGCTCCATCACGCCGGGCCCCAACAATGTGATGCTGACCGCTTCGGGGGCCAACTTCGGCTACCAGCGCAGCATGCCGCACATGCTGGGGATCACCGTCGGGTGTTCGCTGATGCTGTTCCTGGTGGGCGCCGGGCTGGGCGCGCTGTTCGAGCAGCTGCCGCAGCTGTACACGGTGCTGCAGTACCTGGGCGCGGCCTACCTGGTCTGGCTGGCCTGGAAGATCGCCACATCGGGACAGGCGGGCACTGCCGATGCCAAGGGCAAGCCCTTCGGCTTCTGGCAGGCGGCGGCGTTCCAGTGGGTCAACCCCAAGGCGTGGCTGATGTCCGTGGGTGTGGTGGCGGCCTACACCACCCCCAGCAGCTACTGGCCCAGCCTGTTGCTGGGCACGCTGGTGATGCTGGTGGTGAACTTCCCGTGCATCAGCGTGTGGACGCTGTTCGGCACGGTGATCGGCCGCTGGATGCAGTCGCCGCGCGCGCTGCAGGTGTTCAACGGCGTGATGGCCGCCTTGCTGCTGCTGTCGCTGTACCCCCTGCTGGTGCCGCACGGTTGAGGCACAAGGCCTGCCGGGGGCGGGCCGTGCTCAATGGAAGACGCGCACCGCCTCGACCAGGCGCTGGGTCTGCGTCTCCAGGCTCTGCGCGGCGGCGGCACTTTGCTCGACCAGGGCGGCATTCTGTTGGGTGGCCGAGTCCATCTGCCCCACGGCCTCGCTGGCCTGCATGATGCCGTCGCGCTGCTCGCGCGTGGCCGCGCTGATGTCGGCGATCAGGGTGGACACCTGCTGAACCTGCTGCACCATGGTCTCGATCTCGGTCTGGGTGGCGGCCACCATGTGGCCCCCGGTTTGCACCTTGTCGACGCAGGCCGTGATCAGCACCTTGATCTCCTTGGCGGCCGTGGCACTGCGCTGGGCCAGGGCGCGCACCTCGGCGGCCACCACGGCAAAGCCCCGTCCCTGGTCGCCGGCGCGGGCCGCTTCGACGGCGGCATTCAGCGCCAGGATGTTGGTCTGAAAGGCGATCGAGTCGATGGTGCCGATGATGTCGTTCATGCGGCTGGAGCTGTTGGCGATCTCGGCCATCACATCCGTCACCTTGTGCATGGCATCGCCGCCCTGGTGCGCCGTCTGGGTGGATTGCTGGGCCAGCTGGGCGGCCTGGGCCGAGGTGCCGGCGTTCTGCTCCACGGTGCTGGTCATCTGCTCCATGAACGAGGCCGTCTGCTGCACGCTGGCGGCCGAGCGCTCGGTCCGCTCGCTCAGGTCCATATTGCCCTTGGCAATTTCCTCCACCGCCGAGCGCACGTTGATCACCTGCTGGCTGACGTCATCGATCAGCCAGCGGAACATCAGCCCCAGCTGGCTGATGGTGCGCATCGTCATGCCGATCTCATCGACCCGGTCCACGGGCAGGGCGTTGCGGTTGTTGCCCGTGGCCACATCCAGCGCCTGCTGGCGCAGCTGCTCGATAGGGCGTGAGAACTGGAACTCCAGCAGCACGCAGCCCAGGGCGCAGGCAGCCACCAGCATGCCAGCCATGGGCCAGTTGAAGGGGTGCACACCTTCCAGCAGCGCCAGCCCCAGCAGGCTCAGCGCGCACAGCCCCAGCATGTTCAGTCGCACCCGGGTGCGCACGGACATCAGCTGGCCCAGTGACAGCAGCGCGCCCAGGCCGGTGCGCACCAGGATGCCCTTGTGCAGGCGCACCCCCTTGGCCTGGCCCTGGCGCATGGCGCTGTACAAGGCCTCGGCCTGCTCGATCTGCTGCCGGTCGGCCTTGGTACGCACCGACATGTAGCCCTTGGTCACACCGTTGCGCACGATGGGCACGGCATTCGCACGGACCCAGTAGAAATCGCCGTTCTGGCGGCGGTTCTTGACCAGGGCGCTCCAGGGCTCGCCGGCCTTCAGCGTGGCCCACAGGTCGGCGAAGGCCTCGGGCGGCATGTCGGGGTGGCGCACCAGGTTGTGGGGCTGGTGGTCCAGCTCTTCCTGCGTGAAGCCGCTGGCGTGGATGAACGCCGCATTGGCGTAGTTGATGCGGCTTTGCGGGTCGGTGGTGGACATCAGCGTCGCGTTGTCCGCAATCACAAACTCGTTCTGTGACACAGGCTGGTTGTTGCGCATCCGTAGCTCCTAGGAACTGCATGGGGCGCGAGCGGATAGCTCTCCGTCTCAGACGTGCAACCCACCTGGGTTGCTGCCGGGAGCTACTGCGCGACAGGCAGATCAGAGGGGAGCGTAGTCACGGCGATTCCGGCGAAATGTAGGAGGCAACCGCTGTTTGTAAAGTGTTGTATTTTTTGTGACGAACGGGCGCAGGGTCACGGCCTGTGGTGGCCGATCAGGGGATTTGGACGAAGCGGCGCACCACGGCCAGCAGCTCGTTGGGGGAATAGGGCTTGGTCAGAAACGCCTGTGCTCCCAGGTCGATCGCCTGGTGGCTGACCGGGCCGGCGCTGTGGGCAGTCAGCATGACCACGGGCAGGCGCTGGAAGCGCTCGGTCGCGCGCAGGCGGCGCAGCAGTTCCAGGCCGTCCATGTCCGGCATCTCGATGTCGGCAATCAGCAGTGCTGGCACTTCGCCGTTTTCCAGCGTGTGCAAGGCCTGCAGGCCGTCCTCGGCGGTTTCCACGCGGTAGCCGCTGGACTGCAGCAGGTGCTGGGCCAGGCGGCGCACGCTCAGCGAGTCATCGGCCAGCAGCACCAGGGGACGTAGCGGTTCGGCCTCGCTGGACGGCGGCGGCGCGGCGTGGCCTTGCTGTGCCAACTGGCGCGCCTCATGGGCCCCCAGCACGGCGGCAGGGTCGTAGACCTGCAGCACCTGGCCGCTGGGCTGCGTGGCAATCCCCAGCAGACCGGGCACCGGCACGGCCAGCTCTGCCGGCGCCTGCAGGGTGACCTCCTGCGTGCCCAGGATTTCGTCCACCAGCAAGCCCCAGCGCGCGGTGTCGCTGCGCACGATCAGCAGGCTGCGCGTGCCGTCGAGGGCAGGCTCCAGGCTGCGCGCAGATTGCTGCCAGACGGCCCCGGCCCAGTACAAAGGCAGCGGGCCGGTGGCCTCGTCGTTCAGCATGCCCTGTGCCAGCGCCTGTTCGGCCACGGCGGCCGGCACGCGGCGCACGCTTTCCAGGGCACGCGCCGGCAGGGCCACGCGCCAGCTGCCGGCACGCAGGGCCAGCACCTGCTCGACCTGGGGGGGCGCGGGCAGGCAGATGTCAAAGCAGCAGCCCTGCCCCGCAGTGCTGCTGATGCGCAGACTGCCGCCCAGCTGGGCGATGGTGTCGGCGACCACGTCCATGCCAATGCCGCGGCCCGCCAGCTCGGTGACGGCCGTGGCCGTGCTCAGGCCTGGGTGCAGGATCAGGGCGGCGGCCCGGTCGTTGTCCACCACCGCGTCGGCGGGCAGCAGGCCCAGGGCCTGGGCCTTGCTGCGGATGGCGGGTACATCCAGGCCGCGGCCATCGTCCTGCAGGCGCAGGATCTGCTGCGTGCCCTGGGTGTGCACGCTGAGCTGGATGCGCCCGGTCTCCGGCTTGCCGGCGGCGCTGCGCTGTGCGGGTGTTTCCAGGCCGTGGGCCACGCAGTTGCGCAGCAGGTGCTCCAGCGCAGGGGTCAGGGCATCGGCCACGCTGCGCTCCAGCAGGGCCTCACCGTCCTGCCAGACCAGCTCCACGGTCTTGGCGGTGTCCTGTGCGGCCAGCTGCACGCAGCTGTCCAGGCGCTCCTGCCAGTGGCTCAGCGGCACCAGGCGGGCGTACAGCAGCGTGTGCTGCAAGGCCCGCAGGTGGCCGCCCTGGGTGTTCAGTGCGTTGTGGGTGTCGGCCAGGCTGTGCTGCAGCTGCTGGTGCACGGTGTCCGCGTCGTCGGTGCAGCGGTCCAGGGCCTGCACCAGGGCGTGCAGTTCTTCGTGCCACTCGTAGGGCAGCTCCAGGTCGCCGTGCAGCATCAAGGTGTCGGCCCAGGCGGCGCAGTCCTTGATGTGGTGGCGCAGCTGTTGCAGGCCGCTGGCCAGGGCGTGGAGGCTCAACTGGCTGGCGGCCAGGGCGCTGCTGCCCGCGTCGTGCGTGGCCCACAGCGCCTGGGCGTGGCGCGTGACGGTGTCCAGCGGGTTGTGCTGCCAGCGCTGGGCAAGGCGCTCGGGGTGGCGGTCGGCCATCTCCTGCTGCAGGGCGACAAAGGCGATGCGCAAGGCCTCCAGCGGTGGCTGCAGCGAAGCCGGGCCGCGCGGGCCGACCTCGGACTGCACTTCCAGGGCCAGGCCCTCCAGCGCGTGCACCTGGCTGGCCCAGGCCATGGCCCCTGCCAGGCGTGCACTGCCCTTGAGGGTGTGCAGGCAGCGCAGCACGGTCTGGCGCGCCACGCTGTCGGTGGGGGTCTGCAGCCACTGCTTGAGCGCCGCCTGCAGCCGCGGCCAGACGGCCAGCATTTCCTCTTCAAAGACGGAGAAATGCATGGCATCGAGCACGGGGGCGGCATGGGCCGGTTCCACGGCCGGCTCGGCCAGGGTGTCGGCTGCGGCGGAGGCTTGTGATGGGGTGTCCGTGTCCGCAGCGGTGGTGTCGTCCTGCGCCTGTGCGTCCGGGGCGGTGTCCACAGCGGCCGGCAGGGCGTCCTGTGGCGTGCTGGGTACGGGCAGGCTGGCGTACAGCTGGTGCAAGGCCTCCATCACCTGCGGGTGGGCGCGGCGCAGAAAGCCAGCCGCGAACTGGTGCAGCAGGCGGCGCATTTCGTCGCTGGCGTGCTGGCAGCTTTGCCGCTGGGCCGGGCTGGCCTGTGCAGGCATGCGCTGCAGGCAGCGCTGCAGCAGGTGCGCGAGCGATGCGATTTCGGTGCAGCCCGAGGACCAGGCCAGGTGGGACAGGGCCTGGGCCAGGGCGTCGGTGTCGGGGTGCAGCGCGCTGGCCGGGTCGGCGCGCCAGGCGTTGATGCGGGCTTCCAGCTCTTGCGACAACAGCTCGGCCTCTTGCAGGAAGGCCAGATCGGGCTCGATCTGCGCGGTGCTGGCCAGGCCTTGGCCCAGCGAGGCCGTGGGCAGGATTTCCGGGGCGGCCTGGAAGGCCGGCAGGCTGGGCGGTGGCGGCGCCACAGGGGCTGGTGCCGGTGGCGGGCTGGCTGGGGCGTCGGCGCTGGCGGTATCGGTGTCGGGCGGCGGCGCTTCGGCCCCTGGGGCGCAGTGCTGCTGCACCCGGGCCAGCGTGGGCGGCAGGCTGGCGCCGCGCTGCGTGGCACAGGCCAGGGCCTGGGCGCAGAAGAACTGCAGATCGCGCAGCAGCGCCGGCGGTGGCGCGGACTGGCCCTTGGCGTAGCTGGCGTAGTGCGACAGCAGCCGCGAGGCCAGGCGCTTGGCGTAGATGTCCAGCTCCAGCAGCTCCTGCTCCAGGCTCTCCAGCCAGGCGGCCGCCAGTTGCCAGACGGTGCCGTCCAGCGCGTGGGCGGCCAGGCCCAGGCTGGCGGCCCGCAACGGCTGGCAGCTGGACAGGCTGGAGGCCTGCAGCAGGGCCAGCGTGTGCTGGTCCCAGACGGCGCGCACCCCCACGCTGGGGGCCACGGCGGGCACGTCCTCGGGCGCGGGCAGCGAGGTCTGGGGCCAGGGGTCATCCCAGAGGTCGGCCGGGTGGGCCGTGTCCTTGCCGCCCAGCTTGATCAGCGCGCGGTAGCTGGGAAACAGGGTGTGGGGGGAGGTGGGCTCGGCGTTCTCCAGGGCCTGCACGAAGCGCTGCGCATCGCGGGCCGCCAGGGCCAGCAGTTCCCCGGTCTTGCCGGGCAGGGGCTCGCCGCCCGCGCTCAGCTGCTGCAGCGGTGCCCGCAGACCCTGCATGAAGGCCGCCAGGCCCTGCAGGCCCAGCACCCTGGAGGCATTGCCCAGCTGCTGCAGCACCTGCTGGGCTTGCATCGCCTGCATGGCATCGGCTGGGGGCAGCAGCTGCGCCACGTCGCTGGCCATGGCGGCCATGGCGGGCAGGAGCAACTGGCGCGGGTCCAGCGGGGCAGGGGAGGCAGTGGGCTGCGCGGTCTCGGTCATGGGCAAACGGGGCGCGGAACGGGCGGTCGTGGCAAAGCTGGAACTATAGGCCGCGCCAGCGGGCGCGCCGGGGCTTATTCGACAAACTTTCCGTGTTGCTTGTGGCGCTGGCGCACGCCCTTGCGCACGAACATCTCCACCCCGCCCAGCACGATGAAGGGCTGCTGCATGTCGCCACCCAGGTGGGCGGCCAGGCGCTGGGGTAGCGCGGCCAGCAGCGCCTGCACGCTGCGTGCGTCGGGGCTGTCCAGCTGCTGCTGGGTGCTGAGGAAGTCCTGCAGGTAGGCGCGCACCTCGGTCTCCAGCTGAGCCACCGTGGTGGGCGCGCCCACGTACTGCGGCTGGCCGGAGCCGCTGACTTCGGTGCCGTAGACATAGCAGCCGATGTAGTCGCGGAAGGTTTCGCCCACGTCCGGGCCTTTGGTGAGTTTGCGCAACAGGTCAGTGAGCCACATGGCAGCAGGCTTTCAGGGAAGGCACACGCAAAAACAAGAGCGGCTTGCGCATGCGGATCAAGGATTCTGGGCATAAATGTACCGTAAAGCCTTGAAATGCCAGCGCAGGCAGCTTCTGATTTAGAGCTGCTGGCGCGACCCAGCCCATGGGAGATGGACGGCCGGGACGCGGTGCGCAGCATCAGGCAGCAGGTCCTTGCGATAAGGCACTGCCTGGGCGTCTGCAGGCGGGGGCGTCGCCCGCAGCGGTCGCCTTGGCCGCCACCCTGACTTCAGGCGCGGCAGAAATCCTCGATGCGCCGGGCCACCTGCTGCGGCTGGTCGTGGTGCAGCATGTGGCCGGCATCCTCGATGCGGCCGATCTCGCAGCGTGGCACGGACTGCAGGCGGGCGTGGTATTCGGCCAGGTCGAAGCGGTCCTTCCACCACTGGCCCAGGCTGTCGTCGCTGGCTTCCAGGGCCAGCACCGGTGCGGTGATGGCCGCGTAGTGCGCCAGCACCTCGTCCACACGAAACAACAGGGGGTTGACCACCTTGTGCGCGGCATCGCCCAGGATGGCCCAGCGCCCCTGCGCATCGGGGGCGGCCCATTCGTGCGCCAGCCACAAGGCCTTGTCGGCATCCAGGCGGCGGTTGGTCTTGCGCAGGCGCGCGGCCACGTCCTGGACGCTGTCGTAGGTCTTGAGCTGGATGGCGCCGGCGCGCAGCTGCTGCAGCTCGTCCAGCCACTGGCCCATGCGGGCCGGGGCCTGCTGCGGGCGCGTGGCCGGCAGCCCGAAGCCTTCCAGGTTCACCAGGCGGCGGATGCGCGCCGGCCGGGCGCCCGCGTACAGCATGGCTACGTTGCCGCCCATGCTGTGGCCGACCAGGTCCACGGCCTGGCCGTCCGGGGCGTAGTGGTCCAGCAGCGCGTCCAGGTCGCCCAGGTAGTCGGCAAAGCTGTAGTGGTCGCAGGGCGCGGGCGGCAGGCTGTGGCCAAAGCCGCGCCAGTCCGGCGCGATGATGTGGCGGCCGCGGTAGAAATCGGCACTGAAGGCATCGACCACGAACTGGTAGGACGCGCCCACGTCCATCCAGCCGTGCAGCAGCACCAGCGGTGGCACGCCGGCCTGGGGCTGGCCCCAGGTGCGCACGCGGTAGCGCAGGTGGCGCAGAGGCAGGTCGATGGGGGTGGCGGGGCGCAAAACGGTGTACATGGCCCAATTATTGGGGGCTTGCCGCGTGACCGCAGTCAAGGCCGCGACGGGGCGCACTACACTTTGCAGCCATGAACACTGCAGCGATGAACCCCGTGCGGCTGGGCCGCAGCGACCTGATGGTCAGTCCGATCTGCCTGGGCACCATGACCTTTGGCGAACAGGTGAGCGAGGCCGATGCCTTTGCCATCATGGACCGCGCGCTGGAGCGCGGCGTGAATTTCTGGGACACGGCCGAGATGTACGCCGTGCCGGCACGCCAGGAGACCTATGGCGCGACCGAGCGCATCATCGGCCGCTGGTTCCAGGCGCGCCCCGGGGCCCGCCAGCAGGTGGTGCTGGCCAGCAAGGTGGCAGGCCCCTCGCGCGGCATGCCGTGGATCCGCGACGGCCAGGGCATGACGGCGGCGGACATCGTCGCTTCCTGCGAGGGCAGCCTGCGCCGCCTGCAGACCGAGGTGATCGATCTCTACCAGATCCACTGGCCCGAGCGCCATGTGCCGGCCTTCGGCAACCTGTACTACGACCCGGCCAAGGAAGTCACGCAGACCTCCATCCACACGCAGCTGGAGACCCTGGCCAAGCTGGTTCAGCAGGGCAAGGTGCGTGCGATCGGCCTGTCCAACGAAACCCCGTATGGCGTGCACGAGTTCGTGCGCCTGGCCGAGCAGCACGGCCTGCCGCGCGTGGCCAGCGTGCAGAACCCGTACTGCCTGATCAACCGCAGCTGGGAAAACGGCATGGACGAAAGCTGCCACCGCCTGGATGTGGGCCTGCTGGCCTATTCGCCGCTGGGCATCGGCCTGCTGACCGGCAAGTACGACGCCGGTGGTACCACCGGCCCGCGAGCACCCCAGGGCACCCGCCTGTCCTACCCCTCGGTGCAAAAGCAGCGCTGGGGCCGGCCCGAGGCGCTGGATGCCGCCCGCGTCTACAACCACCTGGCGCGCACGCACGGCCTGACGCCCACGCAACTGGCGCTGGCCTTCTGTTACCGCAACTGGCGCGTGGCCAGCACCATCATCGGTGTGACCAGCCTGGCCCAGCTCGAGGACAACCTCGACGCCTGGAGCGTGACGCTGACCCCCGAGCTGCTGGAGCAGATCGACCTGTACCGCTGGAAGTACCGCGACCCGGGCCAGTGAGCCTGGTGTGGGGCCCGGCAGGTCCGGGCCCACACCAGCCGGGTCGGCGGCGTGCCAGGCGCGCCGCTGCGTTGTTTCTTGGATTGCTGAGCTAGCCATGGCCAAAAAAGACAAAGTCCATGTGAGTGAAACCCCGGCCACCCAGTGGCTCAAGGCCCACCGAGTGGCTTTCACCGAGCACCCCTATGACTATGTGGAGCACGGCGGCACCACGGAATCCGCACGCCAGCTGGGGCTGGACGAGCACACCGTGGTCAAGACCCTGGTCATGCAGGACCAGGACGCCAAGCCGCTGATCGTGCTGATGCACGGCGACTGCACGGTCTCGACCAAGAACCTGGCGCGCCAGATCGGCGCCAAGAGCGTGGAGCCGTGCAAGCCCGAGGTGGCCAACCGCCACAGCGGTTACCTGGTGGGCGGCACGTCGCCGTTCGGCACGCGCAAGGCCCTGCCGGTCTACATCGAGCAGAGCATCCTGGATTTGCCGCGCATCGCCATCAATGGCGGGCGCCGCGGCTTTCTGGTGCAGCTCGATCCCCGGGTTTGTGTGGAGCTGCTGGGCGCCCAGCCCGTGCAATGCGCGCTGGCACAATAGCGCCTTTGCCGGTTCCGCACGCACGTGCGTAACCCACCGACACCACAAGGCCTGCCCACCCGCAGGCAAGGATTGCAGTCTTGAACGCCTTACTTCCCGTTGTGGCCGCTGTTGCGGCCTATTTGATTGGCTCGCTGTCGTTTGCGGTGATCGTCAGCTCGCTCATGGGCCTGAACGATCCGCGCACCTACGGCAGCGGCAACCCCGGTGCCACGAACGTGCTGCGCTCCGGCAGCAAGGCCGCTGCAGCGCTGACCCTGCTGCTGGATGCGGTCAAGGGCCTGGTGCCCGTGCTGCTGGTCCGGCTGCTGGGCCCCGACTATGGCCTGCACGAGGGCACGCTGGCCCTGGTGGCCATCGCCGCCTTCCTGGGCCATTTGTTCCCGGTGTTCTTCAAGTTCAAGGGCGGCAAGGGCGTGGCGACGGCGCTGGGCGTGCTGCTGGGCCTCAGCGGCTGGCTGGGCCTGTTCGTGCTGCTAACCTGGTTGGCGGTGGCCTTCACCACGCGCTACTCGTCGCTGTCGGCCCTGGTGGCGGCGGTGCTGGCGCCCGTCTACTACATCCTGCTGGGCGGCAGCCTGTGGACCTATGACAAGCCGGTGCTGCTGGCAGTGATCGCCATGTCGGCCCTGCTGCTGTGGCGCCATGCGCAGAACATCGGCCGCCTGCTCAAGGGCCAGGAAAGCAAGATCGGCAGCAAGAAGGACAAGGCCGCCACGGCGCCCGCTGCCCCGGCCTCCAAATCCAAGCGCAAGCATTGATATGCATGAAATTGGCCTTCAGCCCTTGTCCATTCAGCGCTGACAGCTATCTAATTTCAAACAAAAAGCCGCACCCCGTGCGGCTTTTTTTGTGGGCCCGGCGTGCCCTTCAGCGCATGCCCGGCATGGTCACCAGCTGCTGCATGCCGTCGCTGAAGCGGGCGGCATACATGCCCAGGCGCACCAGGGTGCGGTGGTCGATCTGCAGCGTCACCTCGGTCGAGGGCAGGGCATGGCTGATGCGCAAGGCCTGGCCGTCCAGGGCCAGCAGCTCTGGCTGGCGCAGGGCCACCTTGCGCGCATCCAGCAGCTTGGCCACCAAGGGCTGGCCCACCTGCGGGGTGCGGCGCAGCACCACGGCGGTCTCCCCCGTGGACAGGGCCACGTAGACGCCCGGCGGGAACAGGCCCACGCTGCGGATCAGCGCCTCCCCGGCTTGCTCGTACAGCTTGGACTGCGGGCCGGTCACGGCCTGCACCGATTCGGCCACGCTGCGGCCTGCGCGGTTGCGGCGCGGGCTGATCATGGCCGCATAGCGGTCGCAGGTGGCCAGGATGCGCGCCAGCCGCTCGGCCGGCGGTTGCTGCTCCAGCGGTTCGCGGGCGCTGGTGTTGATGTGGTGCAGGCCGACCACATCCAGCCACAGCGGATCGGCCACGCCCAGCTCCTCCAGCAGGCGGCGCCCCTCGCTGGGGTGCAGGCGGATGGATTCCTGCTGGGCCACGCTGGGCCGCTCGCGCTGCAGGGCCAGCTGGTCCTGCAGCGCGGTCATGCCGACGTTCATGGTGAAGGCCGCCTGGACCAGGGCGTTGCGCTCGTGCGGCGGCAGTTGGAACTCGTAGGCCAGGATGTGGCCCAGGGTGGCGCAGACCAGGGCGTGCGATGCGCTGTAGCCCACGGTGGAGCTGCCAGCCAGCTGGAACATCAGGTACAGCGCGCTGTCGCTGTCGTGGGCGATCAGCTCCTGCAGCCAGGTGTCGAGCTGGGCGATTTTGTGCGGCAACTGCTGGATCAGCGCCGGGCGCGCCAGCAGCAGGCCCAGGGACGCTTCGAGGTCGGACCACAGGCCCAGCAGGTCTTGGTAGGGAGCTTCGTCCTCCACCCGGCTGCTCAGCGGCAGGGGGGAGGGCACAAAGGGTGGCACGGTGGGCATGGCTCAGCGTTGCTCCAGCACCATTTCATTGCCCTGGCGCGTCATGTGCAGCTGGGACAGAAAGCTGTTGCCCAGCAGCACGAACGGCATGGGCTGGGGGCTGACCACGGCATCCACGCCGTAGACGGTGATGTCGCCCACGCGCACGGTGTCCAGGCGGATGTGCCAGCCCTGGGTGTTGCCGTTGGCGGTGCGGACCATGACCGGGCGGCCTTTTTCGAAGTTCAGCCCCAGGCGTTCGGCATCGGCCTGGCCAATGCCGATGGCGGTGGCCCCGGTGTCCACCATGTACTGCATGGGCTTGTTGTTGATGAAGCCGCTGTCGCGGAAGTGGCCGCGGCTGTCGGCGCGCAGCACGACCTTGCGGTTGCCGCTGGGCAGGCCCTGGCCCACGCTGACCGGCGAGGCACCCAGGTGCAGGGTCTGGCGCTGGCCCTGCACTTCCACCACGGCGCTGTCGCTGAGCACCTGCACCACGCGCACGCCCTGCAGGCTGTCATTCGGCCCCAGGGCCTTGGGCGGGGCGCCGTTGATGATGAGCAGTGCCTTGCTGCCCATCACCCCGGTCAGGGCCACGGACTGCGCATGACCCACCAGGGTCTGGGAGGCCGCCAGCAAGGCCAGGGCCGTGGGCAGAAAGCGAAGGGTCAGCATAGTGATCGGTCAGACTGCGCAGAAGGAGCCTCAGTCTAACGGAGCACCGCTCAGTCGCGGAAGTTGTTAAAAGACAGCGGGTGATCGGCCAGGTCCTTGCGGATCAGGGCCATGGCGGCTTGCAGGTCGTCGCGCTTGGCGCCGGTGACGCGCACGGCATCGCCCTGGATGGCGGCCTGCACCTTCAGCTTGCTGTCCTTGATGAGCTTTTGCAGCTTCTTGGCCAGTTCGGCCTCGATGCCGTTTTTGATCTTCACGGTCTGCTTGACCTTGTCGCCGCCCATCTTCTGGCTGGGCTGGATGTCCATGAAGCGCACGTCCACGTTGCGCTTGGTCAGCTTGTTGCGCAGGATGTCCTCGACCTGCTGCAGTTGGAAGTCGGCATCGCCGAACAGGGTGATTTCCTTGTCCTTGAGTTCGATGCCGGCCGAGGTGCCCTTGAAGTCGAAGCGGGTGCCAATTTCCTTGGCGGTGTTGTCGACGGCGTTCTTGACTTCGACGAAATCGGCTTCCAGCACGGTGTCAAACGATGGCATGGCATATCTTTCTAAAACGGGGTGTTGGCAAAGCACTTGCAGTGCCCGGCAGGCAGGTGCGGGGGCACAGTGCGACAATCTCGGGGATGTTAGTCGAGAAAAATACCCCCCTGCAGGACTGCAACACCTTCGGCATCGTGGCCAGCGCGGACACCCTGGTGCGCATTCGCAGCACCGCGGATGTGCTGGAGTTCGTGCGCAGCGACCTCTACCGTGGCCGCAAGGTCTTCGTCCTGGGTGGGGGCAGCAATATTGTCCTGACCGGGGATGTGGTGGACGCCGTGGTGCTGAAGATGGAGGTACCCGGCATCGCTTTGGTTGCGGAGACCGACAGCCACTGGATCATCGAGGCCGGCGCCGGCGTGCGCTGGCACGACCTGGTGGCGTGGACCATTGCCCACGGCTACCCCGGGCTGGAAAATCTGGCCCTGGTGCCTGGCACGGTGGGCGCTGCGCCGGTGCAGAACATCGGGGCTTACGGGGTGGAGCTGCAGGATCGCTTTCACGAGTTGGACGCCGTGGACCTGGTGCAGGCCCAGACCTTCACCTTGAATGCAGCGCAGTGCGCCTTTGGCTACCGCGATTCCATCTTCAAGCACCCGCCAGCCGCTCCGGCCGGCACGCCGGTGGCCAAGGCCCAGGGGCTGGGGCTGGCCGGGCGCGCCGTGATCACGGCGGTGCGCTTTGCCCTGTCCAAGCACTGGAAGCCCGAGCTGGGCTATCTGGACCTCCAGCGCAAGCAGGCCGAAGAAGGGGTGGAGCACCCCAGTGCCCAGCAGATCTTCGACTGGGTGTGTGCCATCCGCCGCGCCAAGCTGCCGGACCCGGCCGTGGTCGGCAATGCCGGCAGCTTCTTCAAGAACCCCACGGTGACGGAAGACCAGTGCCGCGACATCATTGCGCGCGAACCCAAGATCGTGCACTACCCGATGCCCGACGGCAGCATCAAGCTGGCCGCTGGCTGGATGATCGATGCCTGTGGCTGGAAGGGCAAGGCTGTGGGCAACGCCGGGGTGTACGACAAGCAGGCGCTGGTGCTGGTGAACCGCGGCACCGGGGCCACCAGCGTCACCGGCGGTGAGGTCATGACCCTGGCACGCGCCATCCAGACCAGCGTCTACGAGCGCTTCGGCATCCGCCTGGAGGCCGAGCCCGTGGTGGTGTGAGGGCGGCTGTCTGCGCCCACAAAAAAAGCGCTGCAGATGCAGCGCTTTTTTGCGGGTGCCTCTGAACAGGCGCAGGGCCTGTGCTCAGGCCAGCGATTTTTGCTTCATCCACTCGCAGGCCTGTTGCGCGGCATAGGCGATGGCCCGGTCTGCCGACTGGAACAGGGGGGTGAAGGTGAAAAAACGCTGGGTGCGGCTGGTGCCTTCCCCACTGTCCACCGTCAATTGGGCGTGAAAGCGACCATCGGCTTCCGGCAGGGCCTTGGGCTCGAAGGTGAAGCGGTCAATCGTGATGGTGTGCGAGGGGTGTGTTGGAATGTTCGACATTTTGTCTCTCCCTTCTTGGTGTCATATCCATACGCAGGTGCGTCTGTACATGATAGGGATAGAGCGTGACAAGCAAAAAATGTTCCCCGTTTTTTGTGTGGTACATCAAAAATCGGGGGGAAGCCTGCATGCCATAGCGTCGAACGGGCGACGCCTACCAGCTACTTCAAGCTGCCGGAGAGGAACTTCGCCAGGCGCTCGCTCTGCGGATTGCTGAGCACACTGCGCGGGTCGCCCTGTTCTTCGATCAGTCCCTGGTGCAGGAACACTACGTGGTTGGAGACCTCGCGGGCAAAACCGATTTCGTGGGTCACCACCACCATGGTGCGGCCTTCCTGGGCCAGCACCTGCATCACCCGCAGCACCTCGCCCACCAGTTCGGGGTCGAGCGCGCTGGTGGGTTCGTCGAACAGCATCACCTCGGGCTCGACCGCCAGGGCGCGGGCAATCGCCACGCGCTGCTGCTGGCCACCGCTCATGTGGTTGGGCCAGGTGTCCTCGCGGTTTTCCAGGCCCACCAGCTTCAGGTACTTGCGGGCGCGTTCCACGGCTTCGTCCTTGGCAATGCCGAGCACGTGCACCGGGGCCTCGATGATGTTCTGCAGCACGGTCTTGTGCGCCCACAGGTTGAAGTGCTGGAACACCATGGCCAGCTTGGTGCGCATCATCTGCAGCTGCTTGGGGTTGACGGGCTCCAGCTCGCCGTTGCGGCCGGGCTTGAGCTGCAGCTCCTCGCCGGCGACCACGATCCGGCCCTGCTGGGGTTTTTCCAGCAGGTTGATGCAGCGCAGCAGCGTGGATTTGCCCGAGCCGGAGCTGCCGATCAGGCTGATGACGTCACCGGCCTTGGCCGTCAGCGTCACGCCCTTGAGCACATGGTTGCTGCCATAGCTCTTGTGGATACCTTCGGCTTGAAGTTTGTATGCAGTGGATGTCATGGGTGCAAAGCGTGTGCGTTGTCAGTGCGTGCGGGGCGCGAGGTAGGCCAGAAAGCGCTTTTCCAGCAGGCGGAAGAAGCCGATCAGCGCAAAGGTCACGCACAGGTAGATGGCGGCGGCGGCCAGGTAGGCCTCGAACGGCAGGTAGTAGTCGGAGTAGATGCGGCTGGCCACGGCGGTCACATCGGTCAGCGCCGGCACCACACTGGCCAGGCTGGTGGAGTGCAGCATCATCACGGCCTCGTTGCAGTACGGCGGCAGCGTGCGGCGCAGGGCGCTGGGCAGCACGATGCGGTGCATGATCTGCCAGCGGCTCATGCCCATGGCGCGCGCGGCCTCGACCTCGCCGGGGTTGGTTTCGCGGATGGCGCCAGCCAGCATCTCGGCCGTGTAGCCGGCCGTGTTCAGTGCGAACGCCAGCAGGGCGCAGAAGAATGGCTCCTTGAAGTGCGTCCAGGGCCAGACATCGTCCCAGCGTGTCTGGATCCATTCGAGCTGTGCCAGGCCGTAGTAGATCAGGTAGACCTGGATCAGCAGGGGCGTGCCGCGCACAAAGTAGGTGAAGGCGCCCACCAGCTTTTCCAGCACCAGGTTGCCGCTGGTCAGCGCCAGGGCGCCCAGCAGGGCCAGCACGCAGCCAATGCCCAGGCTGGACAGCAGCAGCCACAGCGTGGTCAGCAGGCCCTGGCCGTACATCGCCAGGTGCTCGGGTTGGAAGATGATGTCCCAGCTCATAACTGCACCTTTTCCGTGCCCAGGCTGTAGCGGGCATTCAGGCGCTTGAGCACCCACAGCGAGATGCTGGTGAAGACGAGGTATAGACCGGCCGCAAACAGCAGGAAGACAAAGGGTTCGCGCGTGGCAGCGCTGGCTTGTTTGGCCAGGTAGGTCATGTCGTGCAGTCCGATCAGGCTGACCAGGGCTGTGGCCTTGATCAGGACCAGCCAGTTGTTGGTGAAGCCGGGCAGGGCGTAGCGCACCATCTGTGGCAGCGTGATGCGCACAAAGGTCTGCAGCGGCGTCATGCCAAATGCCCAGGCGGCCTCCATCTGGCCGCGGGGAATCGACAGGATGGCGCCGCGGAAGGTTTCGGTCATGTAGGCGCCGTAGATGAAGCCCAGGGTGGCCACGCCGGCGACGAAGGGGTTCAGGTCCAGGGTGAAGTCCGAGCCGATGGATTCAAAGAAGCTGTTGATGCCGATCGCGGCGCCGTAAAAAATCAGCAGCATCAGCACCAGTTCCGGGATGCCGCGCACCACGGTGGTGTAGACCGTCGAAATCCAGACCAGGGGCTTCTTGCCGGACAGCTTGGCCGTGGCGCCCAGCAGTCCCAGCACGGTCGAGACGGCCAGAGATGCCAGGGACACGGCCACGGTGAGCAGGGCCCCTTGCAGGATGGATAGGTAGTAATCGCTCATGCGTGCGGACGCTTTTCCTAAACAACACTGCCCGCCGCCGGCATGGCCGGACAGCGGGCAGTGGCAGCTTCAACGCTTAGTTGCCGTAGGGGTCGAAGTCGAAGTACTTCTTGGCAATGGTGTTGTAGGTGCCATTGCTGCGGATCGTCTTGATGGCCGCATTGATCTGCTCCTTCAGCTCCTTCTGACCCTTGCGCATGCCAATGCCGATGCCGTCGCCATAGTACTTGGTTTCGTACTGGTCATGGCCGACGTAGCCGTAGTCCTTGCCCTCGGGCTTGCGCAGGAAGCCGCCATGCACTTCCACCTTGTCGGCCACGGTGCCATCGAGGCGGCCGGCGTTGATGTCCAGGTAGACCTGGTCCTGGGCTTCGTAAGGCACCACGGTCACGCCGGCGGGCTTGAGCTCACCCATGGCCCACTTTTCCTGGGTGCTGCCCTTGAGCACGCCGATGCGCTTGCCCTTGAGCGAGGCGGGGCCGGTATAGGGCGTGCCCTTCTTCACCACGATGGCGCTGGGGGTCTTGTAGTAGCGGTCGGAGAAGTCGATCACGCGCTTGCGCTCTTCCGTGATGGACAGCGAGCTGACGATCACGTCGTACTTGCGGGCCTGCAGGCCGGGGATCATGCTGTCCCACACCTGTTCGACGAACACGCAGTTGCGCTTGAGTTCGGCGCAGATGGCGTTGGCCACGTCCACGTCAAAGCCCGTGGGCTTGCCGTCGGGGGTCTTGTAGGTGAACGGTTCGTAGGTCGGGTCGATGGCGACCTTCAGGTCGGCGGCCTGTGCCACCGTCGCGCATGCGGCCAGCAAGGCCAAGCCCAGAAACTTCTTTGCCATACCAGTCTTCCTTGTCTGTGAGGGAGGAGTGCTTGGTCAGTGCACGATGCATGCCAAGGTGCAGAGCATTTTAGGAGGCGCGATTGCCCGCAATCCGGAGTTTCTTTGCGAATGTTGCGGGTTTGCGGCAGATATGTGACGCCGCGCCAGGCATTCAGGCACAAAAAAGCCGCTGGTAACAGCGGCTTGGCGGGGACTTGGCGTGAACGCCAAGCCGATGCTAGGGCAATTACTGCTTGTCGTTGCCCAGTTGGGGCAGGGCGTTGGCGCTGCTCACGCTCAGCAGGCCGGCCTTGGAGTAGATGGCCAGCTTCTCGCGGGTGTCGATCAGGTCCAGGTTGCGCATGGTCAGCTGGCCGATGCGGTCTGTGGGGCTGAACGGTGCGTCCTCGACCTTTTCCATGGACAGGCGCTCGGGCGCGTAGGTCAGGTTGGGCGACTCGGTGTTCAGGATGGAGTAGTCGTTGCCGCGGCGCAGCTCCAGCGTCACGGTGCCGGTCACGGCGCGGGCCACCCAGCGCTGCGAGGCTTCGCGCAGCATGATGGCCTGGGGGTCGAACCAGCGGCCCTGGTACAGCAGGCGGCCCAGCTTCAGGCCGTTGATGCGGTACTGCTCGATGGTGTCTTCGTTGTGGATGCCGGTCACCAGGCGTTCGTAGGCGATGTGCAGCAGGGCCATGCCGGGGGCTTCGTAGATGCCGCGGCTCTTGGCTTCGATGATGCGGTTCTCGATTTGGTCGCTCATGCCCAGGCCGTGGCGACCGCCGATGCGGTTCAGTTCCAGGAACATGGTCACGGGGTCGGCGATTTCTTGACCGTTGACGGCCACGGGGCGGCCTTCGTCGAAGGTGATCGAGACTTCCTCGGCCTTGACTTCCACCTCAGGCTTCCAGAAGGCCACGCCCATGATGGGGTTGACAATGCGGATGCCGCTGTTCAGGTGCTCCAGGTCCTTGGCTTCGTGGGTGGCGCCCAGCATGTTGGAGTCGGTGGAGTAGGCCTTCTCGGCCGACATCTTGTAGCCGAAGCCTTCCTTGGTCATGAAGGCCGACATTTCGGCGCGGCCGCCCAGCTCATCGATGAAGGTGTTGTCCAGCCAGGGCTTGTAGATCTTCAGCGCAGGGTTGGTCAGCAGGCCGTAGCGGTAGAAACGCTCGATGTCGTTGCCCTTGAAGGTCGAGCCGTCGCCCCAGATGTGGACGTCGTCTTCCTTCATGGCCGCCACCAGCATGGTGCCGGTCACGGCGCGGCCCAGGGGGGTGGTGTTGAAGTAGGTGATGCCGCCGGTGGAGATGTGGAAGGCGCCGGCCTGGATGGCGGCAATGCCTTCGTTGGCCAGCTGGGGGCGGCAGTCGATCAGGCGGGCCTTTTCTGCGCCGTATTCCATCGCCTTGCGGGGAATTTCGTCGTAGTCGGCTTCGTCGGGCTGGCCCAGGTTGGCCGTGTAGGCGTAGGGCAGGGCACCCTTGTTCTTCATCCAGCGCAGGGCGGCGGAGGTGTCCAGGCCGCCGGAGAAGGCGATGCCGACCTTTTGGCCGACGGGTACGGATTGCAGAATGGTTTCCATGAGATTCTCTCTAAATGAATAGCTGCCAGCGCTTGATGAATAAGGGCCAGGGGCTAAAAAGGCTTGAAATTCAGATCGACCGGACGCCCGGGGCTCAGGCGTAGTGGCAGATGTAGTGGTACGCCTCGGTCACGCGGATGTCGAACTTGGAGTTCGCGGGAATGTGGAAGCTCTCGCCGGCCGAGGATTGCTTCCACTCATCGCTGCCGTCGAGCTTGTATTCGCAGGCGCCGCCCACGCATTCCATGATTTCTGCCGCTGCCGTGCCAAAGGTCAATGTGGCAGGCAACACCACGCCCACCGACTTCTTGGTGCCATCGGCCAGGGTGAAGCTGTGGCTGACGCACTTGCCGTCAAAGTAAACATTGGCTTTGGTGGTCAGGGTGACGCCAGAAAATTGCTCGGTGGTCATGGGAAATGCGCAGTCGCGGAAGTTGGGATCGAAGCCGGGCATTTTAGGCCAGCTGTGGGGCGCTTGGGGTTTTGGCGCCCGCCTGCAAACAAGCCCCTGGATCAGGGGCTTGGTGTGCATGCCTCAGCGCCAGTAGTAGGGCGGAGGCGGTGGTGGGCGGTGTCCGTGCGGCGGGCGCTGCGGGTAGCCGCCGATGTCCACGATGACCGGGATCGCTGGTTGCGGCGAGCTGTAGGTGATGCTTTCCGTCACCACGCCGCCGGCCGGTGCGGACTGGTAGGTCCCGTTGGGGTCCACAAACTGCGCAGCGCCAGCCGGGTTGCTGCTGTAGCGGCCCTGGGGTTGCACGCTGATGGGCATCCAGGGGCCGGGGTCGTGGTCCAGCCGCGTGGTGTAGCGGCGGCCCGCATATTCATAGGTCACGTCGTAGCCCAGGGTGCGGTTTTGATACACCGTCTCGTTGGTGCAGCGGCGCACGGTCTGGTAGTCGGGCGGGCTGTTGGCGCTTTCCAACTGGTGGCCTATCAGGCCGCCGGCTATCGCGCCCACGGCCGTGGTGGCGCCCCGGTTGGAGCCCTGGTAGTGGCCGCGCGTGCCGTAGCGCTCCCCATGTCCCAGGGCATTGCCTGCCACACCGCCGACGATGGCGCCCACCACGGCGCCCGTGCCCGTGGTGCGGGCGCCGCTGTAGACCTGGGCATCTTCGCAAAATTGCTGGGGAATGCCGACCTGCTGGACGACGGGCACGGCAGACAGCACGCGGGCGCGCTCTTGGGCCATGGCGCCGCCGCAGGCCAGGCCGGCCGCCGCTGTGCAGATGAACCAATGTGTGAGTGCCATAACTTGCTCCTTGCGATACCTGTCACCGGTGGTGGTGCGCTGCCTGCAGTGTAGGCCTGGCGGGTGAATGCCTGCTCACGGGCCGGTCAATGCCGCCTCAGGCGCTGGGCTGCTTACAGGCCCAGTGCGGTGGCCCAGGCGTCGGCCTGGAAGCCGACAGTGATGCGCCCATCTGTCCATTCAACGACCGGGCGCTTGATCACGCTGACATGGGCCTGCAGCACCGCTGCAGCAGAGGCCTCGTCGATCACGCTGGCCTGGACGACCGGATCCAGCTTGCGCCAGGTGGTGCCTTGGCGGTTGGTCAGCTTCTCCCAGCCGACGGCCTGCATCCACGGCAGCAGCCGGTCGGCCGGCACGCCCTGTTTCTTGAAGTCGTGGAAGACATGCTCCAGGCCGTGTGCGTTCAGCCAGGCACGCGCTTTTTTCACAGTGTCACAGTTCGGGATGCCGTAAACACGAATAATCTTGGTGGTACTCATGGTGTAGATGATGCTGCAAGCTTGGGTGCGCGACAATCATGCCCCGTATGCACAGCACTTTCTCCACTCTTCCCGAATGGCTTGCGCACTGCGAGCACATCCATCCGCAAACCATCTCCATGGGCCTTGAGCGTGTGCGCAAAGTGGCCCAGCGCATGCAGTTGAAGTTTGAATGCCCCGTCATCACCGTGGCGGGGACCAATGGCAAGGGTTCGACCTGCGCCATGCTGGAGGCTGTGGCCCTGCAATCGGGCTACAAGCCCGGGGTCTACACCTCGCCGCACCTGGTGCATTTTGAAGAACGCTGCCGGATTCACGGAGAGATCGCCAAGGCGCAGGATTTCCTGCCGCACTTCGAGGCGGTCGAGGCCGCCCGCCTGCAAGGCGAAGCAGTGCTGCTGACGTATTTCGAGTTCACCACCCTGGCCATCCTGCGCATGCTGAGCACGGCCAAGCTGGACGTGGCGATCCTGGAGGTGGGCCTGGGCGGCCGCCTGGATGCCACCAACATCATCGACACCGATTGCGCCATCATCACCAGCGTGGACATCGACCACACGGCCTTGCTGGGCAACGACCGAGAGACCATCGGCCGCGAGAAGGCGGGGATCATGCGCGCGGGCCGCCCGGTGATCGTCAGCGACCCGGTGCCTCCGCAAAGCGTGATCGACTACGCCGCCGAGATCGGGGCCGACCTGTGGCGCTTTGGCAAGGACTTCAACTACGAGGGCGACAAGCAGCAGTGGGGCTGGGCCGGTCGTGGCCGGCGCTATGCCGGCCTTTCCTACCCCGCACTGCGCGGTGCCAACCAGCTGATGAATGCCTCGGGGGTGCTGGCCGCCTACGAGGCCTTGCGCGACCGCGTGCCCGTGACGGCGCAGGCCGTGCGCACGGGGCTGGCCATGGTGGAGCTGCCCGGGCGCTTCCAGATCATCCCGGGCCAGCCCACGCTGGTGCTGGATGTGGCGCACAACCCCCACTCGGTGGCGGCCCTGACTGCCAACCTGGATGCCATGGGCTATTACCCGACGACGCATGCCGTGTTTGGCGCCATGGCCGACAAGGATCTGGCGCCCATGCTGCTGAAGGTGGGGCCGTTGATCGACCGCTGGTATTTCACCGACCTGCCGACGGAGCGCGCCGAAAGCGCTGTGCACCTGCAGCAGAAGTGGAACGCCCTGCAGATGGTGGCGGGCGGCACACGCCGCGAGGTGCCGACCAGCTTGTATACCAGCCCGCAGGCGGCATTGACCGCCGCCGTACAGGCCGCGGACCCGGCTGATAGAATTGTGGTCTTTGGCTCGTTCTACACGGTCGGTGAGGTTTTGAAAGATGGGCCACCTCGCCTGCATGCCAAACATTTGGGCGAATAAGGTCCGCTACGCGACGCATCTTCATGGCACTTTTCAAATTCCGTTGGCCTGGTCAGAAAGACGAACGCGAGCAGGCGCCCATGCGGCGGTCCCGCGCAGCGCAGGCTGAAAGTGTGGACGACATGCGCCGCCGTGCGCGCCACCGCCTGATTGGTGCGGCGGTGCTGGTGGTGCTGGGGGTCATCGGATTTCCCCTGTTGTTCGACACCCAGCCGCGCCCCATTCCCGTGGACGTGCCGATCGAGATTCCCGACCGCAACCAGGTGGCACCGCTGATGGTGCCTGGCAGCCAGGCGCAAACGGATGCCAAGACGCCCGTGGCCCAGGCACCCGTGCAAGGCAATGCGCTGAGCGAGGGTGAAGAACTGGTGGTCAACGAGCCCGCACCGCTGGCCATGCCCAAGCCACCCGAGCCTCCACGTCTGGCCCCTGTGCCTGAACCAGTGGCCAAGCCCAAACCTGAACACAAGCCCGAGCCCAAGCCAGAACCGAAACCTGAGCCCAAGCCCGAGCCTAAGCCCACCCCCAAACCTGAGCCGGAGCCCAAGCCCGCGCCCAAACCGGCGACGAGCGAGGCCGAGCGTGCCCGTGCGCTGCTGGAGGGCCGCAGCCCTGTGGCCGAGGCGCCCAAGGCCGATGCGGCCAAGCAGGGGCGCTTCATCGTTCAGGTCGGGGCCTTTGCCGATGTGGCCAAAGCCAACGAGGTGCGCAGCAAGCTGGAGCGCTCGGGGCTGAAGACCTACACCCAGACGGTGGACACCAAGGATGGCAAGCGCACCCGCGTGCGGGTGGGGCCTTACGAGCAGCGTGGAGACGCCGACAAGGCCGCCGCGCGCATCAAGGGCCTGGGCCTGGCGGCTTCGGTGCTGACCTTGTGATGCCGGCCATCACGCACACGCGGAGCTGATCAGGCGGATGGCTGTTCTGGACGGAGTGTTGCTGGGCATCCTGCTGGTGTCCATGCTGCTGGGCGCCTGGCGGGGCCTGGTGTTTGAGCTGTTTTCCCTGGTCGGCTGGGTGGCGGGCTTTTTCATCGCCCGGCTGTTTGCCCCCGACGTGGCAGCCTGGCTGCCACTCGAGAGCTGGGACGACACGGTGCGCTATGGCGTGGGCTTTGTGCTGACGTTCGTGGTGGCGGTGTTTGCCTGGGGTCTGCTGAGTGCGCTGGCTAAGAAATTGATCGAGGTGGCAGGCCTGCGTCCGGTAGACCGCACATTGGGGGCTGTTTTCGGGCTGCTGCGTGCGGTGGTGCTGATCCTGGTGCTGGCGGTGGTGGTGGTGTCCACCTCGCTGCGCACCCAGGACTGGTGGACGCAGTCGGTGGCCGCGCCCTGGTTGGGCGATGCGGTTGCCAGCATCCTGCCGGCGCTCGATCTGCAGTGGGACCACCTGCTGCCGGGTACGTGAATGAGTGAGGGTGGCGCCTATGGCGGCGTCCACCTGCAAGCAAAGACCGCGGGAGCAATCCCGCAGATAGATGGAACGCGACTATGTGTGGAATCGTTGGTGTAGTCAGCACCGCGCCTGTGAATCAACTGATCTATGACGCTTTGCTGCTGTTGCAGCACCGCGGCCAGGATGCTGCCGGTATCGTCACCCAGCAAGAACGCAAGTTCTTCATGCACAAGGCCAAGGGCATGGTGCGCGACGTGTTTCGCACGCGCAATATGCGGGCGCTGCCCGGCAATGTGGGTCTGGGCCAGGTACGTTACCCCACCGCGGGCAATGCGGCCAGCGAGGAAGAGGCCCAGCCGTTTTACGTGAATGCGCCGTTTGGCATCGTGATGGTGCACAACGGCAACCTGACGAATGCCAAGCAGCTGCGCCAGGAACTGGCTGAGACCGACCACCGCCACACCAACACCGAGAGCGACTCCGAAGTGCTGCTCAACGTGCTGGCGCACGAAATCGGCCGTGCCACCAGTGGCGCGCCGCTGACGCCCGACGAGGTGTTCAAGGCCGTGCGTGCCGTGCACCAGCGCATCAAGGGCTCGTACGCCGTGATCGCGCTGATTGCTGGCTACGGCCTGCTGGCCTTCCGCGACCCCTTTGGTATCCGCCCGCTGTGCCTGGGCAAGTCGGCGGATGGCACCTACCTGCTGGCCAGCGAATCGGTGGCGCTGGAAGGCACGCTACACCAGTTCGAGCGCGACATTGCGCCCGGCGAGGCGGTGTTCATCACCAACGACGGCCAACTGCACACCGAGCAGTGCGCGGCCAAGAGCGAGCTGCACCCCTGCGTGTTCGAGTACGTTTACCTGGCGCGTCCGGACTCGACCATGGACGGCATCTCGGTCTACCAGGCACGGCTGAACATGGGTGAGACCCTGGCCAAGCGCGTGATCTCCACCGTGCCGCCCAGCGAGATCGATGCCATCATCCCGATCCCCGAATCCAGCCGCCCCAGCGCCATGCAGCTGGCGCAGCTGCTGGGCATTCCCTACCGCGAAGGCTTCGTCAAGAACCGCTACGTGGGCCGCACCTTCATCATGCCGGGCCAGGGCGCACGCAAGAAGTCGGTGCGCCAGAAGCTCAATGCCATCGGCAGCGAGTTCAAGGGCCGCAACGTGCTGCTGGTGGATGATTCCATCGTGCGCGGCACGACCTCCAAGGAAATCGTGCAGATGGCACGCGATGCCGGCGCCAACAAGGTGTACCTGGCTTCGGCCGCGCCACCCGTGCGCTACCCCAACGTCTACGGCATCGACATGCCCACCAAGTCCGAGCTGGTGGCCCATGGCCGCACGGTGGAAGAGATCCGCCAGGTCATCGGCTGCGACGCGCTGATCTACCAGGACGTGGAAGCGATGAAGCAGGCTGTGGGCAAGATCAACCCGGCGGTCAAGGGCTTTGAGGCGTCGTGCTTTGACGGCGTGTATGTGACGGGCGACATCTCGGAAGCCGAGGTGACCGCGCTGAACGAAGGCCGCAACGCCGGTGCCCAGGAAGAATCCGAAGACACCTCGCGCCTGTCGCTGCCTAACGCCCAGGAGCAGTAAGCAAATACCCGGGCGTGATAAGTCCGGGTGCACAATAAAAAGAGGAGCTGCTGGCGCAGGTTCTGCAAGCATTTCAAATGATTTCATATTTGAAGTGCTTGTTTGATCAGCGCAAGCTGCTCCTTTTTTCGAATAAAGCGCAGCATGCGGCATGGATCTGCCGCCACGACAAGAACAAGGAATCGTCACCGTGAACCATCGAACACTTCCCGAGGGCTTGCATCCCGACACATTGGCGGTGCGCGAGGCGCTGCCCCGCAGCCAGTGGGGCGAGCACTGCGAGGCGCTGTACATGACCAGCAGCTTCGTGCAGCCCGACTGTGAAACTGCGGCCCGCCGCTTTGCCGCCCAGGAAGACGGCTTTACCTACAGCCGCACCAGCAACCCCACGGTGACCAGCTTTGAAAAGCGCCTGGCCGCGATGGAGGGCACGGAATGCGCCGTGGCCACCAGCACCGGCATGTCGGCCATCCTGCTGGTGGCGCTGACCACGCTGAAGGCGGGCGACCATGTGATCTGCTCGCGCTCCATGTTCGGCTCCACCATCAAGCTGCTGGGCACGGAAATGGCGCGTTTCGGCGTCGAGACCAGCTTCGTCGCACAGACCGATGTGGCCGCGTGGCAGGCTGCCATCCAGCCCAACACCCGCCTGTTGTTTGCCGAAACCCCGACCAATCCGCTGACCGATCTGTGCGACATCACCGCGCTGGCGGAGCTGGCCCATGCCCACGGGGCGCTGCTGGCCGTGGACAACAGCTTTGCCACGCCCGTGCTGCAGCAGCCCGCCAAGCTGGGTGCCGACATCGTCGTGCATTCCGGCACCAAGTTCCTGGACGGCCAGGGCCGTGCCATGGTGGGGGCCGTGTGTGGCTCGGTGGCGTTGGTGGACAAGGTGATGGGCACCTTCCTGCGCAGCGGCGGGCTGAATGCCGCGCCGTACAACGCCTGGACCGTGATGAAGGGCCTGGAAACCCTGTCCTTGCGCGTCAAGGCGCAAAGTGCCGCCGCGCTGGAGCTGGCCACCTGGCTCGAGGCCCATCCCCAGGTGGCGCGGGTGTACTACCCGGGGCTGCAAAGCCATCCCCAGCACGCCCTGGCCATGCGCCAGCAAAATGGCCTCGGTGGTGCCGTGCTGTCGTTCGACGTGCACGGGCAGGGCGCCGAGGCCCTGCGCAAGAACGCTTTCCATGTGGTCGACCATACCCAGGTGTGTAGCATTACGGCCAACCTGGGCGACGTGAAGACCACCATCACCCACCCGGCCAGCACCTCGCACGGCCGCCTGACCGAAGAGCAGCGCCAGGCTGCCGGCATCGGCCAGGGCCTCATTCGCATTTCCGTGGGGTTGGAGCACCTGGACGACCTCAAGGCCGACCTGTCCCGCGGACTGGATACCTACCAATGACACAAAAAATACGTACCCGTTTTGCCCCTTCGCCCACCGGTTTCATCCACCTGGGCAACATCCGCTCGGCCCTGTACCCCTGGGCCTTCGCGCGCGCCAATGGTGGTGACTTCATCCTGCGCATCGAGGACACCGACCTGGAGCGCTCGACCCAGGCGTCCGTGGATGTGATCCTGGAAGGCATGCAGTGGCTGGAGCTGACCCACGATGAGGGACCGTTCTACCAGATGCAGCGCATGGACCGCTACAAGGAAGTGCTGGCACAGTTGCAGGCCGCTGGCCATGTCTATCCCTGCTACATGAGCATGGAAGAGCTGGACGCCCTGCGTGAAAAGCAGATGGCCGCCAAGGAAAAGCCGCGCTACGACGGCACCTGGCGCCCCGAGCCCGGCAAGGTGCTGCCGGCCATCCCCGAAGGCGTGAAGCCTGTGCTGCGCTTCAAGACCCCCAAGGACGGCGTGGTGGGCTGGGACGACAAGTGCAAGGGCCATATCGAGTTCCAGAACTCCGAGCTGGACGATCTGGTGATCGCCCGCCCCGACGGCACGCCCACGTACAACTTCTGCGTCTGTGTGGACGACATGGACATGCGCATCACCCACGTGATCCGCGGCGACGACCACGTCAACAACACCCCGCGCCAGATCCACATCTTCGAAGCCCTGGGTGCGACCGTGCCCGTGTTCGCCCACCTGCCCACCGTGCTGAACGAGCAGGGCGAGAAGATGAGCAAGCGCAACGGCGCCAAACCCGTGACGCAGTACCGCGAAGAAGGCTACCTGCCCGATGCCATGGTCAACTACTTGGCCCGCCTGGGCTGGAGCCACGGCGACGACGAGATCTTCTCGCGCCAGCAGTTCCTGGAATGGTTCAACCTGGACCATCTGGGGCGCAGCGCCGGCCAGTTCGACGAAGCCAAGCTGCGCTGGGTGAATGCCCAGCACCTGAAGACCATGGACGACACGGCGCTGGCAGCCAAGGTCAAGCCTTTTGTGATTCAAGCCGGTGTGTCGGAGGCAGCGCTCGATGCCGACGATCGCCTGGTGCGCATCGCTGCCTTGTTCAAGGACCGCTGCGAGACCCTGGTGGACCTGGCCCACTGGGCCAAGGTCTTCTATGTGGACGCCGTCGACCGCAATGCTGAGGATTACGCCAAGCACGTGACTGAAGCGGCGGTGCCGGTGCTCGATGCTTTCGCGGCAGCCATGGAAACCGTGGACTGGAACAAGGACGCGATTGCGGCTGCGATCAAGGACGTGCTCAAGGCCCAGGGGGTGAAAATGCCCGTATTGGCCATGCCGGTGCGCGTGTTGACCGTGGGTACGGCCCACACACCCTCGGTGGATGCGGTGCTGGAATTGCTGGGTCGCGAAAAAATTCTTTCGCGTTTGAAAAACCGCTAAAAACCTGTCTATAATTCGAGGCTCTGCACAACGCGACATATTAATGTTGTGTTGTCAAGAGGGGGTATAGCTCAGCTGGGAGAGCGCTTGCATGGCATGCAAGAGGTCATCGGTTCGATCCCGTTTACCTCCACCAAATTTTGACGGCTGGCTGCAAAG
>NZ_VSWF01000089.1:0-446 GCF_009668305.1 Comamonas sp. CAH-2
ATATAAGCAGAGCTGGTTTAGTGAACCGTCAGATCCGGCCACCATGGCCGCCGTGGCACTGCGAGAACAACAGCTCCAACGAAATAGTCTGGATGGATACGGTTCACTGCCTAAACTGTCTAGCCAAGACGAAGAAGGTGGCGCCGGCCATGGCTTCGGTGGGGGCCCTCAGCATTTCGAGCCTATTCCCCATGACCACGACTTCTGTGAGAGAGTCGTGATCAACGTGAGTGGCCTTCGGTTTGAAACACAACTTCGAACATTGAATCAATTTCCCGATACTCTCTTGGGAGATCCCGCCCGCCGACTGCGATATTTTGACCCATTGCGAAACGAGTATTTTTTTGACCGAAGTCGACCTAGTTTTGACGCAATTCTCTATTACTATCAATCAGGAGGGCGCTTGCGCCGGCCCGTAAACGTACCACTTGATGTCTTTAGTGAAG
>NZ_VSWF01000090.1:0-433 GCF_009668305.1 Comamonas sp. CAH-2
ACGGATAGCGAAGCGCAGACCTTCTTCCATAGCGATAGGAGCGATCAGCTTCACAGTGATGGACACGTTGTCGCCAGGCATCACCATTTCCTTGCCTTCAGGCAGCTCGATGGAGCCAGTCACGTCCGTGGTACGGAAGTAGAACTGAGGACGGTAGTTGTTGAAGAAAGGCGTGTGACGGCCACCTTCGTCCTTGGACAGCACGTACACCTCAGCGGTGAAGTGGGTGTGGGGCTTGATGGAGCCAGGCTTGCACAGCACTTGGCCGCGTTCCACGTCTTCACGCTTGGTGCCGCGCAGCAACAGACCCACGTTGTCGCCAGCTTGACCTTGGTCCAGCAGCTTGCGGAACATTTCCACGCCCGTGCAGGTGGTCTTCTGGGTGTCCTTGATACCGACGATTTCGATTTCTTCGCCGACCTTGATGATGCCG
>NZ_VSWF01000091.1:0-420 GCF_009668305.1 Comamonas sp. CAH-2
TCGTGGGAGGGGGCGTTCCTCTTCTCTCAGAAACCCCTCGTCCTCGCGAAATTTCTCCATGGCTTCCTCTCCCAGCTGGTAAAACCTGATCTCTTCGGAAAAGATATCGATAGGTACATTGACAGGTCGGCGGATTCGCCCGCCGCTCTGATAGTAATAGAGGATGGCGTCGAAACTGGGCCTATTGCGATCAAAAAAGTATTCGTTTCTAAGGGGGTCGAAATACCGCATCCGGCGTTTTGGGTCCCCAAGAAGAGTTTCTGGAAATTGACAAAGTGTCTTAAGCTGTGTCTCGAATCGAAGCCCGCTAATGTTTATGACGACTCTTTCCCCACAGCAGTCTTGCTCGCCGGCAGCTGGAAGGGAGGGGGGCAATGGCTCATACCGATCGCATCCTCCGCCTCCACAGCCCCCCTGGGG
>NZ_VSWF01000092.1:0-407 GCF_009668305.1 Comamonas sp. CAH-2
GGCCGAAACGCACGCGCTTGAGCCGGCTCACCACAACCCCCTGGGACTCCCACAAGCGCCGGACTTCGCGGTTGCGTCCTTCCATCACCACGCAGTGGTACCAATGATTGAGCCCCTCGCCGCCTGGCGCCTCCTGGATGTCCGTAAAGCGCGCCGGGCCGTCCTCGAGCATCACGCCGGTCTTGAGGCGCTCAAGCATTTCCTCGGTGACCTCGCCACGGACGCGCACGGCGTACTCGCGGTCCATCTCATAGGACGGGTGCATCAGCCGATTGGCCAGCTCGCCGTCCGTGGTGAACAGCAGCAGGCCGGTGGTGTTGATGTCCAGTCGGCCGACATTGATCCAGCGTCCTTCTTTAAGGCGCGGCAGGCGGTCGAAGATGGTAGGCCGGCCCTCGGGATCGTTG
>NZ_VSWF01000093.1:0-307 GCF_009668305.1 Comamonas sp. CAH-2
ACGCCCACGCTTATCGGCTGTATCTTTTTAAAGATGCAAACCTGAATCACTTCAGATTTCTTGCTTCGCCGTGATCAGCGAAGCCTTGTATTGTAGCACTGCTTTCGCAGCACAAAAACGCTTTTAACGCTTTCTTTTCACCTCAACAGCGCTTTGCAAGCACTTGAAGGGAAGAGAAAACGCCCAGTCGCTCGACTGGGCGTTTCTTGCTGTAAGAGCCTGGCGATGACCTACTTTCACACGGGAATCCGCACTATCATCGGCGCAAAGTCGTTTCACTGTCCTGTTCGGGATGGGAAGGAGTGGG
>NZ_VSWF01000094.1:0-262 GCF_009668305.1 Comamonas sp. CAH-2
ACCGCGTCAAACAGGGTTTGCAACTGGGCGTCATCGGCACTGGACTGCACCTGCACCTCGTAGCGGATGTCGTGGGGCCAGATGGGCGTGGCCTCGTGGCCGGGCTGGCCGGCGCGTGGGTCAATGGTGCCGCGCACATCCACGCTGATGCTGTCCAGCGGCACCTGCAGCAGCGCGGCCTGGATTTCGAAGATGTGGGTCACGCAGGTGCCCAGCACGCCCAGTTGCAGCTCGGGCGAGGAGGGGCCCAGGTTGAAGCCGG
>NZ_VSWF01000095.1:0-261 GCF_009668305.1 Comamonas sp. CAH-2
GGCCTGCATCTATTTCTTTGCGCTGCACCCACCCATGCAGGGTGCTGACCGAGCAACCTATCTTGGGGGCAATCGATTCACACGCACCCCACAGTGATGTACGGCACGGAGGTCTCACCCAGCCTGATCTCATCCGTGACGGATGCTGTGAGTGAGGAGGTCAAGGCCTGGCAGGCACGCCCGCTGGACGCCATCTACCCCATCGTCTACCTGGACTGCATCCACGTGAAGGTGCGCGAGGGCGCCATACGGGTCAAGGCC
>NZ_VSWF01000009.1:0-106720 GCF_009668305.1 Comamonas sp. CAH-2
GGAATCGGCCGCCCCGGCCCCTGCGGCCCAGGCCACCAGCGCCGGCTTTCAGGACTGCCGACAGTTCTTTGCCGCCGGCCAGCCACCGGCCGTCGCGGCCCAGCCCAAGCTGCGCGACCTGTGCTACGACGCGTTTGCCATCCTGCACAACGGCAACACCCGCACCCCGATGTTCGTGGCCCAGCGCATGAACCGCTCCCTGGTGGACGATGCCGACGAAAAGCGCACCAACAAGTTCTTTGCCGACGCCCGCCTGCCCCGGGCCGAGCGCGCCGAGCTGAACGACTACAAGGGTTCCGGCTACTCGCGTGGCCACATGGCCCCGGCGGCCGACATGCCCACGGCCCAGGCCATGGCGCAAAGCTTTTCGCTGGCCAACATGGTGCCCCAGTCCGTCAAGCAAAACAGCGGCCCCTGGGCCCGGATTGAAAAGGACACGCGCCAGTACGCCAGCCGCGCCCAGGGCGATGTCTTCATCATCACCGGCCCGGTCTACGAGGGACAGCCCGACACCGTGGGCGACAACCACGTGGCCGTGCCCAGCTACCTGTACAAGCTGGTCTACGACGCCAGCACCAACCGCGCCTGGGCCCACTGGCAGGCCAACCGCGACGATGCCCGCGTGAGCAAGCCCATCAGCTACGCCGAGCTGGTGCAGCGCACGGGTATCGACTTCCTGCCCGGCGTGCACCCCCAGTGAACCGGGGCCGACCCCGCCGGCTTCAACTGTGCTTGGGAGTCAAAACCACCTCCAGCGCTGATGAAGCCTGCGCTGGCAGCTCTGCTTTTCGAGAACCTAAGGCCGTCAGCTCTGCCGAGGTCCCCAGAGGTTGGAAATCAAAACCAGCTCTAGCGCGCATGCAGCAAGCGCTGGTAGCTCTGCTTTTTTAAAAACCCATTAAGGCAACTGGTGCAGGCACCCACAGCACAACGGGTGCGGTCAGGTGCGGCACCGCCATGCTGGCGCAGCAGCTGGCGGGCAACGCCAGCCAGCCAGCGGGCGGCGGCCTGCAAAAAGGGCAGGCTGCCCATGGTCATCCGCCGGCCCTGCTGGTGCTTGCATGGATTGAGGGTGAAAACCACCTCCAGCCATGATGGATTCAGCGCTGCCAGCTCTGTTTTTTAAGAACCAGGAAGACAGCCGGCCCCAGCAGCTACAGCACGGCGGGTGCGGCCAAATCCGGCACCGCCACGCTGGTACAACAGCTAGCGGCAGCGCCAGCCAGCGCGTGCAGCGGTCTGCACAACGGGCAGACTGCCCGAGGTCATCAGCCGGCCCTGCTGGCGCCCGCATGGATTGAGGGTAAAAACCTTCGCCAGCGCTGATAGAGCCAGCGCTTGCAGCTCTGCTTTTTGAGAACCCAGGAAGACAGCCGAAGCAGGCGCGCCTACAGCGCCACAGGCGCGGTCAAATCCGGCACCGCCACGCTGGCGCAGCAGCTGGCGGGCAGCGCCAGCCAACGTGCGGCGGCGGCCTGCAAGGCGGGCAGGCTGCCCGTGGTCATCAACTGGATCTGTTCGGCCCCCGCCAGGGCTGCGGCCTCGCCAGGCTCGGCACGCAGGTGGCCGGCCTGGGCCAGCAGGCGGCGGGTCTGCCGCGCCACGGGGGCGCCGGTGTCGATCAACTGCACATCAGGGCCCAGCAGGGCGCGCAGCTCGTCCTTGATGAAGATGTAGTGGGTGCAACCCAGCACCAGGGTGTCCATCTCACCCGTTTTCAGGCCGAAATGCCCCAAAGCCTTGGTGTAGCGGGCGCACAGTGCTTCAATTTCGGAAGTCTCGCCATCCGCCGCAGCGGGGGCTTGCAGCGCGCTTTGCTCGATCGCACGCGCCAGCCCATCGCAGGCCTGCACCTGGAACTGCACCCCCTGGCCGTGCTCCTGCAGCAGCTTGTGAAAGCGCCGGCTTTCCACAGTGCCGCGCGTGGCCATCACCCCCACCTGGTGGGTCTGGCTGGACAGCGCCGCCGGCTTGATCGCCGGCTCCACGCCGATCAACGGCAGGTCCGGCATGGCCATGCGCAGCGACTCGACCGCCGCCGCCGTGGCGGTGTTGCAGGCAATCACCAGGGCCTTGATGCCATGGCGCTCGCGCAGGTACTGCGCGATGGCGTGCGTGCGCGCCTGCACAAAGGCATCGCCCCGCTCGCCGTAGGGGGCGTTGCCGCTGTCGGCCAGGTAGACAAAATGCTCGTGCGGCAACTCGTGGCGCAGCGCTTGCAGCACGCTGAGACCCCCGATCCCGCTGTCAAAAACGCCAATTGGCGCAGCAGCCACAGTCATGGAAAGTTCGGACACAAATCAGATGGGTGCCCAGTATGCACCCGCTGTGCCCGGCCGCGCCGCAGCGCGGGGCCACAAGCCCCTGCGGCCAGGCGGGCAGGGCCTGCACGCAGGCCCGTGGCTAGGGCATGGTCGCCAGGTAGGACGCCACGGCCCGGATGTCCTGGTCGCTCATGCCCTTGGTCACGAAGGCCATGTTCGGGTCCGAACGCACGCGGCTGCCTTCGCGGTAACGCGTCAGCGTCATCTGCACATAGCCGGTGTGCTGGCCGGCGATGCGCGGCAGGCGCTCGTTGCCACGCCCGTCGGTGCCATGGCAGTTGACGCAGATGCGTTCGAAGTAGGCCTTGCCCTGGGCCACCAGGGCCGCGTCCTTGGGTGGCCGCGCCGGCAGGGGCTCTTTTTCGTAGAACAGCACCATGCCCACCATCTCGTCGCGGCTCATGGCTTTCAGGATGCCTTCCATGAAGGTGTTCTTGCGCAGCCCCTGGGAGAACTGGCGGATCTGCTCGACCAGGTAGGCGGGGTTCTGCCCATCCAGATAAGGCACTTCCAGAATCGCCTTGCCGTTCTGGTCGGCGTGGCAATTCGCACACACCGCCGCCACCTTGCGGCCCAGCGTGTAGAGCTTGTGCCCCAGTTCCGGCTGGGCCTTGGCCTCCTGCAAACGGGCCTGCAACTCGTCCTGGGTGATGGACTTCGCGGGCTGCGCCTGCACCGCCGTTGCAACCACGGCACAGAGGCAGACGGCACGCAGGACAAGCTTGAGACAGACGTGCAGTGGGGCGAGAAAGCGCAAATGCATGGGTGGATCCACAGCGGGCATCGGGATGGGATGCGGCCCATTATCTGCACATCCCCGGGCGAAAACCGTCTGCGCCACAAGCTGCGCAAAGCTTGATTTCGGGGCTTGCCAACCCCCGCCCCAGGCGTTCTCGCCACCCAACCGGCGGTGCCAGCAATGCGCGTATGTCCCAATACGAAAGCATTCACATCTGGTTTCAACTAGCGTTTCGAACGGTCGTGCTTTTTAACCACTGCAGCCGCCCAGCACCCCTGGCGCAGCCTGCCGGTGCCACAGCCCACCCGCGCCGTGCGCACGGCACGACCTCCCCCCGCAACGCCAACCATCACGTGGCCCCGCCCTGCGACGGCCACCCCACGACCAGACCCAAGGGGCTGCAATGAAGCACATCGGTGTGACTCAGAAGCTATGGCTCGGTGTTGCCAGCATCGTGCTGGGCGCCATCCTCATCGTCGGCCATGCCGGCTACAACTCGGCCGCCCACCAGCGCCGCTTCAACCAGCAGGACAGCCTGCTGTCACAGCGCCTGGACCAGGCCTCGCAATGGAGCGCACTCTCCCAGGTCAACATCGTGCGCACCCAGGCGGCGCTGCTCAGCAGCGAGGCCCAGGATGCGGCCGACCTGGGCGCGCACATCGCCGCCACCCACCAGGCCATCGACGGCCTGCAGCAGGCCCTGCAGGCCAGCAGCCTGGACCGCCAGGACCAGAGCGCCTTGCAGCAGCTGGCCCAGTTGCGCCAGGCACTGCAGGCTGCGGGCGACCAGGCGCGGCAGCTGCAGGCCAGCGGCCAGCTGGACGCCGCACGCCAGGCCACGCGCAGCAGCTACCGCCAAGCGGCCGATGCCTACGCCCAGGCGCTGGCGGCCTATGTGCACCAACAGGCCCAGCGCCTGGCCGAGATGCGCGCCGACATGGGTGCCGCCCGCCAGGGCGTAGTCAAGGCGGCCGCGCTGAACATGGTGTTCCTGCTGCTGGGCGTGGCCGTGGGCGCCTACCTGCTGATTGGCAGCATCCGCCGCGCCCTGCGCGCCGCCAACCAGGTGGCCGAGCAGATTGCCGCCGGCGACCTGCGCACCCGCTTCGACCAGCCGCGCCACGATGAATTCGGGCAGCTGCTGCAATCGCTGGAGCGCATGAGCCACAGCCTCTCGGCGATGATCGACGACGTGCGCGACAGCGGCGATGCCATCACGGTGGCCAGCGGCGAAATCGCCTCGGGCAACCAGGACCTGTCGCAGCGCACCGAGGTCACGGCCAGCCACCTGCAGCAGGCCGCTGCCGCCATGATGCAGCTCACCCAGACCCTGCAGGCCACGGCCGCCAGCGCGCAGCAGGCTGCCGGACTGGCCCACCAGGCTTCGGGCGTGGCGCAGCGCGGCGGGGCCGTGGTCAGCGAGGTGGTGACCACCATGACCGACATCCACAGCCGCAGCCAGCAGATTGCCGACATCATCGGCGTGATCGATGGCATTGCCTTTCAGACCAACATCCTGGCGCTGAATGCGGCGGTGGAGGCCGCGCGCGCCGGCGAGCAGGGCCGCGGCTTTGCCGTGGTGGCCAGCGAAGTCCGCACCCTGGCCCAGCGCAGCGCGCACGCCGCCAAGGAAATCAAGCTGCTGATCCAGGACTCCGTCAGCCGCATGGCCGACGGCGCGCGCCTGGTGCAGGACGCGGGCAGCACCATGGACGAGGTGGTGCAATCCATCCAGCGCGTCACCCAGGTCATGCAGACCATCAACACCAACGCGGCCGAGCAGCGCGATGGCGTGGCCCAGGTGAACGAGGCCGTCGGCGCCCTGGACCAGATGACCCAGCAGAACGCCGCCCTGGTCGAAGAAAGTGCCGCCGCCGCGCACAGCCTGCGCGAGCAGTCCGAGCAGTTGCGCACCCTGGTGCAGCGTTTCAAGGTGCATCCGCACACGGCCGGTCAGGCCGTGCCGCAAACGCCGGCGGCGACACCGGCTGCACCAGCCGCACGGCCCCCGCAGACCGCCACGGGGCCGCACAGCCTGGGCCTGCACGCCGCCCCCCTGCCCCGGGTGGTGGCGCTAGCGGCCGCCCCGGCACAGCGGCACGCCGCCAGCGCGCTGCAGGACTAGGGCATGCCAGCGCCGAATCAGACGCCGCCGCCGCGCACCATGGACAGGATCTTGGCCGTGTTCAGCCCGCGTGCGGTGTCCTGCATCTGCGGCAGGTAGCGGGCCTGCAGCTGGCGGCCATCCTGCATCACGTGCTGGTAGGCGTCCTTGAGCATGTCGGTCGACAGCTGGCGCCCGCCCGCGTAGTACTGGTTGGCCACATGCCCCAGGGCATAGGTGCTGGCAAAGCTCATGCCGCTGCTGACCGCCTGCTTGCCCAGGCCCCCGAAGATGCCCTTGCCCGCCTTGCCCAGCAGGCCCCCCAGCAGCTTGCGCCCTGCCTCCTCCAGGTACTGCGAGGTCAGGCCCACGCCCAGCGCGGCCAGCAGGTCCTTGATGTGACCACGGTCCAGCTCGTAGCCATAGCTCTGGCCGATCTGGTAGACCAGACGCATCTGCAGCGGAATGATGGCCAGGGTGGACAGGTTCTCGGGCAGCAGCTCGATGGCGCCGTTCAGGATGGCGGCCTTGAGGATCTTGCTGTCCATCTCGGCGGCCGGCAGCGCGCCGGGGCGGCGTTGTGCCGCCGTGCTGGGCAGGGCGTCAACCGCCGCCGGATGCGGCACGCTGGCCCCGGCGGGCAGCTGGATGCCGGCCTCGGGGGCGGCGGCCTGCAACGGGGCATCGGCCACGGCACGGGCCTGGGCATCAAAGCCGGCACCAACGCCCGCCACAGCTGCGCCAGCAGCTACGGTTGCAGGAGCGATGGATACCGCCTGGGTCGCAGCGCCAGCGCCGGCCAGGCCCAAGGCCTGGCGCAGCTGGGCCAGAAATGCATCTTCCTTGGGGCTGGTGTGGCCGTCGGCGTCGCACACGCACACCGCCATTTCATAGGCCAGTTGCCGGGCCTCGCGGCTGGTCAGGCGCGCCGCGGCCGAGGCCAGGTCCACGCGGCGCAGCAGCACCTCCTGGTACAGGCCGGGCAGGTTGACGCCCTGTGCGCCCGCCAGGCCTTCGGCCACCTGGCGGATCTGCTCGCGCTCGCGCTCGTGTTTTTCGCCATCGGCAAATGAGGCCAGCAGGCACAAGGTCAAGGTGGCGCGGATTTCGTCGTGTGTCATGGTGCTCCCTGCAAGGATGGTGTCGGCAAAGGGGGTTGGAGTGCTGCCGCGGCCTGCGGGTTCCCCGGCTCGGGGTCATCAGTGGATGGGGGCGCCGGCCGCACCAGGCGCAGGCCCAGCACTTCCATGCCCAGGGCAGAACGCCGCAGCAGCACGGTGGCCGGCAGGGGCTGGGCGGGCCACTGCGCCAACTGCTCGGCGTCGATGCAGAACTCGAACAGCGGAAACCGGATGCCCTCGATCTTCAGCTGGTGGCGGCAGCTGTGCTTGGCGCTGCTGCGGTGGGGCTGCACCTGCGTGGCCTGCTGGCTGGGCATGCCCCACCACCGCGTGTACAGACTGGGCAGGGTGATGGCCAGGTCGATCCACAAGATGGCGGCACAGAACACCAGCACCAGCACGCCCATGGCCCAGCGCTTGACCGGTCCATAGGTCAGCCAGGGGCCAGACGGCGCCCAGGCGCCGCGTGCCCGCAGGCGCCGCAGCCACAGGCCATGCACCGGCAGCAGGGCCAGCGACAGATACAGTGCCCCGCGCATGGCATCGGCACTGGGCACAAAGCTGCGCCACAGCAGCAAAGGCACCAGCGCCCCCAGCATGACCAACAGCACCCAGCTGATCCAGATTTTTTTGGCCAACACCGTCCCGGGCGGCCACAACCACCGCTGCCAGCGGCCCGATGTCGACACCAACAGCCCTTACCTGGACGGCTGCGCCGGCGGGCTGAGCGGCAGCTTGTCCTGCATGCCGGTGATCGCGTCCTGGAAGCTCTTGAAATACTTGGCCCGCGTTCTTTCGGCAATTGCTGCCCACTCCGAGGGGGGCTGGCTCAGCGATGCCGCGGTGCGTGCCCCGGCCGACTGCGGATCGCGCGCGGCCTGCACGGCCTGCATGCCATGCAGGTTGATCCAGTGCGGATCGTAGTCGTAGGGGGTCTTGCGGTCCCAGGCCACAACGTTCGCGATCAGGTCCAAGGCCCGGTCCAGGTCCTGGAACAGATAGCGGTTGATCGGTGCGCCGTAGGTCTGGTTCAAGGCATCGACCGCCTGCCGGGTCGTGGGGTCGGTACTACGGTTGACATCGAAGCGTGCACGCAGCTGGCCGGCATAGAACCAGAACGCGGCCTCGTGGTAGAGCTTGGCCTTGAACAAGACCTGCGACATCGCGTACAGCACCGGGGGCTGGAAACGCTCGGGCGCGGCACGCACGCGCTCCAGCGCCGCCTGCTGCTGCTCCGCGCTGCCCTGGGTCAGGGTCTGCAGCATTTCCTGGGTCTGCCGCGTATCGATGTGGGCATACACCCCTTGCGGTACCAGCACCTGCCCGGCGGAAACGCCGGCGGGCAAAGGCTCCAGCGTGTGGGCCTGCGCCAGCACCGCCGCGCCCAACAAAAGCCCCACCCCGACCCTGATTGTGGTTGTCACTCCCATCCCCGTCTCCTTGTGCCATCCCTGCACAGGCCGGCTGGGCGCTGTCAGACAACGTCCCGACCCCTGTAGGCTCGCATCTTAGGGGCAGGCCTGCGCCAACGCACGGTATTTACCACTGATCACAATTGCCAGGCCCCTCGGCCCTGCCAGCGCTGCTGGATTCAGAGCATCTGGCGCAGACTGGACAAGGGCTCAATACCTATCAAGCGTGCTTCTCAAACACCAAGGTGCGGTTGTTGGCCGGCATGGCGTGGTCATCGCGCAACAGCAACCCCTGCTGCTGTGCCTGCGCTACCACGGCCTCCTGGTCACGCAGGCCGCTGGCCGCATCGCGTGCGCGCAGGCTGGCATCGAAGGCACGGTTGCTGTCGCTGGTGTAACGCCCGCCATAGTTGAACGGCCCGTACACCGCCAGCACCCCGCCGGGTGGCAGTTGCAGCCCCACCAGCGCCAGCAGCTGCTGCACCTGCGGCCAGCCCATGATGTGCAAGGTGTTGCTGGTGAAGACGGCGTCGAAGGGGCCGTCATCCGTCTGTGGCCAAGCGGTGGCACCGCCGATCTCCAGCACCAGCGGTGCGCGCAGGTTGGGTGCGGGCTCTGCGGCATGCCAGGCCTGGATGCTGGCGTGGTGCTGGGGCAGATCGCTGGTCTGCCACACCAGGTGCGGCAGGCGCGGCGCAAAGTACACGCTGTGCTGGCCGGTACCGCTGCCGATTTCCAGCACGTGGGTGCGGTCGGCCAAGGCGTGCTGCAGCACGGCCAGGATCGGCGCCTGGTTGTTGGCGCAGGAGGGTGCGAAGACTTGGCTCATACCGCGCATCTTGGCACGAAGCCCTCGGCATTGAGCGCTTCAGGTGTTTTCAGCCTCTGGCGCTGACTGGACAAGCGCTGACAGCTCTTGTTTTTAAAGCCGTGACAGCACCCGGCAGGGCCCGGGGCCAGCGCCCTGCGACCGGGCTGCCGGCCACGCCGGGGCCTGCCCAGTGCGCACTTCACTGCGCATAGTGCGCCAGCCGCTGGGCCAGGGAGCCGGCATGCAGCTCGAACAGGTGGTTGTCGTAGTCATGGAAGTACAGCGACAGGCCCTCGCCGTCGACACGCGGGCGTGCCGGGGGGATCTCGGTCCCCAGGGCCTGCAAGGCGGCGGCATAGGTGGGCACATCGGCCTCGGCCACCTCGAACGCCACATGGCGGTAGGAACGCGCCGTCGGCTCGCCCTCCATGAAGGCCAGCCACACGCCGCCCAGCAGCAGGAACTTTTCGCGCGACAGCGAGAAGTTGCGCCCCTGGCTGTCGTAGACCTCGGTCGCCCCCAGTCCCTCGACAAACAGGCGCGCCGTGCGCTCCACATCGCGCACGATGAACGTCAGGTGGCTGATGCCCAGAACCGCCATGCGCGCCTCACTGCCCGGAGCCCTGGCGCGACTGCGCCAGGGCAATCGCCGCCTGGATCGCCGCCCGTGCCTGGGGGCTGTTCTTCCAGCAGCTCGACCCCACGATCTCCGAAGCCTTGGCCGTGATGTCCAAGGCATTCGCCCTGCTCAGATGGGCCAGGGTCTGAAAACCCATCTGCTCCAGCCGTGCCACCACCGTGGGCCCTACGCCCTTGACGGCCAGCAAGGCCCGGCGTTCTTCCAGCGAAAAAGGCATTCCTCTCCCTCTCAAAAAAAGTCACGGGGCCGGCCGCCCTTGCCGTGGCGGTGCCCCTGGCGCACGGCGGTCCCCATCCCGTCGACATATCCCGCCATCTCCGGCCTGTGTTGACCTCCCTCAGGCGCGGCGTCCGAAGGCGGCCGCCTTGTCCAGCCACCGGGCTGTCCAGCTGGCTGGGGCATTGTGCACACGGCCAATGCAGGTGATGCGTACGGGCCGGATACCGCAAAACTCCAGGATGGTGCGCCGTATCTGGTTGTTGCCGGGGTTGCGGTAGAAGAGCCGAAAGTACCATGGCGGGGTGTCCATGGTGGTCAGGACATGGGCCGACTTGCCCGTCAGGTACTTGTCCCACCACACGGAATTGGCCCGGTATTTGAACGCGAAACCCGGCAGCAGCACCCGGTCAAAAAAGCCTTTCAGCAAGGCCGGCATACCGCCCCACCAGGTCGGATAGATGAACACCAGATGGTCGGCCTCCTTCAGCGCCTGCTGGGCCGCCAGCAAATCGGGCTCCAGCGCCTGGATCTGCCGGTAGCCCTCATGCAAGATGGGGTCGAACACCAGATCGCGCACATCGATGCGTTGGACGGCATGCCCGGCGTCGGTGGCGCCCTGGACATAGGCATCCGCCAGGCTGGCGCAAAAGCTCTGCGTGCCGGGGTGCCCCATGATGACAAGAATGCGTTTTTTCATGGACAGGTTAAGAGGACCAGGGACAGCCCCTGTGCGTGGCACACCGCGCCACCCAGGAGTGCTGGCGGATGCGGATTTCAGCGCAGGAACGAGGGTTTGGCGCAAGCGCGCCGGCACCGGACTATGGACCCGCCACGGCAAACCCCTCACAACAGGGCACCGGGCCGCAGTGCGGCCCTGGCCGGCTGGCCACGGTGCATGGCGACCCGTGCGGCCTGCATCATCGGCAAAACGCCCGTACAGCACAAGGCCCGCCCGCATGGCAACGCCAGGCACTGGCGCAGACACAGCGCCCTGCCCCATAAGCGCCTGTGGTGGCTGTCAACGGCTCACACGGTCCGCGTCAGTGCTCGCTTTCGCCACGCAGGAGCGACCCCACTGTCTCTGCCGATGGTGATCGGCAGACGCTGCGGCGACCCGGTGACCGCCTGGCACAGACCTGCACCGCCGCCACATGCTCGACCCACACAGCCCCAGCACCCGCCCATGAAAAAACCGCCCGAAGGCGGTTCGTAGGGAGCAAGCCAGACAGGCTTACTTGGCCGCGGCCACTTCGATACCCTTGAATTCGCCGGTCGCGATCTTTTCCTTCCAGATCGCGGGGCCGGTGATGTGGGCGCTGGTGCCGCCGGCATCCACGGCCACGGTCACGGGCATGTCGACCACGTCGAATTCATAGATGGCTTCCATGCCCAGGTCTTCAAAGCCGACCACCTTGGCCTGCTTGATGGCCTTGGACACCAGGTAGGCGGCGCCGCCCACAGCCATCAGGTAAGCGCTCTTGTGCTTCTTGATGGCCTCGATGGCGACGGGGCCACGCTCGGACTTGCCGATCATCGAGATCAGGCCGGTCTGCGACAGCATCATCTCGGTGAACTTGTCCATGCGGGTGGCCGTGGTGGGGCCGGCAGGGCCGACCACTTCGTCGCGCACGGGGTCCACGGGGCCAACGTAGTAGATCACGCGGTTGGTGAAGTCCACGGGCAGTTGCTCGCCCTTGGCCAGCATGTCCTGGATGCGCTTGTGGGCGGCATCACGGCCGGTCAGCATCTTGCCGTTGAGCAGCAGGGTGTCACCGGGCTTCCAGCTGGCGACCTCTTCCTTGGTCAGGGTGTTCAGGTCCACGCGCTTGGACTTGTTGTAGTCCGGCGCCCAGTCGATCTTGGGCCAGCTGTCCAGCGAAGGCGCGTCCAGGTACACGGGGCCGGAGCCGTCCATCACGAAGTGGGCGTGGCGGGTGGCGGCGCAGTTGGGGATCATGGCCACGGGCTTGGAAGCCGCGTGCGTGGGGTACATGTTGATCTTGACGTCCAGCACCGTGGTCAGGCCGCCCAGGCCTTGGGCACCAATGCCCAGGGCGTTGATCTTCTCGAACAGCTCCAGACGCAGCTTTTCCAAGTCATCCAGCTCTGCACCGCTGGCAGCCTTTTGCTGCAGCTCGTACATGTTCAAGTCTTCCATCAGGCTTTCCTTGGCCAGCAAGACAGCCTTTTCCGCCGTGCCGCCAATGCCGATGCCCAGCATGCCAGGGGGACACCAGCCTGCGCCCATTTCAGGAACCGTCTTCAACACCCAGTCCACGATGGAATCGCTGGGGTTCATCATGATCATCTTGGACTTGTTCTCGGAGCCGCCGCCCTTGGCCGCCACGGTCACGTCCACCTTGTCGCCGGGCACGATCTGCACATTGATCACGGCGGGGGTGTTGTCCTTGGTGTTCTTGCGCTTGAAATGCGGGTCGGCCACCACGGACGCGCGCAGCGTGTTGTCGGGGTGGTTGTAGCCACGGCGCACGCCTTCGTTGATGGCGTCTTCCAGGCCCATGGTGAAGCCTTCCCACTTGACGTCCATGCCCACCTTCAGGAACACGTTGACGATGCCGGTGTCCTGGCAGATGGGGCGCTGGCCGGTGGCACTCATCTTGGAGTTGGTCAGAATTTGCGCCATCGCATCCTTGGCCGCAGGGCTTTGCTCGCGCTCATAGGCGCGGGCCAGATGCTGGATGAAATCCGGTGTGTGGTAGTAGCTGATGTACTGCAGGGCACCTGCGATCGAGTCGATCAGGTCCTGCTGGCGGATGGAGGTCGTCATCGTGAAGCTTCTCTGTTGTGGGTGCGCAGGGGCTGCGCGCGGAAAACCTGCTGATTATCCCCGCTAAGCCCGCAGCCGGTGGGCCAAAGCCGACAAGTCTTATAGAGGACTTGGGGGGCGCCGCAGCTTACTGCAAGCCGCTGTCCAGGCGCTGACCACGGGGTTCTGCAGATTCTCAAAAACCATAGCTTCCTGCGCGCTTACAGATTGCGCCAAATGCCAATTTGGCTCTGCATTCACAGCCCGACACCCACCACTGTGGCCGCGCGGCATCCCGCAGCAAAGCACGCCAATGAGAATGGCTTTCATTGACTGGGTTAGCATGGTGGCCTGCTTTGAGGCTGGCTGCGCGCGCATGCCAGCGTGTTGTGCGGCCCCCGTAGCCAGATCGCCTCCAGCCAGCTGCGCCGCCTTGTTGATCTTCAAGGAGTCCCCCCATGACCAGCCCTTCGCACCCCAGCCCGGCCACCCGCCTGGAAAAAGACACCTTCGGCCCGATTGCCGTGCCGGCCGACAAGCTCTGGGGCGCACAGACCCAGCGTTCGCTGCAGAACTTCGACATCAGCGGCGAACAGCAGCCGCGCGAAATCATTGCCGCCCTGGTGCAGGTGAAAAAGGCATCGGCCACGGTGAACTGCACCCTGGGCCTGCTGGATGCCAAGAAATCCCAGGCCATCAACGCCGCGGCCGATGAGGTGCTGGCCGGCCAGCACCCGGGCGAATTCCCGCTGGTGGTGTGGCAGACCGGTTCGGGCACGCAGACCAATATGAACGTCAACGAGGTGCTGGCCAACCGCGCCAGCGAGCTGCTGGGCGGCGAGCGCGGCGAGTCGCGCCTGGTGCACCCGAACGACGACGTGAACAAAAGCCAGTCCAGCAACGACGTCTACCCCACGGCCATGCATGTGGCGGCGGTCACGGCCATCGAGCAGAAGCTGCTGCCGGCCATTGCCAAGCTGCGTGCCACGCTGCAGGCCAAGAGCGAGGCCTTGGCCGACATCGTCAAGATCGGCCGCACCCACCTGCAGGACGCCACGCCGCTGACGCTGGGCCAGGAGATCTCCGGCTGGGTGGCCCAGCTAGCCCACGGCGAAAAGCATGTGCGCGCCGCCCTGCCCCATCTGTATGAGCTGGCCCTGGGCGGCACCGCCGTGGGCACCGGCCTGAATGCGCCCAAGGGCTATGCCGAAGGCGTGGCGACCGAGCTGGCCCGGCTGACCGGCTACCCGTTCGTCACCTCGCCCAACAAGTTCGAATCGCTGGCATCGTGCGACGGCCTGGTGCACGCCCATGGCGCGCTCAAGACCCTGGCCGCCAGCCTGATGAAGATTGCCAACGATGTGCGCTGGCTAGCCAGCGGCCCACGCAGCGGCCTGGGCGAGCTGTCGATCCCCGAGAACGAGCCCGGCTCGTCCATCATGCCGGGCAAGGTCAACCCCACCCAGTCCGAAGCCATGACCATGCTGTGCGCTCAGGTGTTTGGCAACGACGTGGCCATCAACTTTGGCGGCGCCAGCGGCAACTTCGAGCTGAACGTGTTCCGCCCGCTGGTGGCGCACAACTTCCTGCAGAGCGTGCGCCTGCTGGCCGATGGCATGGTCAGCTTCAACGACCACTGCGCCGTGGGGATCGAGCCCAACCGCGCACGCATTGCCGAGCTGGTCGGCCGATCGCTGATGCTGGTGACTGCGCTCAACACCCACATCGGCTATGACAAGGCCGCCTACATCGCCAAGAAAGCGCACAAAGAGGGCACCAGCCTGCGCGATGCCGCGATTGCCAGCGGCCATGTGACGGCCGCGCAGTTCGACCAGTGGGTGGTGCCGGAGCACATGGTCGGCAACCTCTGAGCCCCGGTCCAACGCGGTCACGAAAAAGGCAGCCTGCGGGCTGCCTTTTCGATGGCCGGATCGCGGTGGCTCTGGCTCACTCGGGCAGGTTGCCCAAAGGCCGGCCCAGGTACTTTTGCGAGATGGCGTTCAGGCTGCCATCGGCCTTGGCGGTGCGCAGGATGACGTTCACTTGGTCCAGCAACTCCTTGTTGCCCTTGGCCACGCCGATGAAGCACGGCACATCGGTCAGCAGCAGCTTGTATTCGGTATCCAGCTTGGGGTTGCGCTGCATGGTCAGCCCGGCCACGGCGGCGCTGTGGGCCAGCACCTGGCTTTGCCCGGTGACGAAGGACGCAATCGTGGCCGTATCGTCCTCGAAACGCTTGACCTGCGTGCCGGCCGGCGCCAGCTTGGTCAGCGCATCGTCCTGCAGCGAGCCACGTGTCACGGCCACGCTCTTGCCGGCCAGATCGCTGAACTGGTGGATGGTCAGCCCCTTGGCGGCATAGATGCCGGAGAAGAACGGCGCATAGGAGATGCTGAAGTCCACGACCTTCTCGCGCTCGGGGTTCTTGCCCATGGAGGAGATGATCAGGTCCACCTTGCCGGCCTGCAGCGCCGGGATGCGGGCCGGCGATGTCACCGTGACGATGTTGAGCTTGACGCCCATCTGCTTAGCGATCAGCTCGGCCGTGGCCACGTCCGAGCCCTGGGGCTTGAGGCTGGCATCAATGAAGCCGTAGGGCGGGTAGTCGGTCTGGATGCCGACGTTGAGGGTCTTGCGCGCCTGGATCTCGGACAGCGGGGCCGCATGCGCGGCCGTGGCGAGGGCGCCCAAGCCCCAGGCGGCCATGGTGATCAAGGTGGTGCGGCGAGACGGGGAAAAATGCATGACAGGCTCCGGAGGTGAAAAGCGGCCCGGCGCTGCACGCTGGTGCAGCCGCACGGGACAGGGCGCCTCCATGCACAGACCATGCCTGAGCGCGCCACCGCCCTCCCTGCCACCAGCGAGGCATTAAAAAACCGCTGCGGCTTGCGCCCAGCGGTTTTGGGCATGGCGCGACAGCGCCGATCAGGCCGCCTTCAAGGCATCGCCCAGCTGCGCCACCACGCGTGTCCAATGGTTGATTTCTTGGTCGATGAATTGCGCATACGCCTTTTGGCTGTGGCTGCTGGCGATATCCACAACCAAGCCCTGCAGCTGCTTGACCACCTGCGGCTGCTGCAACGCCGTGTGCAGGTGCGCGTGCCAGGCGCTGGCAATCGGCTGCGCAACATTGGCGGACGCAAACAACCCAAACCAGCCTTCGTTGCTGACCTGCTGCAGCCCCACCTCGCGCAGCGTGGGCAGCTGCGGGTAATAGCTGCTGCGTGCCGCAGAGGCGACGGCCAGTGGCACCAGCTTCTTGGCTTCAATGAACGAACCAATCGCTCCGGCCGTCACAAACATGGCATCCACGCGGCCACCAGCCAAATCCTGCAAGGCAAACGGACTGCCGCGGTAAGGCACGTGCAAACCCTTCACCTGCACCGCGTCTGCCAGCAAATGGCCCAACAGGTGGGCGCCGGAGCCAAGGCCTGTGGAGGCATAGCTGAATGTGCCCTTGCGTTTCCACTGCTCCAGCGCTGCTTGCAAACTGGTGGGACCACCCGCAGGCACCAGGAGGACCGAGGCCGTATTGCCGATTTGCCCAATCGGCGTAAAGCCCTTGCGAGGGTCATAGGGCTGGGGCGTTTGCATCAGCGGTGACAGCACATTCGTCCCGATGTGGCCCAGCAGCAGCGTGTGGCCATCGTTCTTGGCCACGGACACGAACTTGGAGCCAATGGTGCCACCCGCGCCAGGCTTGTTTTCCACGATCACCTCCCGGTCCAGTTGCGCGCTGAATGCCTGTGCCAGCACACGCGCCACGCCATCGGTGGCCCCACCTGCAGGCCCGCCCACCACGATGGTGACATGCTTGCCATCCACCAGAAAGTCTTTGGCGGGTACGGGGGGAGCATTCTGCGCCCCGAGCCAGGGAGCCGCCGTACCGGCCGTGAGGGCAGCCGACCATTGCAGCCATTGGCGGCGATTGAACGTGGAAATTTCGGAATGCGACATGGGAAATGGACTTTCAAAGGTGGTGCCTGCACCAGGGCGCAGGCAGCCAGCGCCGGCCGCTGCGGCCCGCGTTGCTGCATCAAGGATGGGGATGGAATGAACAGCGCGCGGGCTTATTCGCTGACCTGGGTGCGCTGCATGTAGCGCCGCGCACTGGGGTCAAAGGCATCGCGGCGGTGCAAGGTCACCCGGTTGTCCCAGGCCACCAGGTCACCGACCTGCCACTGCTGTGCCCATGCAAACTGCGGCTGTGTGGCGTGTGCCCACAGCGCGTTGAGCAGGGCTTCACTTTCTGACAGAGCAAGCCCGCGGACATAAGCACCACGGCGACGCCCCAAATACAGGCTGTACTTGCCGGTGTCGGGGTTCAGGCGCGCCAGCGGGTGCACGGCGCCCACGGTCTCACGCGGGTCGGTGCTGTCCTTGAAACCCAGGCGCAACTGGCCAGCGCTGTTGCGGCTGGCATCGTGCACGCATGCATGCTGCACAGCCTGCGCCTTGAGGTCGGGGGGCAGCGTGTCAAACGCCGCATACATGTTGGCGAAATAGGTGTTACCGCCTTCTGCCGGAATTTCACGCGCCAGCAACAACGCGGCCTTGGGAGGCACGGGCTGGTAGGTCATGTCCGCGTGCCAGACCGACTCGCCATCGCCCAGGCCGCCCAAGGCCTTGCCGTCTTGCACGACGTTGGAGATCACCACGATCTCGCGCGGCAGTGCCTCGGTGCTGCCATGCAGGGGCTGCGCACCGATGGGGCGCTGGTCCAGCTGGCCAAAGTAGGCAGAAAAACGGATGTGATCCTGCACCGTCAGCTGCTGCTGCCCGCGAAAGCGGAGCACCAGATGCCGGTTCCACGCCTGCTGCAGGGCGTGGACGGTAGCGGGGTGCAGAGGCTGGCGCAGATCCAGCCCCACGATGTCGGCACCCAAAGCGGCGCCCGTCGGTTTCACTTCAAAGGCTTGGGGTTCGGCCGCGATCGGGGTGGGGGCCACCGCAGTGGCAAGGGATGAGGCAGTCATGGCAAACAGCTGGTGGATCAGTGAATGCCGTCATGCTAGAAATTTGCGCGCCCTCGGGGAACGAAGTTTTCTGCGCATCGATATGCGTTTTTTGAAGCAAGCCCATGACATGGACTGCCACGGTAGGCTCAAAAAACCGCTGCGGCTTGCGCCCAGCGGTGGGTAGGAGGTCGAGGCGGTGGTCCAGAGATTGGTCGCCCAGTGACCCGGCAGGCTCAGGCCTGCTTGCGGTAGCGGTACAGGCAGCGCCAGGCCAGCCAGGCACAGCCGCCATGCAGCAGCAGCAAGCCCAGCATCTGGAGCCGCGGCAGCCATGCGTGTCCACGTGCCAGCCACTGCGGCAGGATGCCGTAGTGCAGCAACACCGCCGTCACCAGGCCGCCGAGCACATAAATCAGCAGAGCGCCTTGCGCCCATGCTTCCTCGGTTTCCGCATGTTTTCGCCTGGAAAGTGCCAGCAGGCCTACGCAAGCCGCTATGGAAATCCAGGTCTGCACCAGGCTGAGCGACTGCAGCTGCGCGGTGATGCGGTGCCAGTTCGGCTCGGTGGCGAAGAGCCCGATCACCGCCAGCAGGCTGCCCGCGACCGTGCCCAGCCACAGGCAGGCCAGCCACCAGGGCCTGCGCGCTGCCGCTGCGGGGCTGTGGCCGCTGCCGCCCATCACCCGCTCAGATGTACTTGACCGCGACGATCTCGTAGCGGCGCTCGCCGCCCGGGGCCTGCACCACGGCCGTGTCGCCCTCTTCCTTACCGATCAGCGCGCGCGCGATGGGGCTGGAGATGTTGATCAGGCCCAGCTTGATGTCGGCCTCGTCCTCACCCACGATCTGGTAAGTCACGGCGGCGCCGCTGTCTTCGTCCTCCAGCTCCACCGTGGTGCCGAACACCACGCGGCCGCCGGCGTCCAGCGACGAGGGGTCGATGACCTGGGCCGCGGACAGCTTGCCCTCGACTTCCATGATGCGGCCTTCGATGAAGCCCTGGCGGTCCTTGGCGGACTCGTACTCGGCGTTTTCGCTCAGGTCACCCTGGGCGCGCGCTTCGGCGATCGCCTGGATGATGTTGGGACGCTCGACGGTCTTGAGACGGTGCAGCTCTTCCTTGAGCTTTTCTGCACCACGCTTGGTAATTGGAATGGTTGCCATGTCTAGTTTCTCCACATACGGCTGGGCGTACACGCGCACATCGGCACAGTCGCGCCACAGGGGCATGTCCAGAGTGCCACATCGACGTGGCTGTATGGATAGGACGCCCCAAAAGCAAACCGCCGCGCAGTGTGCCGCGCGGCGGTGTTCCTAGGTCAGGGGCTCATTATGCCGCGTTTGCAGCGGCATGCCCTCAGTAAAACCCGACGTGTTGTGACTTAGTGCGTCAGCAGGGCGTGCAGCTCTTGCACGGAATGCACGTCCAGGTTGCCGCGCATGGCCTTCATGCCTTCCACGGCCGCTTCCGCGCCGAAGATGGTGGTGAAGGTGGTCACACGGGCCAGCAGCGCGCTGGTACGGATCTGGCGCGAGTCGGCGATGGCGTTGCGACGCTCCTCCACCGTGTTGATGACCAGGGCGATTTCGCCGTTCTTGATCATGTCCACGATGTGGGGGCGACCTTCGGCCACCTTGTTGACGGTCTGCACCTCCACGCCGGCTTCGGCAATCGCCGCCGCGGTACCGCGGGTGGCGCACAGGGTGTAGCCCATGGCTGCCAGTTCCTTGGCCACGGCCACGGCACGCGCCTTGTCGTTGTTCTTCACCGACAGGAAGACCTTGCCTTCGGCAGGCAGGTGCACGCCGGCACCCATCTGGCTCTTCACAAAGGCTTCGCCAAAGGTCTTGCCCACGCCCATGACTTCACCGGTGGACTTCATCTCGGGGCCGAGGATGGTGTCCACACCGGGGAACTTCACGAACGGGAACACGGCTTCCTTGACGCTGAAGTAAGGCGGCGTGATTTCCTTGGTCACGCCCTGGCTGGCCAGGGTCTGGCCGGCCATGCAGCGCGCTGCCACCTTGGCCAGCTGCACGCCGGTGGCCTTGGAGACGAAGGGCACGGTGCGCGAGGCGCGGGGGTTCACTTCCAGCACGTAGATCACGTCCTGGCCGTCCTGCTCCTTGATGGCGAACTGCACGTTCATCAGGCCGACCACGTTCAGGCCCTGGGCCATGGCGGCGGTCTGGCGCTTGATTTCGGCGATGGTGTCGGCCTTGAGGTAGTAAGGCGGCAGCGAGCAGGCGGAGTCACCAGAGTGGACGCCGGCTTGCTCGATGTGCTCCATCACGCCGCCGATGTACACGGCGCCGGTGGCGTCGCGCACACAGTCCACGTCACACTCGATGGCGTTGGACAGGAAGTGGTCCAGCAGCACGGGCGAGTCGTTGGAGACCTTGACGGCTTCGCGCATGTAGCGCTCCAGGTCGCGCTGCTCGTGCACGATTTCCATGGCACGGCCCCCCAGCACATAGGAAGGACGCACCACCAGGGGGTAGCCCAGGCCAGCGGCCTTTTCCAGCGCTTCAGCTTCGGTACGCGCCGTGGCGTTCGGTGGCTGGCGCAGGCCCAGGTCGTTGAGCAGCTTCTGGAAGCGCTCGCGGTCCTCGGCGGCGTCGATCATGTCGGGTGTGGTGCCGATGATCTTCACGCCTTCGGCTTCCAGGCCCAGGGCCAGCTTCAGCGGCGTCTGTCCGCCGTACTGCACGATCACGCCGTCGGGCTGTTCGACATCGACGATTTCCAGCACGTCTTCCAGCGTCAGGGGCTCGAAGTACAGGCGGTCGGACGTGTCGTAGTCGGTGGACACGGTCTCGGGGTTGCAGTTGACCATGATGGTTTCGTAACCATCTTCGCGCATGGCCATGGCGGCGTGCACGCAGCAGTAGTCGAACTCAATGCCCTGGCCGATGCGGTTCGGGCCACCGCCCAGCACCATGATCTTCTTCTTGTCCGTGGGTGCGGCTTCGCACTCCTCGTCGTACGTGGAGTACATGTACGCCGTGTTGGAGGCGAATTCGGCCGCGCAGGTGTCCACGCGCTTGAACACGGGGCGCACCTTCAACGCCTTGCGCGCTTCGCGCACGGCCTTGTCGGTGGTGTGCAGCAGCTTGGCCAGGCGGCGGTCGGAGAAGCCCTTTTGCTTCAGCGTGCGCAGCGTGGCGGCGTCCAGCAGGGACAGGGCCTTGTCGCCATGGGCTTCGAAGTGCTGGTCCAGGTCCAGCTCGATCTTGACGATCTCTTCGATCTGCACCAGGAACCACTTGTCGATCTTGGTGATGGCGTGCACTTCGTCCAGCGACCAACCGGCCGCGAACGCGTCACCCACATACCAGATGCGGTCAGGACCGGGCTCGCCCAGTTCCTTTTCCAGGATTTCGCGGTCCTGGGTCTTTTCGTTCATGCCGTCCACGCCCACTTCCAGACCGCGCAGGGCCTTCTGGAAGGATTCCTGGAAGGTGCGGCCGATGGCCATCACTTCGCCCACGGACTTCATCTGCGTAGTCAGGCGGTTGTCGGCCGTGGGGAACTTCTCGAACGCGAAACGTGGGATCTTGGTGACCACGTAGTCGATGGTGGGCTCGAACGACGCGGGGGTGGCACCGCCCGTGATTTCGTTCTTCAGCTCGTCCAGCGTGAAGCCAACGGCCAGCTTGGCCGCGATCTTGGCAATCGGGAAGCCCGTGGCCTTGGAGGCCAGCGCCGAGGAACGCGAGACGCGGGGGTTCATCTCGATGACGATCATGCGACCGTCCTTGGGATTCACCGAGAACTGCACGTTGGAACCGCCCGTGTCCACACCGATCTCACGCAGCACCGCCAGCGAGGCGTTGCGCATGATCTGGTATTCCTTGTCAGTCAGCGTCTGGGCGGGTGCTACGGTGATGGAGTCACCGGTGTGTACGCCCATGGGGTCCAGATTCTCGATGGAGCAGACGATGATGCAGTTGTCCGCGGTGTCGCGCACCACTTCCATCTCGTACTCTTTCCAGCCCAGCAGCGATTCTTCGATCAGCAGCTCGTTGGTGGGCGAAGCCTCCAGACCACGCTTGCAGATGGTCTCGAATTCTTCGGCGTTGTAGGCAATGCCACCGCCCGTGCCACCCAGCGTGAAGCTGGGGCGGATCACGGTGGGGAAGCCGACGCGCTTTTGCACTTCCCAGGCCTCGTCCATGGAGTGGGCGATGCCGGAGCGCGCGGAGCCCAGACCGATCTTGGTCATGGCGTCCTTGAACTTCAGGCGGTCTTCGGCCTTGTCGATGGCTTCGGGCTTGGCGCCGATCAGCTCCACCTGGTACTTGTCCAGCACGCCGTGCTTCCACAGGTCCAGGGCGCAGTTCAGCGCTGTCTGGCCGCCCATGGTGGGCAGGATGGCGTCGGGGCGTTCCTTGGCGATGATCTTCTCGACCGTCTGCCAGGTGATGGGCTCGATGTAGGTGACGTCCGCCGTGGCAGGGTCGGTCATGATCGTGGCGGGGTTGCTGTTGATCAGGATGACCTTGTACCCCTCTTCGCGCAGCGCCTTGCAGGCCTGCACGCCGGAGTAGTCGAATTCACAGGCCTGGCCGATCACGATGGGACCGGCGCCGATGATCAGAATGCTTTTGAGGTCGGTGCGCTTAGGCATTGTTGTGGCTCTCCATCAGCGCGGTGAAGCGGTCGAACAGGTAGGCGATATCGTGGGGACCGGGCGAAGCCTCGGGGTGGCCCTGGAAACAGAAGGCGGGCACATCGGTGCGCTCCAGGCCCTGCAGCGTGCCGTCAAACAGGCTGACGTGCGTGGCGCGCAGGTTGGCCGGCAGCGTTTCCAGTTCCACCGCAAAGCCGTGGTTCTGGCTGGTGATGCTGACGCGGCCCGTATCCAGGTCCTTCACGGGGTGGTTGGCACCGTGGTGGCTGTTTTGCATCTTGAAGGTCTTGGCGCCGGAGGCCAGGGCCATGATCTGGTGACCCAGGCAGATGCCGAACAAAGGCTTCTTGGCGGCCATGATCTCTTGCGCCGCGGCGATGGCGTAGTCGCATGGCGCTGGGTCGCCAGGGCCGTTGGACAGGAACACGCCATCGGGGTTCAGCGCCAGCACGTCCTTGGCGGGCGTCTGGGCCGGCACCACGGTCAGCTTGCAGCCACGCTCGGCCAGCATGCGCAGGATGTTCTTCTTGACGCCAAAGTCGTAGGCCACGACGTGGAACTTGGGGTTCTCGAGCTGGCCATAGCCTTCGCCCAGCTTCCACTCGGTTTCCGACCAGTCGTAGCCGGCTGCCGTCGTCACCTCCTTGGCCAGATCCAGGCCCTTCATCGCGGGAGCGGCCTTGGCGGCGGCCAGGGCTTCGTCGATGCGCGCCTGGGTGACCGCTTCGCCTGCGGCCAGGCCCAGGATGGCACCATTTTGTGCGCCCTTGTCACGCAGCAGGCGGGTCAGCTTGCGGGTGTCGATGTTGGCAATCGCCACGGTCTGGTTGCGCACCAGGTACTGCGACAGGGTCTCGCCCATGCGGAAGTTGCTGGCCAGCAGGGGCAGGTTCTTGATGATCAAGCCTGCGGCATGGACTTGGTCGGCTTCGATGTCCTCGACATTGACGCCGTAGTTGCCAATGTGGGGATAGGTGAGCGTGACGATCTGTTGGCAGTAGCTGGGGTCGGTGAGGATTTCTTGGTAGCCCGTGATGGCGGTGTTGAACACCACCTCACCCACTGTGGTGCCTTGCGCACCAATCGAATTGCCAACAAAGACCGTGCCGTCTGCGAGCGCCAGGATGGCGGATGGGAAGCTTCCCTGAAGAGACAAAAGCACTGGATTCTCCGGTTCTAAGTACGGTTACGCCCAGCGCGCGCCACCCGACCTAGCGTCGTGCGGCATGTTGCTTATCTACAGTGATGACGAGGAAAGCGTCGCTAGGCGTATGGAAAGAATGCTGAAAAGCCTCTCATTATAGCCACTTCCTTTCGCAGCATTCTGACCACGCCAGGGATTCCCCTCTCCCAGCCCCTACAAGACCTGGCTTACCGCGCTGGCATGCAGGCAGATCGCGGCGGCCGCACCGACGTTCAGCGACTCCTCGCCCCCGGGCTGTGCAATCCGCACCGACTGGGCCGCGAGCGCCTCGACCGCAGGCCCCACGCCCTGGCCTTCATGCCCCATGGCCCAGGCGCAGGGCCAGGGCAGGTGCGCACGGTGGATCAGATCGCCGCGGTGGGAGCTGGTGACCAGCAGAGGCACCTGCAGTTGCGCCAGCGCATCGGCTTCCACCCCTTCCACCAGATGCAGCGCAAAGTGCGCGCCCATGCCGGCCCGCAGCACCTTCTGGCTCCAGAGCGCGGCCGTGCCCTTGAGCGCAATCACCTGCCGGAACCCGAAGGCCGAGGCACTGCGCAGGATGGAGCCGACATTGCCGGCATCCTGCACCCGATCCAACACCACGCTGGGCACACCGGATTGCACGGTCACACTGGGCGACCAAGGCAGGAGGTAGCCCATGCGGGCCGGTGACTCCAGACCGCTGATGTCCGCAAACAGGGTATCCGCGAGGACTACAACTTTGGAAGCGCATTGCGCCCATTCAACGGGCACCTGCGGCCAAAAAGACTCCGCAAACACCGCCACACTGGGTTTCAGGCCACGCGCCAGGGCCGCGCGACAGAGGTGGTCGCCCTCCAGCCACACCTGCCCTTGCCTGCGGTACACACCGCTTTCGCGCGACAGGCGGCGCAGGTCTTTGACGAAGGTGTTGTCACGCGAATGGATTTCTGTAAATTTCATGCCGTGGTGGCTGCGGTTTCACGCGCAGCGAATGTATGGATCACCTGCGCCACCGGGGCAAAGCTGCGCCGGTGGGCGGGTGTGGCGCCCAGGCCGCGCAGCGCCTGCAAATGCGCGGCAGTGCCATAGCCTTTGTGCGCGGCAAAACCGTAGCCAGGATACTCACGGTCAAAACCCTCGCACCAGCGGTCACGGTGGACCTTGGCCAGGATCGAGGCGGCCGAAATGGCCTGCACCAGGGCATCGCCCTTGACAATCGCCTCGGCCTGCACCTCCAGCACCGGCAGCCGGTTGCCATCGACTTGGACCAGTGCCGGCTTCAGGCGCAGGCCATGCACCGCCCGCTGCATCGCCAGCAAGGTGGCCTGCAGGATGTTGAGCCGGTCGATCTCTTCCACCGACGCTTCGGCAATGCAAAAGCACAAGGCCTTGGCGCGGATCTCGTCGAACAGCTTTTCGCGGCGCAAAGCCGTGAGCTTCTTCGAATCGGCCAGCCCGGCAATCGGGTGCAGGTCGTCCAGAATGACGGCCGCGGCCACCACCGGCCCCGCCAGGGGACCGCGCCCGGCTTCATCCACCCCCGCCACTAGGCCTGGCGCATGCCAGGGCAAGGAACCTTGCTCAGGCAGTGAGAACTTTTTGGATGGCATGGGCGGATAAGGTCGTCGTATCTTTGTGCAGGCTGCGGTGCAAGGCCGCAAACCGCTGCTCCACCACCTGCACCTTGGCGCGCGCATGTGCGCTGTCATCCAGCCACTGCGCCACGGCATGTGCCAAGGCCTGCGGCGAAGCCTGGTCCTGCAGCAGTTCGGGCACCACAAAGTCGGAGCACAGGATGTTGGGCAAGCCCACCCACGGCTGCAATTGCTTGCGCTGCATGAGACGGTAGCTGCACGGGTGCATGTTGTAGGAGATCACCATGGGCCGCTTGAACAACGCGGCCTCCAAGGTGGCCGTGCCACTGGCAATCAAGGTGCAGTCACAGGCCGCCAGCACATCGTGCGACTGGCCACGCACGATCTTGAGCCACGCAGCGACCCCCAGCTCCTGGCTCAGAGCCACCAGCCGGTCGTGCAGGGCCGGCACGGCCGGCAGCACCACCTGCAAATCAGGCCATTGCTGTCGCAGCAGGGCCGCTGCCTGCATGAAGGGCTTGGCGATGTATTGCACCTCGGCACGGCGGCTGCCCGGCAGCAACGCCAGGACCGGATGCTCCTGCACCAGCCCAAGGCGCGCACGCGCAGCGGCACGGTCGGGCTCCATCGGAATGACCTGTGCCAAGGGATGCCCGACGTAGGTGGCCGCAATCCCATGCTGCGCCAGCAAATCCGGCTCAAACGGAAACAGGCACAGCACATGGTCGGCCGCAGCCCGGATCTTGTGGACGCGCTCCGCACGCCAGGCCCAGATGGAAGGGCAGACAAAGTGCACCGTCTTGATGCCCGCCGCACGCAGGTCCTGCTCCAACCCCAGGTTGAAATCCGGCGCATCAATCCCCACAAACACGTCCGGGCGGTCCTGCAGCAAACGCGCACGCAGCTGCCGGCGGATGGACAGGATGTCCCACAGACGCATCAGCACCTCAAAGCTGTAGCCATGCACGGCCAGCCGCTCACTGGGCCACAACTCCTCAAAACCGCGCTGCTGCATGTGGGGCCCGCCAATGCCCAGGGCCTGCACCTGCGGCCACTGGCGCTGCAGACCATCCAAAAGCAAACCGGCGAGCAAGTCTCCTGACGTCTCGCCGGCCACCATGGCAACACGGGGTTGCTGTGTATCTTTGACAGACATGGCCTTAACGCGCAATTCCTCGTGTCGAAGCAGTCAAGAAAGACTGCATGAGCGCAATATCCTGGGCCGCCTCAGGCATCTCGATCACCAGTGCTGCAATCGCCTGGACCGCGTCTTCCAGGGTCAGGCCCTGGCGATACAACAGGCGGTGCATTTGCTTGACCGCCTTCAGCCGTTCGGGCGTAAAGCCACGGCGACGCAAACCTTCGATGTTGAAGCCGCGCACCGCCAGGGGGTTGCCTTCGATCATCATGAAGGGCGGGACATCCTGGGCCACACGGCTGGCAAAGCCCGCCATGGCGTGGGCGCCGATCTTCACGAACTGGTGCACACCGGTCAGCCCCCCCAGAATCACCCAGTCACCCACATGCACATGACCCGCCAAGGTGGCGTTGTTGGCCAGGATGGTGTGACTGCCCACCGCGCAATCGTGCGCGATATGGACATAGGCCATGATCCAGTTGTCGTTCCCCACGCGGGTGACGCCTGCATCCTGGCTGGTGCCGGTGTTGAAGGTACAGAACTCGCGGATGGTGTTGCGATCGCCAATCACCAGCTCGGTCGGCTCGCCCGCGTACTTCTTGTCCTGCGGCTGCGCGCCCAACGATGCGAACTGGAAAATCTGGTTATCTTCACCGATGGTGGTGTGCCCCTCGATCACGCAATGCGGGCCAATGCGCGTACCGGCCCCCACCTTCACATGGGCGCCGATGACGCTGTAGGCCCCCACAGTCACAGAAGGGTGCAGCAAAGCGCCCTCATGCACGATCGCGGTGGGATGGATGTTCTCGCTCATCAGGCCTGCTTTTCAGGGCCCACGTAACGCATGGTGCACATCAGCTCTGCCTCGCAGGCGACTTCTTCGCCCACGCGCGCCACACCCTTGAACTTCCAGATGCCACCACGGACACGGTCGATGGAAGCTTCCAGGATCAGTTGATCCCCGGGCTCCACGGGACGCTTGAAACGGGCCGAATCAATCCCCACGAAGTAGTAGATATTGTTTTCGTCGGGCACCTGGCCCATGGCATCAAACGCCAACAAGCCTGCGGCCTGGGCCAGCGCTTCCAGCATCAGCACACCCGGCATCACGGGACGGCCTGGGAAGTGCCCCATGAAATAAGGCTCGTTGAAAGTAACGTTTTTGATCGCGCGGATGCGCTTGTTACTCTCAAGTTCAACCACCCGATCCACCAGCAAGAAAGGGTAGCGGTGGGGGAGTTGCTTGAGAATTGCGTGAATATCCATTATGAATTTCCGTTATTGCTGTTTGGCGCCTTCAAGCGCGCTCTCCAGCTTTTTGATGCGCTCTCTCAGCACATGCAGTTGCTTTAAAGACGCAGCGTTCTTTTCCCACTGCTCGTTTGTCTGCAATGGAAAGATTCCAGTGTACAAGCCTGGTTGGCGAATGGAGCGGGTCACCATGGACGTGGGCGAAATACTGGTTCCGTCCGCAATCGTCAAATGCCCCAAGATGTTGGCCGCGCCACCGATCGAACATCCCTGCCCGATGCGTGCACTTCCAGCCACTCCGGCATTGCCGGCGATCACCGAGTGCGCACCCACGTGCACGTTGTGGGCGATCTGGACCAGATTATCGAGCTTGACGCCATCTTCGATGACCGTATCGTCCAAAGCGCCCCGATCAATACAGGTATTGGCGCCGATTTCAACATCGTTACCGATGCGCACCTTGCCCAGTTGCTCGATCTTGATCCACTGCCCGGCCTCATTGGCAAAACCGAAACCATCGGCACCGATGACCACACCGGGGTGCAACAAGCAACGTTCACCAATCTCACAGCCATCACTCACGGTGATGCGCGAACGCAGCACCGTCGCGGCACCGATACGCACACCTGCCCCGACCACACACAGCGCCCCGATATAGGCATCTGGGGCGATTTCTGCGGTCGGATCAACCACCGCCGAAGGATGCACACCCACCGGCCGCACGCCCTGCTGCTGCATCTTCCAGAACTGGGTCAGCTTGGCAAAGTACACATACGGATTGGCCGCCACGATACACGCACCACGCTTTGCTGCAAGCTCACGCATGGCAGGCGCCACAACGACACAGGCCGCCCTGGAGGCGGCCATTTGCGTTGCATACCGAGGATTGCTGAGGAAGCTGATGGAATCTGCTTGCGCTGTTTCCAGGGGTGAAATCCGGGAAATCACGATGTCCCGACCTCCTCCCACCAACTCCCCCCCCAAGGCATCAACGATCTGTCCCAGCTGAACCATCACCTTGATGTCCAAGAAGATTACTTGCCGGAATTGTTCAAGGCCTTGATCACCTTGTCTGTGATGTCGTGCTTAGGGTTCACGTACACGGCTTCTTGCAGGATCACATCGTACTTTTCAGCCTCAGCAACCTGCTGCACCACGCGATTGGCCTGCTCCAGCACGCGCGCCAACTCTTCGTTCTTGCGGGCGTTCAGATCTTCTTGAAACTCGCGGTTCTTGCGCTGGAAGTCACGATCGCGTTCCACCAGCTCACGCTGCTTGGAAACACGCTGGCTTTCCGACAACGTGGGAGCATCGCGCTCAAACGCTTCCGATGCTGTCTTCAAGGCCTTGCCAGTGGCAACGAGTTCACGCTCCCGTTTGGAGAATTCCTGCTCCAGCTTGCCCTGCGCAGCCTTGGCAGAATTGGCCTCGCGGAAGATGCGATCCGTATTCACAAAACCTGCCTTGAAGTCTTGTGCGTAAGCAGTCAGTGCCAGGCTACCCAGCAAGGCAGAAACTGCCAGTGTGCGATACATGTTTTTCATCAGAAAGACGTTCCAATTTGAAATTGAAGCTTTTGCAACTCATCACCCGGTTGCTTGCGGATAGGGTTGGCCCACGCCAGTCGCAATGGACCCAATGGTGAAATCCAGCTCAAACCGATACCCACAGAAGCGCGCATGTCGCTGAATCGAATGGGGTCATTTTCACCGTAAACATTACCCACATCAACAAAGGTGAACCAACGCAGGGTCTTGTCATTGCCCGCGCCTGGGAATGGTGCGATCAACTCGAAGTTCATCACAGCTTTTTTGGCCCCGCCCAGGTAAGAGTAGTTACCAGACGCATAGGCGGTAGGGGTGCCATCAGGCCCCACAAAGGTGCTTGAACGGGGACCGAGGCTGCCCTGCTCAAAGCCACGCACAGAGCCCAAGCCGCCTGCGTAGAAGTTCTTGAAGATGGGGAAATCTTTGCCGCCCAGCCCCTTACCCCAGCCCAACTCAGCATTCGCTGCGAAAGTGATAGCCTTGGTCACCGGGATGTATTGCTGGAACTGGTAATTGGCCTTGACGTAATTCAGATCACCAGCCGCCGACCACTCGGCGTTGAAGCGCTGATAGCGACCGGAATTCGGTGCCAAAGCGCTGTCACGCGAGTCACGCCCCCAACCCAAAGTCAGCGGAATGGCCGTATTGCTCTTGCCCGTATAGGGCTCGTACTGCGATGGCATGTAAACACCACGCTTGATCGAGGTCTGCTCGAAGCCAAGACCAAAGTAGACCGTATCCTGCTCGCTGAAAGGCACGCCAAAACGCACAGACGCGCCCTTGGACACGATCTTGTACATATCGTCGGTATTCACCTCGCGCCCATCGTAAACATACGAATAGGGACGGGAAGTACGGTAGTAGGCATCAACGGTGCGCGAAATACCGTCCTGAGTGAAATATGGATCGGTCGTGCTCACCACCAGCGTACGGTTGTACTTGCTGGTATTCACATCCAAGCCCAGATAGTTGCCCGAGCCAAACGCATTTTCTTGCTTGATACCGAAGGTCAGAGAGACTTTTTCCGCGCTCGAGAAACCCGCACCCAGCGTGACCGCCCCGGTCGGCTTCTCTTTCACGCTGACGACCAGATCCACCTGGTCAGGGGCTCCTGGCACTTCCTGGGTATCCACCCCGACTTCCGTGAAAAAGCCCAAACGGTCTACGCGATCACGCGAAAGCTTGATCTTGTCGCCGTCGTACCACGAGGACTCAAACTGGCGGAATTCGCGGCGAATCACTTCGTCGCGGGTGCGATCGTTGCCAGACACCTGAATGCGTCGCACATACGCACGGCGCGACGGTTCTGCACGCAGCACAAAAGCGACACGATTGTGTTCACGATCGATTTCAGGCACTGCTTCGACACGCGCAAACGCGAAGCCAAACTTGCTGAAGTGGTCCGAGAAAGCCTTGGTGGTTTCTGTTACCAAATCGGCATTGTAAGGCTGACCCGGGCGAATTTTCACCAAGGCCTTGAACTCGTCCTCGCGCTCAAGGTAGTTGCCTTCCAGTTGCACGCCAGAGACCACGAATTTTTCACCTTCGTGGATGTTGACCACCAAGGAGATTTTTTGCTTGTCGGGCGAAATCGCCACCTGCGTAGACTCAATCCGGAAATCGAGGTAACCGCGCTGCAGGTAATAGGAACGCAAGGTTTCCAGGTCCGCATTTAGCTTGCTGCGCGCATAGCGGTCAGACTTGGTATACCAGCTCAGCCAGCCGCCCGTGTCCTGGTCGAACTGCTTCTTGAGGGTGGATTCGCTGAACGCTTGGTTGCCGACGATGCGAATGTCGTTGATCTTCGCGGCCTCGCCTTCGGTCACCGAGAACGTCAGGTTGACCCGGTTGCGCTCAATCGGTGTGACGGTGGTCACGACCTCCGCACCATACAGGCTGCGGTTGATGTACTGGCGCTTGAGCTCCTGCTCGGCGCGATCGGCCAGGGCCTTATCGAAAGGACGACCTTCTGCCAGGCCCACATCCCGCATCGCCTTCTGCAACGCTTCCTTGTCGAACTCTTTGGTACCGACAAAGTCCACGCCGGCAATCGTGGGGCGCTCTTCCACCACCACCACCAAGACGTTGCCATTGGCTTCCAAGCGGACGTCTTTAAAAAGCCCCAAGGCAAACAGCGAGCGAATCGCAGCGGCCCCCTTGTCGTCGTTGTATTCATCGCCAACACGCAAAGGCATGGAGGCGAACACGGTACCTGCTTCGACACGCTGCAGGCCTTCGACGCGGATGTCCTGGACCTTGAACGGCTCGAGAGCCCAAGCCCCTTGGGCCAAACAGAGCAGCGCAGCAACCGCCGTGGCAGTGCGCGCGCCAAATCGATTAAACGGGAGTTTCATGTGAGAAGCAGGCGCCAGCATTGAAAAGGAGCGGTGATTTAGCCCCAAATGCGGCTGATATCGTTAAATAAAGCAATGGACATCATCACAAGCAACAGGCTAATGCCCACCCGCTGAAGACGCTCCATCCATACATCGTTGACGGGATGCCCTGTGACACCTTCCCAAAGATAATACATCAGGTGCCCGCCATCCAGAACAGGAAGCGGCAACAGATTCAGCACACCCAGGCTCACGCTGATGAGCGCAAGGAACAAGACATACTGAATCCAGCCCAGGCTGGCCGATTTGCCGGCGTAATCGGCAATGGTCAGAGGCCCGCTGAGATTTTTCAACGATGCCTCGCCCACCAGCATCTTGCCCATCATTTGCAAGCTGAGGACCGAGACATCCCAAGTCCTTACCACGCCAGCAACCACACCATCTAAGGCGCCTTTGCGCACCGTCACCATTGCGGGCATGCCACCGATATAGGCACCAATGCGACCAATCTGACCTTGCTCGGTCGTTGCCAGCTCGGGCACGACCTCCAGCGTCTGTAAACGGGACTGACGCTCCACCACCCAGGCCTGCGCCACAGGCGGGTTCTGCGCGGCGTTGCGAATCAGGCTGCGCAACTGTGCCCCATCCACCACAGGCTGGCCATTGACCGTCTGCACCACGTCGCCCGCCTGCAGACCCGCCCGGGCGGCCGGCATATTGGCCATGACCGCCCCGACCACCGGCGGCGTCCAGGGCGCAGTAATCCCGATCGCTGTCAGCATGCTTTGATCCAGCGCTGCACTGCCCAGATCGGCCAGCTTGAGTACACCCTCACCCTGCCGGCCGCTGCGCGTATCGCGCCAGAAAAGCCGAATGTCCTGGGCATTCAAGGCCGCCTGTGTCAATTGCCAGCGCAAATCCTCGAACGATTCCACCGCCTGTGCAGGAGCCTGACCCAGTTGCACCGACTGGATCCACTCCCCTCCCTGCAGACCCGCGGCACGCGCCAGTGACCCGGCCTCCGGCGCGGAGACGATCGCCTTGGGCTGCTCCACACCGACCCAGTTCACCACGCTGTAGAGCGCCACAGCCAACAACAGGTTGGCCAGCGGCCCTGCGGCCACAATCGCCGCCCTCTTGCGCAAAGGCTGGCGATTGAACGCCTGGTGCAACTGCTCAGCGGGGACCGCACCCTCACGCTCGTCCAACATGCGCACATAACCGCCCAGCGGCAGGACGGCGATCACAAACTCGGTGTCCGAGCCAGGGCGCTTCCACCGCAGGAGCGGTTTGCCCATGCCGATGGAAAAGCGCAGCACCTTGACGCCACAGGCCACGGCCACACGGTAGTGGCCGTACTCATGGATGGCGATCAGCAGCCCCAGAGCAACGATGAAGGCAACCAAGGTCAGCATGCAGTCTTTATCCTCCGTAGCAGTCGCACACGATCACGCCGCAAAACGCTCCAGCACGCCTGCAGCCACGCTGCGCGCCTCATCATTCAATGCCAGCAGATCCCCCACGTTTCGGGGCTGCGAGGGCGTCAAAGTTCCCAAGGTTTCCAGGTTCACGGCATGAATACGATCAAAACGCAGCTGCCCGGCCAGGAAAGCCGCCACGGCCACCTCGTTGGCTGCATTGAGCACGGCCGTGGTGCCCTCCGGCGCGTTGAGCGCCTGCCACGACAAATGCAGGCCGGGAAAACGGTGCGCATCCGCCTCCTCAAAGGTCAAGCCTGCCAATGCCGTGAAGTCCAGGGGCGCCACGCCACTTTCGATGCGCTCCGGCCAGGCCAGACCACAGGCAATCGGCACCCGCATGTCCGGCGTGCCCAGTTGCGCCAGGATAGATGCATCCTTGAACTGCACCATGGAGTGGATGATCTGCTGCGGGTGAATGACCACCTTGATCTTTTCGGGGACCACATCAAACAGCCAGCGGGCTTCAATCACCTCCAGGGCCTTATTCATCATGGTGGCCGAGTCCACCGAGATCTTGCGCCCCATGGAGAAATTGGGATGGTTGCAAGCCTGTGCTGGCGTGATCTCGGCCAGTGTGGCGGGATCGCGCTGGCGGAAGGGCCCACCGGATGCGGTGAGCAACAGGCTGTCAATGCGTGTGGACCAGGTGCTGCGATCTTCGGGCAGGCACTGGAAGATCGCCGAGTGCTCACTGTCGATCGGCAGCAGCGTGCATGCGTTCTGCTGCACGGTGTCCATGAACAGGGCGCCCCCGACCACCAGCGCTTCCTTGTTCGCCAGCAGCAGGCGCTTGCCCGATTGAGCGGCCGCCAGGCAGGGCGACAGACCCGCAGCCCCCACGATCGCCCCCATGACCACATCGACTTCGGGGTGAGATGCTATCTGTTCCAGAGCATCCTGCTCTTGCAGCACCTGCGTTGAAAGGCCATTGGACTTCAAATCCTGCGCCAGCTGCCCCGCATGCGGGGCACTGGCCATCACGGCATAGCGCGGCCGGAATTCGGCGCACTGGGCCAGCATCAGCTCCACCTGCGTCGAGGCACTGAGCGCAAACACTTCGTACTGCTGCGGGTGGCGGCGCACCACATCCAGCGTATTCGTACCAATCGAGCCCGTGGAGCCCAGCACCGTCAAACGTTGTTTCATCACTGCACCAAAGAAGTCAGCATCATGGCCAGAGGCAGGGTCGGCAGCAGCGCATCAATGCGGTCCAGCACCCCACCATGCCCTGGCAGCAGTTGGCTGCTATCTTTGACCCCAGCGCTGCGCTTGATCAAAGACTCCACCAGATCCCCCACCACACTCATGGCCGCCATGAACAGGGCCGCTAGCAACAGCAGCCACCAGCCGCGGTCAAACACGCGGCTGTAAAAACTCAGCGCCTGCACCTGGTTGGCACGGTCCAGCACCACCCAGACAAAGGCCAGCGCCACCACGCCCAGAGCACCGCCCCAGGCGCCCTCCCAGCTCTTGCCGGGACTGATGGCAGGCGCCAGCTTCACCTTCGTGAAGCGCAGCCCCAGCGCCCGGCCGGCAAAATAGGCAAACACATCCGCCACCCAGACCAGCACCAGGATGGAAAGCAGAAAATTCACACCCATCTGGCGCGCCTGCACCATGGCCAGTCCCGCCACCCACAGGGCCAGAACGCCGGCACACCAGCGCACGATCAAAGGAATCTTCGCCCAGCCCGGCACGCCAGCCTTCACCAGGCAGGCGCTGCCCAGCACCCAGGCCGTGCCGGCCAGCAGCCACAGCACAGGGTGCGGCTGCGCCAACCACCCCATCTGCCAGGTCGCCACGCACAGCAACGCCGCCACCACGGCCGTCGCCACCGCCCCCAGCGGCTGCAAGCCATTCAGGCGCCCCCACTCCCAGCCCCCAGTCGTTACGAGCACCAGCACCAGCAGGTTGAACGGCCACACATTCGGGTGAAACAGGGCCGGCAACAAAATGGCCAGCAAGAGGATGGCAGTGATGACTCGCTGCTTGAGCATGGGACGGTCTCCCTTCAGACAGTCAATCGCTGCTCGGATGACTGATTTATTTGTTCAGAAGTTTGGCCGAAGCGACGCTCCCGGCGTGCATATTCGGCGATCGCGGCATCCAGTTCCGCCGCGTCAAAATCGGGCCACAGGGCAGGGCTGAAATACAGCTCCGAGTATGCGGCCTGCCACAGCAGGAAATTGCTGATGCGGTATTCGCCCCCGGTGCGGATCAGCAAGTCCGGGTCTGGCATATGGGCCATGGCCAGGGCAGCACCCAGACTGCTTTCGGTGATGGCGATGCCTTGCGCAGCCAAGCCGGCGGCGGCCTGGGCGATGTCCCAGCGCCCGCCATAGTTGAAGCAGACATTCAGCACCAGACGGTCATTGCTGGCCGTCAAGGCTTCTGCCTGCAGGAAGCCCGCCACCACCTTGTCCGACAAGCTGCTGCGCTCGCCGACAAAATGCAGCTGCACCCCTTCCTGGTGCAGGCTGGGCACCTCGCGCGCCAGGGCCCCGGCCAGGAGGTTCATCAGGCCCGAAACCTCCTCCGCAGGACGGTTCCAGTTCTCGGAAGAAAAGGCAAACACCGTCAGCACCCGCACGCCACGCTCAATGCAGTGGCGCACGCAGCGGCGCAGCGACTCCAGCCCCTGCTTGTGCCCGGCCAGACGCGGCAAAAACCGTTTCTTGGCCCAACGGCCATTGCCGTCCATCACGACCGCCACATGGCGCGGCACTGCAGAAGAAAAGGTCATGGGCAGTCCTGGCTGTGTCCGGTTCTCACACCGCCAGGATGTCTTGTTCCTTGGCCGCGACCAGGGCATCGACCTCGGCAATGTGCTTGTCGGTCATCTTCTGGATGTCGGCTTCCGAGCGCTTCTGATCGTCTTCGGAAGCCTCCTTGTCCTTGACCAGACGCTTGACCGCTTCGTTCGCATCGCGACGCAGGTTGCGCACCGCCACCTTCGAGGCTTCGCCTTCGTTGCGCGCCAGCTTGGTCATTTCCTTGCGGCGCTCTTCGCTCATCGGAGGCATGGGCACGCGGATCAGGTCGCCCATCGATGCGGGATTCAGGCCCAGGTCGCTTTCACGGATGGCCTTTTCCACCTTGGCCGCCATGTTCTTTTCCCAGGGCTGCACACTCAGGGTGCGCGCATCCAGCAGGGACACGTTGGCCACCTGCGACAGCGGCACCATGGAGCCGTAGTACTCCACCTGGATCACATCCAGCAGCTGCGGGCTGGGACGCCCGGTACGGATACGCCCCAAGTTGTTCTTCAAAGCCTCGAGGGACTGGCCCATCTTGGTTTCGGCGTTCTTCTTGATTTCAGCAATCGTCATATTCATCACCTCTGAAAGCAAATGGCCTTCCATTGTTTACACAAGGAAGGCCTCTACTCGCTGTTAATGGATCAAGCGTGTACCAATGTGCCCTCATCCTCGCCCATGACCACGCGCAGCAAGGCGCCCGGCTTGACGATGGAGAATACGCGGATGGGCAGCTTCTGGTCACGACACAGCGCAAAAGCCGTGGCATCCATGATGCCAAGGTTACGGCCAATCGCCTCGTCGAATGCCAGCTTGGTGTAGCGGGTGGCCGTGGGATCCTTCATCGGATCTGCGGTGTAGACACCATCCACCTTGGTGGCCTTGAGCACCACTTCCGCACCGATTTCCGCGCCACGCAGGGCGGCAGCCGTATCGGTCGTGAAGAAAGGATTGCCCGTCCCTGCGGCAAACACCACCACCTTGCCTTCTTCCAGGTACTGCAGCGCCTTGGGGCGCACATAAGGCTCCACCACCTGCTCGATGCCGATGGCCGACATCACGCGCGCGGTCAAGCCCTGCTTGTCCATGGCATCGGCCAGCGCCAGTGCATTCATCACTGTGGCCAGCATGCCCATGTAATCCGCCGTGGCGCGGTCCATACCCACTGACCCGCCCGCCACGCCGCGGAAAATATTGCCCCCGCCGATCACCACCGCCACCTGCACACCCACCTTGGTCACTTCGACAATCTCGGCCACCATGCGTTCGATGGTGGCGCGGTTGATGCCGAACTGGTCGTCCCCCATGAGTGCTTCGCCAGACAACTTCAGCAGGATGCGTTTGTGGGCTGGTTGGACTTGTGTCATGGGTAACTCCGGTGTTGTAAATGGTTATGGGTTGGAAATCGGTCGAGAGCAGTCAGCGCCAGAGGGGGATCAGGCGCCCTTGGCAGCAGCCATCTGGGCAGCCACTTCAGCAGCGAAGTCGTCAGCCTTCTTCTCGATGCCTTCGCCCACCACGTACAGGGTGAAGCCCTTCACAGTAGTGTTCGCAGCCTTCAGCATCTGTGCCACGGTCTGCTTGCCGTCGGCAGCCTTCACGAACACCTGGTCGGCCAGCGACACTTCCTTCAGGTACTTCTGCACCGAGCCTTCGACCATCTTGGCGACGATCTCGGCAGGCTTGCCAGATTCGGCAGCCTTGCCTTCGGCCACAGCGCGTTCCTTCTCGATCAGCTCGGCAGGCACGTCGGCGGAGGTCAGTGCCACAGGCTTCATGGCGGCCACATGCATCGCCACATCCTTGGCAGCAGCAGCATCGCCTTCGAATTCCACGATCACGCCGATGCGCGAGCCGTGCACGTACGAAGCCAGGTTGCCTTCGAAACGCTTGAAGCGGCGGAAGGACATGTTTTCACCGATCTTGCCGATCAGGCCCTTGCGCACGTCTTCCAGAGTGGGGCCGAAGCCGTCTTGCTCATAAGCCACGGCGCCCAGGGCTTCCACGTTGGCGGGATTGTGCTTGGCCACCAGTTGGGCCGCCGCCGCAGCCATCGCCAGGAAGCTGTCGTTCTTGGACACGAAGTCGGTTTCGCTGTTCACTTCGATCAGGGCACCCACGTTGCCGTCGATGAAGGAGGTCACCACGCCTTCAGCCGTCACGCGCGAAGCGGCCTTGCCAGCCTTGGTGCCCAGCTTCACGCGCAGCAACTCTTCGGCCTTGGCCATGTCGCCATCGGCTTCGGTCAGGGCCTTCTTGCATTCCATCATGGGCGCGTCGGTCTTCGCGCGCAGTTCAGCCACCATGCTTGCGGTAATTGCAGCCATCTTGTTTCTCCGTATTCAGTTCAAATCGTTACAGGATTTCAGCTTAAAAAAAGGGGGCTACCGTGAGCCCCGCTTTCTTATCGCGACGAGTCGCGCAGCCAGCTCTTAGGCAGCGGATTCGTCCACTTCCACGAACTCGTCAGAGCCTTCGCCGGCAGCAACCTTGGCCACGTCGTTCAGACGGGCTTCGCGGCCTTCCAGGATGGCGTCAGCGATAGCGCGGGCGTACAGAGCCACAGCCTTGGCCGAGTCATCGTTACCGGGGATCACGTAGTCCACGCCTTCGGGATTGTGGTTGGAGTCCACCACACCGATCAATGGAATACCCAGCTTCTTGGCTTCGGAAATAGCGATCTTGTGGAAGCCCACGTCGATCACGAAGATGGCGTCAGGCAGGGTGTTCATGTCTTGAATACCGCCGATGTCCTTCTCCAGCTTTTCCAGTTCGCGAGCGAACATCAGCTGCTCTTTCTTGGACAGGGACTCCAGACCCGCTTCTTGCTGAGCCTTCATGTCCTTCAGACGCTTGATCGACGTCTTCACGGTCTTGAAGTTGGTCAGCATACCGCCCAACCAACGCTGATCCACGTAAGGCACGCCTGCGCGCTGGGCTTGCTCAGCCACCAGCTCACGGGCTTGGCGCTTGGTACCGACCATCAGGATGGTGCCGCCATTGGATGCCAGTTGCTTGGCAAACTTCTGGGCGTCCTGCAGCATGGGCAGGGACTTTTCCAGGTTGATGATGTGGATCTTGTTGCGGTGACCGAAGATGAACGGAGCCATCTTAGGGTTCCAGAAACGAGTCTGGTGACCGAAGTGGACACCAGCTTCCAGCATTTCGCGCATGGTAACGGACATGTTTTTTCTCCAAAAGGTTGGGTCTTAAATGCAGCTCGATTTTGCAAACCTCCAGGTTTGGCAACACCTTAAGAGAGCTGATTTGCGATTCACTTTGACAGCCCCGCCCAGCGTTTTACCGGACAGTCAACTGCAAAGCCGAAAAATTTTAGCACAAGCCAGACCGCCCTCCAGCGCTGCGCTGTGGATTCACCCTTTTGCACCCCATCCGCCACCCACATATTTCACCCAACCACCCCGCCCGCAGCCCCACTGACCCACACTTGATATTTCTTTGCGAAGTGGGTGCTTGACGACTGCAATTGCGCGTCAAAATCGCGGGTTCACGAATTGCGCCCGACACGCCATGAATATCGCCATCGTGGGAGCCGGTATCACCGGCATCTCCACGGCCTTGGAACTCGCCCGCGACGGGCACCAAGTCACCGTCTATGAACAAATGAACGCCACCGCCGAGGAGGCCAGTTTTGCCCCGGGCGGCTGGCTGTCACCGTGCGTGGCGCCCAGCCTGTCGGCACCCGGCGTGGGCATGCCGCTGAAACAGCTGCAAAAGGGCAGCGGTCTGCTGCAGGCCTCGACCTTTCTGGGCAGCAACACCTGGCGCTGGATGCGCCAGTGGAAAAAGCACGAAAAACAAGCCCTCAAACAGGGCACCCATCCCCTGTTCTCCGCCTTGCAGGCCCTGTCCAGCTACAGCCAAGACCTGCGCTGGCAAGACTGCGAGGATCCGGAATCGATTGCCGAGCAACGCCCCGGGGCACTGATCCTGCTGCGCAACCCGCAGGAACTGGAGTTCTGGCAGCAGCGCCTGCCACTGTTGCAGGAACAGGGGATTGCCTGCCAACTGCTGAGCCCGCAGCAGGCCCTGGGCATCGAACCCAGCCTGGGTCAGGACATCGCCTGGCTGAGCGCACTGCACTTCCCCCAAGGCGAGTCCATCAACCCCCGGCTGTGGACCCACCTGCTGCGCATGCAGGCCCAACACCTGGGCACGCACATCCACACCGGCGTGCCCATCCAGCGCATCAGCACCCAGCCACTGGGGGTGCAAACCGCCCAGCAGTTGCACCTGCACGATGCCATCGTGCTGTGCACCGGCGCGCACCAGCAACTCAGCAGCCAGGCCCTGGGCCTGCAACTACCCCTGATGACCAACTGGGGCTACAGCGTGACCGCCCCCGTGCGCGACGCCCTGCAGGCCCCGCGCGGCAGCGTCATGGACTGGGCGCAGCAGGCCACCATCACCCGGATGGGGCAACGCGTGCGCATCACCGCCGGACTGGAACTGAACAGCACCGCCAGCACCCCGCACCACACCGCTACACTGCAACGCATGTACCGTCTGCTCAACGACTGGTTCCCCGGTGGCGCACACCTCTCCTCCCCGCAGGTACAGGTGTGGCGGGGCGTGCGCGGTCACCTGCCCGACGGGCTGCCCGCCGTGGGTGCCAGTGGGCATCCCGGGGTGTGGCTCAACCTGGCGCACGGCAGCCACGGCGCCAGCCTGGCGGCAGGCTGCGCCCGAGCCCTGGCCGACATGCTGGCCGGCCGCCCCACCGCCATCGACATGCAGGCCTTCAGCCCCCTGCGGTTTTAGGAGACACCATGCTGCAGCGCATTCACTGGCACGCCACCACATCACGGCCCCTCTGGAATGCGCAAGCCAGCCGCAGCATCGAGCAGGCCGCGCTGACCCAACCCCAACACCCCAGCCTGATGCAGCGCGCCGGCCAGGCCATCGCCGACCTGACCCGCACCGTGGCGCCGCAGGCGCGCCAGGCCTGGGTGCTGTGCGGGCCGGGCAACAACGGTGGCGACGGACTGGTGGCAGCCAGCCATCTGGCGCGGCGCGGCTTGAAAGTCGGCGTGCACTGGCTGGGCAACCCAGACGCGTGCAGCGACGACACCCATGCCGCCTGGCAGCAGGCCCGACAAACGCCGGTGGAGTGGCTGTCGCCCCACGCCACTCCGTCGCTGACCACCGAAGATGTGGTCATCGACGCGCTACTGGGACTGGGCCAGCGCGCCCGCAGTGATGCCGATGCCACGCCGCTGCAGCAGTTGCTGCAGCGCAGTTACACCAGCGCCGGGCATTCGATCGCCGTCGATCTGCCCACGGGCCTGGACACCGACCACGGCACCTGGCTCCCCGGCTACACGCCCCCCGAGACCTGGCAGCCCAGCAGCCGCCACACCCTGAGCCTGCTGACCCTGAAACCCGGGCTGTTCACCGCCCACGGGCGCGACGCCTGCGGCGACATCTGGTGGGACGACCTGGAGTGCACCGACTGGTTGCAGCAACAGCCCCCCAGCGCCTGGCTCAGCGGCCCGGCATCCCAACCCAGGCGCCGGCACGACAGCCACAAAGGCAGCTTTGGCGATGTGCTGGTGATCGGCGGCGCCCCGGGCATGGTTGGCGCCGCCATCCTGGCCGCCAGCGCCGCCCTGCACCACGGCGCAGGCCGCACCCTGCTGCACCTGTTGAACACCCCGGAATTCAGCGTCTACCCGCCACTGCCCGACCTGATGCTGCCGGATGCGGACAGCGCCCGCGGCCACCTGGCCCACGCCACCGTGGTGTGCGGCTGCGGCGGTGGGCAGGCCGTGCACGCGTGGCTGCCCGCCGTGCTGGAACAGGCGCCGCGCCTGGTGCTGGATGCCGATGCGCTGAATGCCCTGGCCCGTGACGAGCCCCTGCTCCACGCTGTGCAGGCCCGCCGTGCACGCGGCCACGCCACCATCCTGACCCCCCACCCGCTGGAGGCCGCACGCCTGCTGCGCCAGAGCACCGCCGAGGTGCAAGCCCAACGCCTGACCGCGGCACAGACGCTGGCCGACAACCTGCAGTGCACGGTGCTGCTCAAAGGCTCGGGCAGCATCATCGCCAGCCCAGACGAGACCCCGCACATCAACCCCACGGGCAATCCGCGCCTGGCCATCGGCGGCACCGGCGATGTGCTGGCCGGCATCCTGGCCGCGCGCTGGCAGGCCGACCTGCCCGCCCACGCCGTCGCCAGCCAGGCCGCGTGGGAGCATGGCGCCCTGGCCGACCAATGGCCGGCCCAGCGCGCCCTGATCGCTTCCGCGCTGGCCCAGGCGCAATTACAAAGTCTTTGAATAAAAAAAAAGAGCTGCTCGCGCTTACTAGACAAGCGTTTCAAATAGAAAACCATTCGAAACCCTTGCCAGATCTGCGCGAGCAGCTCCTGGATTCAAGGCAACCCAACTAATCATGCCAGGCGACAGCCGCGCAACCCACAGGGCCCCGCCCCGGGTTGCGGCAGCCTGCCTCAGCGGCGGCGCCGTCCGGACTTGCCCGCCGGCTTGTCCTCGGCGTGCGGCTTGCCGCGCACGGCACCAAAGCCAGCGGCCGCCGGATCCTGCCAGGACTTGCCGGACGCCGGCTTGGCCTTGACACCACCAGCACCGGCGCCACCATAGCCGCGCCCCTTGTCCTTGCGGGCACGGGGTGCCGGCTCTTCGTGCGTGCGATCACCCTCGCCCCGCGGAGCAAACGCCGCGCGCTTGCCGCCCCGGTTGCGCGTGTTCAGCGCCTCCTGCTCGTCCTGCACGATGCGGAAGTCGATCTTGCGGCCATCCAGGTCCACGCGGCTGACCTGCACCTGCAGGCGCGTGCCAATCGTGTAGCTCACCCCGGTGCGCTCGCCGCGCAACTCCTGGCGCTGCTCATCGAACTTGAAGTAGTCCCCCCCCAGCTCGGTGATGTGCACCAGGCCTTCGACATACATCGCATCCAGGGTCACGAAGATGCCAAACGAGGTCACCGCCGTCACCGCGCCCGCAAATTCCTCACCCAGGTAATCGCGCATGTACTTGCACTTCAGCCAGGCCTCCACGTCGCGGCTGGCTTCGTCGGCACGGCGTTCGTTGGCGCTGCAATGCAGGCCTGCGGCTTCCCAGGCCTGCAGCTCGGCCATCACGGCACGGCTGCGCGGCTGGATCTGCGGCTCCCCCACCCGGCTGGCCAGGCGCTTGGCCAGCTTGGCCTGGGCCTCGCCGGGCTCGGGCAACTTGGGCAGCTTGTACTTGGCGTCATTCAGGATGGACTTGATGACGCGGTGCACCAGCAGGTCCGGATAGCGGCGGATGGGGCTAGTGAAGTGGGTGTAGGCACTGAACGCCAGACCAAAGTGCCCGCCGTTGTCCGGCATGTACATGGCCTGCATCATGGTGCGCAGCAGCATGGTGTGGATCTGCTGGGCATCGGGCCGATCCTTGGTGGCATCGGCAATCGCCTGGAATTCCGCCGGGCTGGGCGTATCCGACACCGACAGGTTCACACCCACCGCCCTCAGGTAACCGCGCAGCAAATCAATTTTCTCGGCCGACGGCTTGTCGTGCACGCGGAACAAGGCCGTGCGCCCATTCTGTTCAATGAAGTCGGCCGCACAAACGTTGGCCGCCAGCATGCACTCTTCGATCAGACGGTGCGCATCGTTGCGCGTGCGGGGCACGATCTTCTCGATGCGACCGTTCTCATCGCACACGATTTGCGTCTCCACCGTGTCGAAGTCGACCGCGCCGCGCGTCTTGCGCGCCTCCAGCAAGGCGCGGAAGACGCCGTGCAGGTTCAACAGGTCCGGCACGCGCGCCTTACGCTGCGTCGCCTCGGGCCCACGGGTGTTCGACAGGATGGCCGCCACCTCGGTGTAGGTGAAGCGGGCATGGCTGTGCATGACCCCGGGGTAGAACTGGTAGGCATGCACCTCGCCCTTGGCCGTGACCAGCATGTCGCAGACCATGCACAGACGATCCACATCGGGGTTCAGCGAGCACAGGCCGTTGGACAGCTTCTCGGGCAGCATGGGAATCACGCGGCGCGGGAAATAGACACTGGTGGCGCGGTCGTAGGCATCGATGTCGATGGGATTGCCGTTTTGCACATAGTGGCTCACATCGGCAATCGCCACCAGCAGGCGCCACCCCTTGGCGCGCCCAACCTTGGCCGGCTCGCAATACACGGCATCGTCGAAGTCGCGGGCATCCTCGCCATCGATGGTGCACAGCGGCACATCGCGCAGGTCCACACGGCCCTTGCGGTCCTTGGCCATGACCTTTTCCGGCAGCGCCTTGGCGGCCGCCAGACAGGCCTCCGAAAACACATGCGGCACGCCATATTTGCGCACCGCGATCTCGATTTCCATGCCGGGGTCGTCGACCTCGCCCAGCACTTCCACGATGCGCCCCACGGGCTGGCCAAACAGCGCCGGCGCCTCGGTCAACTCCACCACCACCACCTGGCCCGTCTTGGCCTGGCTGGTGGCCCCCTGCGGCACCAGCACATCCTGGCCATAGCGCTTGTCTTCCGGGGCCACCAGCCACACGCCGCTTTCCTGCAACAGGCGACCGATCAAGGTCTTGGTGGGGCGGTCGATGATCTCAACGATATGCCCCTCGGGGCGGCCACGCCGATCCTGACGCACGATGGTCACACGCACATGGTCCTTGTGCAGCACCGCCCGCATCTCGTTGGCGGGGATGAAGATGTCCGCCTCACCGTCGTCACGGATGATGAAACCGTGCCCATCGCGATGCCCCTGCACCGTGCCTTCAATCTCTTTGAGCGAATTGCGTGAATTGGTGCGTTGGTCCATTTTTTTGCTATACAATCTAAATCTTTCCTGAAAGCCCAGGTGGCGGAATTGGTAGACGCACTAGTTTCAGGTACTAGCGGGTAACTCCGTGGAGGTTCGAGTCCTCTCCTGGGCACCAAGTTTAACGACAACTGCATGCAGCGTCGGAAAACAAAAAGTTCACAAACTACCAAGTGAGCGTTTTGTTTGGAAGTAGAATTTGAAATTCAGAAAAATTGAAATCTAGCGTTAACCCTTAAAAGTTGACGATGGAAATCAGCCCAGGTGGCGGAATTGGTAGACGCACTAGTTTCAGGTACTAGCGGGTAACTCCGTGGAGGTTCGAGTCCTCTCCTGGGCACCAAAATTTGCGATGCATGTCTGTTCGGCATGCGTCAACAAAAGCAGATTGTTGAGTGCTACCTCACTTCATTAAAAACAACTGTCTTTTGCCCAGGTGGCGGAATTGGTAGACGCACTAGTTTCAGGTACTAGCGGGTAACTCCGTGGAGGTTCGAGTCCTCTCCTGGGCACCAAAAATTTGCGGCATGTCGATGCCAACAAAATCACACTGTCGGGTGCTACCACACCTACAAACAAACAGTTGATTTTGCCCAGGTGGCGGAATTGGTAGACGCACTAGTTTCAGGTACTAGCGGGTAACTCCGTGGAGGTTCGAGTCCTCTCCTGGGCACCAGACACAACCAGCCATCGCTTTATCGCGATGGCTTTTTTGTTGGCTCCTACGACTCTTCGCCATAAAAAAAGCCGCTGAATCCAGCGGCTTTTTTGCATCGATTGGGGTGGCGCCTGCCCACCCCTTCACACCATCACTTGCGCATCAGCGGTTTGAGCACGTTGTGCAAACGGCGTGCTGCGGCATCCGAGTGGGCGGCAGCCAGCACCGTGGCCACGTCCTGCGACCAGGTTTGGTCCGGCGTGGCAGCATTGCGGCGCGTGAGCAGCTGCAGTTGCAGCATGCGGCGTGCAGACAGGTGCTCGGCAGGCGTTGGCACATCGGCCGCGATCTCCAGGCGCAGCAAGGCTTCGCCCGCATCCCCTGTCGCAGGGGCGGCCACAGCCTGCACCCAGGCATTGCGCACCTGCGCTGTCACCTTGCCGCCCAACTCCTGGGCCGACGGCAAACGCTCGGCATCACGATGCACCCAGGCATCCACCAAGTGAGACACGGCTTCGCCATGGGCTTGCGCGGCCAGTTTGCGCAAGGCGAATTGCGCCCCCTCCAGTGCTTCACGCTGGGCACGAAAAGCCGCATCTCCCAGGCGCGGACCACGCTCTGCCCGCTGCGGACGCGCATCCTTGCGCGCCGAAGCACGCAGGTCGCGCACCGGCGCAACGGCTTCTTTCTTCGCGCCCGGACGGTCATCACCGCGCACCGCCACCACAGGGCGATCCTGCTTGACCACCGCCGACGGCGATGCATCTGTATGGGAGGCTGCCTCGGTCACCGCAACGTCGGTCTCTGCAGATGGCTGTGCATGCAACACCGCTTCCAAAGCCGCCATGGCACCCCGGATCTGCGAGGCATCACCTGAGGTATTCGCTGCCTGCAAGGCTTTGGCGGCTTCCAACACAGCACGATCGTGAGGAGGCAGATGCTCCAGAGAAGGCGCACGGCTGCGCTCAGCACCCTTGCGGTCGAAAGCCTCATCCAGGGGCTTGCGGAAGGTGTCCCACAACTTTTGCTCATGCTTGCGATCCAGAGGTACGGCCTGCGCCTCGGCCTGCCAGCGCTGCTGCAAGGCCTTGACGGCGTCGATGCGCAGGCTGGGTGCATCAGCCAGCACCTGTGCCTCGGCAATCATGGCATGGCGGCGATCGATGCTGGCCTTTTGTGCGGCATGCAGCGGCGCTTCAGCCTGGGCCATGGCCTGCTTCCAAGCTGTCTGCAACTCGGCAAACTGCTTTTCACCCACGTGGCCACCATCGCGCCAGCGTTCTGCAAACTGGCGCAAAGCGCGGGTGGCCTGCTTCCAGTCCTGGGTCTGGGCGTGTGCCGCCGCCCACGCCTTGACTTCATCGATCAGCGCTAGGCGCGCAGCCTTGTGTTGTCCGGCTTCCGCGCGCACACGCTCCAACCAGGCTTCCACCTGCTTGTAGGCACTGTTGCACGCATCGTCAAACTTTTTCCACAGCGCATGGTTGGGCGCAGCGCCTTGGTCGGCCTGCTTCCACTGCTCGCGCAACTGGCGCAAAGCCTCCTGAAGCTTGCGTCCGCCCAGGGCCTGACCTTCGGGACGGGCCAGCAGGCCCTCCGCCTTGGCCACCAGTTCTTCACGCACACGGTCGACCTGCTGAGGCTGCCAGCCTTGCGTGTCGCCCGCAGCCAGCAACTGCTCGTGCACTTGCTGGGCCGTGGCTGCATCCAGCCAGCGCCCTTGTTGCTTGAGCAAGGCCCGCACCTCGGCAATCGCCGCTGCTTTGTCCTGCGCCGCCGCCAGCGCCTGCAACGCGGGCTGCACGGCCTGCACGGCCGTCTGTTGCTTGTGCATGGCATCGACCTTGGCAGGCTTGCTGGCCACGGCCTTCGCGGGCGCGGCCGCGACCAGCTCGGAAGGCAGGCCGCGGGCCACGCGGATTTCATCGGCCCACATGGGCACAGGCGGCAAAGGTGCCTGCTCATCGGCTGCCGCAGCCTGCGTCAGGGTGAGCGCCGACTCGAAAGCTTCCCACACCACCAGCAGCTGGGTTTGCGAGTTTTGCAGTTGTGGCGGGAAACGGTCATTCACGCTGGGCCAGCTGGCGTCACCCGTCAGCTCGGACGCCTGGGCCTGCCAGTTGGCCACATCCGCACGCAGCCCTTCCTGGGCGGCCGCCGCGTCGTGCCACGACTTGGTGGACAACACCTCGATGCGCTGCGCCAGCAGCACCGCAGCCTCACGCTGCACCTGCACACGGTGCTGCAGGTCTTCGATGGTCTTGACCCGCTCGGCCAATTGCTGCTTCAAGCCGGCCAAGGGCTCGCGCGACAAGGGGGCTCCAGCCCTGGCCGCATCCCGCTGCCAGGCCACCGCCTCCGCCACATTCAACGGCGCCGCGGCCAGCAAGTCCTGGGCCTTTTGCGCCCATTCCACGGCAATCACTTCCTGGCTCTTGACACGGCGGATATCGTCGATGCGCTCGCGCACCAGGCGTGCCACGCTCTTGTCCCGCACACTCAGTTCCTTGAAGACTTCTTGCAATTGCTCCTCAGACGGCTGCGTACCCAGCCATTCGCGGATGCGCGCAGCGCGATCACCCGAGGTCGCGGCAGAAAACGCACCGCCGGTCAATGCATCGAGCGGATGAGCCTCTGCTTGCTTGGCTGGGGAGGGATTCATTTCAGGTGCGTCAGACATGTGGCTGCGGATAAATTAGGAATCATGAAATAGGAAAACAGCCCTTCATCCCAAAGGTATGAAGGGCTTTGTGTCTTGCTCGCAAGCTGCACTCCCAGCTTGCGCGCTGGTTAGCGTGTATTTTCGCCGCTAATTGCAAAGACCCAAAGTATCACTGGACAGAAATGTTCAATAACACCGAAGGGGTCGCCGGGTTGGCAGCCTTGGTTTCCGCGTTGCCCAGAAACACGCGGCCAGGATCCACCCCCTGGGCCAACAAGTAATCGCGCACATTCTGGGCTCGCGCGGTGACCAGATCCGGCCAGGCGGTGGCGGGAATCACCATGTCCCGCAGGATCAGGGCCTGCATCTCCTCGGCGGGCAAGTCCTTGGCCAAGCCCAGCATGTTGCGTGGACGGTCCTTGACCGTGTTGCGATAGGCCTGCTTGAGGGCCGCCAGCTTCTGCTTGTCGCTGCGCTCGGGTGGCGCCTCGTCATCGGATTCGGCTTTGGGGCCATTCATCAACTGCTCCAGCTGGGCACGCTTCCAACCCTCCGCTTCCGTGGCGCCATTGGCCTGGCCAACCAGGGTGAGCTTGAGTTGCGGCTTGCTGTTCATGGCCTTGGCCAATTGCTGCAATTGGGTCTGGGCCTGAGCGTTAAGGCTGGAGTGCCCCGGCTCGAACGCGATATCGCTCTTGTCGTCCTCGGACGCAAACGCTCCCGTCAGCAAGCTGAATGGGGCAGTCACTGCCTTGCGAATGATGTTGCCGATGATCTTGAAGACCACAGGAGCGATGCGGAACTGCGGGTCGTTGAGTGAACCACTGATCGGCAGGTTCAAGTCAATCACGCCGTGGCTGTCGGCCAGCAGCGCCACCGCGAGACGCACGGGCAAGGACGTCGGCGCCCCCTCGACCGGGTCCGTGAAGGTGAGTTGGTTCAGCACCAGTTGGTTGGACGCCGTGAGCTGCCCGTCGGGCTGCACCTGGTAGCGCACATCCATGCTGAACTTGCCCTTCTCGATCCCGTGCCCCACATATTTAATAGCGTAAGGCGTGAGTGGCGACAGATCCAGCCCCTGCACCTGGGCACGCACATCCATGCTCAAGGGCTGGGCCAGGGGATTGATCAGTCCATCGATGTGCAACTGCGCCGTACCTTGCGCAATCCCGTCCAAAGTCAGCTTGGCCAAGGCAGGCGCCTCGCCCGGGGCGACCGGTTGCGAGGAGAAGGCCTCCAGACTGCCTTGCAGGGCGGTCAAGTCGGCCGTGTAGTTCGGGCGGATGAAGAAGTCCGAAAACTTGATTACCCCGCCCTGCAAGGTGATCGGCCCCATGTCGATGCGCGCCGACGGCGCTGCGGGCGCGGCACTGGCGGCTGGAGCCTGCTCCGCAGGAGCTGGCGCAGCCGCACCAGCGGTGTCGACGCCCTCGGGCTGCGCCGTCTTCACCAGGTTCTGCAAATTCAGCCGCCCTTCAGGCAACACCACCACCCGTGCAAAGAAATCCTGCAACTCGGTGCTGTGCACCTGGATGTGCGGTGGTTGCGCCGGCTGCAGGTTCACATGCACTCCCTGCAGGCGCAGTTGCTTCCAGCGCAGCAGGTCTTCGGCGGCCAGAGCGGTCGCCGCATGCGGCCCCTGGACAGCATGAGCCGCCTGCGCATCCCCCAGCAGGCTTTGGACGTGCACATCCGTCACCCGCCCCTGGCCCTGGAGCTGCATTTGCGGCCCCTTGGGGCGTTGGGCGAACTGCACCGTGCCATCAAAACTGGCCAGGGCACGCACCAGGCGCACATTCAGATGCGGTGCCATGTACGGCTCAAACGCCTGCAAGGGCAAGGCGTTGACCTGCACCCGCCCCTTGGTCATCAGCGGATCCAGCTGTACATCGCCCTCGTAGGACAAGGATCCCGGCTTGCCCCAGCCGCCGCGCCCCGTGCGCTCAGCCATACGGGCCGACAGCTTGGCCTGGGCCGTGCCCTTGACGCTGTCCAGGTTCTGCATGCGCAACTGCACGTCCGACAAACGGATCGCCAGCGGCATGTCACCCAGCGAGGCATCCGTCAGCTCCACCTGCCCGGCAGCCAGCTCCATGTCCTGCACCAGCACCTGCCAGGGCTTGCCGGCCGGGGATGTGACCGTCTCGCGCCCCTTGGCCGGCGCCCCGGCCACGGGCTGCAGCCATTGCTCATACATCCAGCGGCCCTGGGCATTGCGCTGCACCCGGGCCCGTGGCGCCTCCAGCCCGACGTGCTCCACCAGGACTTGCTGCCGGGCCGTATCCAGTTGCAGGTTGCGCAGTTGCAAGCCAGTCCACGCCACTTCCGGGGCGGCCGCACGCCCCAGCGCCACCGACTCCACGGCCAGTGTCGGCACCGTGGCCTGGACCTGGCCAGACTGCCAAGTCACGTCGGCCGTCAGCGAGGCAAGGCCTCCCACCGGCAGCTTGATCCATTGCCGGGCATAGGCCTGGACGGCCTGGGCATCGAACTTGTCCACCACCACCGAGGCCTGGCCCTGGTCGATGCCCCCCTTGCCGCTGCTGCGCAGGCTGCCGCGTGCGGCGCGGTCTTCCCCCTGCAGCTGCGCCGCCAGCGTCCACTGGGCGTCGGTCCCCATGGGCCATGCCAGATCCCGGGCTTGCAGCTGCAGCTGGTCGACGCGCAAGGCGGCCCCGACCTGCCCCATCTCATCGCGCCAGCTGGCCCAACCACCTTCCACATCCAATCGGTCGATGAGCAGCTTCCACTCTGCGCTAGCAGCTATGCTTTGTGCAGCATCCGTCGCCGCCACAGACGGCGCCGCTGAGGGTGCGGGTGCGGGTGCGGGTGCGGGTGCGGGTGCGGGCAAGAATTCCCCATTCGCCCGGCGATGCACATGCCCGAAAGGCTGCTGCAGGCTGACCGCCGCCACACGCATCTGCTGCTGCAAGGGGCGCGTATCGCCCAGTTCGACCTTGAGCTGCGACCACCCCGCCAATGGCTGGCCCGCACGGTCCTGCAGTTGCAGGTTGGACACCTGCAGCGTGCTGCCTTGCAATTGCACCGTCGGTTGCTCGACCTGTTCGAAGGCCACCAGCAGCTCGGCATCCAGCTGCCCCTGCTGCAGCTGGAGCGGCACACTGGCCGGCAGGTAAGGCGCATAGGGCGCCAGATCAAACTGCTGAATCTGCAGCTTGGCCTGCGCGCGGTGCGCTTCGTCGAAGGGCGTAGCCACCGCCTGCGTGGCCAGCTCGCTGCCATTCAACCGCATGGACAACTGGGGCTGCACCTTCACCTCGCGCTGCGAAGGCAGCGTGCTGATGAAGGGCAGTTGCATCTGCAGCGCTTCAATCTTGTGCTGCACCCCGGCGACCTGGTCATCCAGCTCCACGCGGCCATCTCGGATCTGGATGTTGTAGAGCGCCAGGCGTGCCAGCCCCGCCTCGGGGTCCTTGGGCTCGGGGTTCTGCTGGAGCTTTTCCAGCACATCGGCAAAGTCCCAGTGGCCGGGGGCATCCTGGCGCACGCGCACGATGGGCTGGTCCAGCTCCAGCGCATCCAGCACCGGCGCCCAGCGCAACAGGCTGGTGGCGGAGGCATTGATATAGAGACGCTCTATAGAAAGTGCGGGCGCCTGACCCGGCAAGCCTGCCACTTCCAGCCCCCGCACCGCCACGGCCAGCGACCAGGGCGACACCTCGACGCTGCGCACAGTGACGTTGCGCCCCAAGGCTTCAGTGGCCTTGTCCTGCACCTGCCGTGCAATCACACCGGGCAAGGCCAGCCAGAGCCCGCCCCAAACCAAGACCACGGCGCCAGCGGCCACCGCCAGCTTGCGCCCCACCCCCATCCCCGGCCGTGCTTGTTGTGTATTTGTCATTGTTGAACCTGCTCCGTACATAGGTGATGCCCCGCTTGAACCTTAACGCGCGCGCCGGCGCCCCGGTGAAGCCCACCAAAAAATTAACACTGATCCAAGCAGGGATACGTCATCAATTGTCATATCCAGCGCCATTCTCAAATATTTCAACTATCGAACAGATTGATGAATTTAAAAATCAAATAAGCACACCCCCAGTTTGATAGCGCCCAAGGCATTGACAAACGCCGCAAACCCAGCTTTTACAGGCAGTTACGGCTTGTAGCCCGCATTCCGCATCGCCAAATAAGATCAAAAAGTAATAAAAAACTACTTTTAAAGTATTGACTGGTAATTTGGAGCAAATTTAGAATCCGCCCTCTTCAAATCGCAAGATTGTCAATCGTTGTTACTTCAATCCCCGCCTGGGGATGTTCATGCCCTCGAGGCGCTGAGTAAGCGCATGAAACAGTAGCTATCGGATCTCAGGCTGGCGCGCAGGAACGCCCCCTACGGGCACTCCACCCCAGCCTCCAGAAAGGAAACGCCATGTCCAAGCCGGGAAACTGGGTGGGCGCCGTACGCACCTTTGCGTCGGATGTCACCGAAGGCTTTTTAGAAATCATTCACAACAGCTTCGCCTTGATCGGCCTGGCCGTTGCTTTTGCTGTGGTGGCCCTCGTGGCCAAGCCCGAGTTGCGCACCCAGGGTGAAGCCCAGCTGCGCGACTGGCTGCAAGAGCGCCATGTGGCCGTGGTCGGCTACACGCCCGAGCCGGAAGCCATTGAGCGCACCACGGCGGCCAACCCCAAGGAGCTGCCCAAGGAGCAGGCCGCAGTCGCCTACTGGATCAGCAAGAAGTACAAGGTCGCGGCCGAGCCGATTGCCGCCATCGTGGCCGAGGCTTTCGAGCTGGGCACGCAGCAACGGATCGACCCGACCCTGATCCTGGCGATCATGGCGGTGGAGTCCAGCTTCAACCCGTTTGCCCAGAGCTCGGTCGGCGCGCAAGGCCTGATGCAGGTGATGACCAAGGTGCACACCGACAAGTACGAGAACTTCGGCGGCAACCATGCGGCATTTGACCCGCTGAGCAATCTGCGCGTGGGCGTGGCCATCCTCAAGGACTACATCCGCATCACCGGCTCCGTGGAAGGGGCGCTGAAGTACTACGTCGGCGCCGCCAACCTGAACTCCGACGGAGGCTACGCCTCCAAGGTGATGGCCGAGCACCGCCGCCTGCGCCAGGTGGCCGGCAGCACCACCCCGACCACATCCACACGCCCGGCCCTGGTGGCCAAGCGCCTGATCACCCCCGAAGCCGCCCAGGCCACGGAGGCCGTGGCCGCCAGCAACGTGCACGACGACGGCACCCTGGCGCGCAGCTCCAACCTGTAATCCCCGCCTGGATCGCGCCCGCAGCGCAAGCACCCGCAATGGCCCAGCGCCGACGCGGTGCTTGCGCTGTGTTGTTTTCCGGGGCCGGTGGCCTGGGCTACACTTGCAGGGTACGCAACTGGCGATAGGTGCGCGCCCGCCTTCCGGGCTCCGCACTGACGTGGAATCGCTGTACAGGGCGGCTTGCCGACCCTGTGCCAACCACCGGGGAGCGTACCGCCCAGACTGATCGGGCGTCTTTAGCCGTTCGCCTGGGCAGCCCTTTTCAAGGGAATACAAGTTCACAGGACTGCCAAACCATGTTCCAACGCACCAATACCGTCGAGATCGTCGACCCCGAAGTTTTTGCGGCCATCCAGGCTGAAAACCACCGCCAGGAAGAGCACATCGAGCTGATCGCCAGCGAGAACTACTGCTCGCCCGCCGTGATGGAAGCCCAGGGCTCCCAGCTGACCAACAAGTACGCCGAAGGCTACCCCGGCAAGCGCTACTACGGCGGCTGCGAAAACGTGGACGTGGTGGAACAGCTGGCCATCGACCGCATCAAGCAGCTCTTCGGCGCGGAAGCCGCCAACGTGCAGCCCAACTCCGGCTCGCAGGCCAACCAGGCCGTGCTGATGGCCTTTGCCAAGCCCGGCGACACCATCATGGGCATGAGCCTGGCCGAAGGCGGCCACCTGACCCACGGCATGCCTCTGAACATGTCCGGCAAGTGGTTCAACGTGGTGTCCTACGGCCTGAACGCCGAAGAAGCCATCGACTACGACAAGATGGAAGCGCTGGCGCGTGAGCACAAGCCCCGCATCATCGTCGCTGGCGCCTCGGCCTACGCCCTGCGCATCGACTTTGAGCGTTTTGCCAAGATCGCCAAGGAAGTCGGCGCCATCCTGTGGGTGGACATGGCCCACTACGCTGGCCTGATTGCCGCCGGCGTGTACCCCAACCCTGTGCCCCACGCCGACGTGGTCACCACCACCACCCACAAGAGCCTGCGTGGCCCCCGCGGTGGCGTGATCCTGATGAAGGCCGAACACGAAAAGGCGCTGAACAGCGCCATCTTCCCCGGCCTGCAAGGTGGCCCGCTGATGCACGTGATCGCCGGCAAGGCCGTGGCCTTCAAGGAAGCCCTGACCCCCGAGTTCAAGGCCTACCAAGCGCAAGTCGTGAAGAACGCCCAAGTCGTGGCCGAGACCCTGACCGCCCGCGGTCTGCGCATCGTCTCCGGCCGCACCGAGAGCCACGTCATGCTGGTGGACCTGCGTGCCAAGGGCATCACCGGCAAGGCCGCAGAAGCTGCCCTGGGTGCAGCCCACATCACCATCAACAAGAACTCCATCCCCAACGACCCCGAAAAGCCCATGGTGACGAGCGGTATCCGCGTCGGTACCCCCGCCATGACGACGCGTGGTTTCAAGGAAGAGGAAGCCCGCATCACCGCCAACCTGGTGGCCGACGTGCTGGACAACCCCAACGACGAAGCCAACCTGGCGCGCGTGCGTGCCGAAGTGGCCAAGCTGACCGCCCGCTTCCCCGTCTACCAGTAATCCGGCGACCGCATGAAGTGCCCGTTCTGCAGCCACCCTGATTCCGCCGTGGTGGAAACACGTGTGGCCGAGGAAGGGGCCTTCATCCGCCGCCGCCGCCAGTGCCTGAGCTGCGGCAAACGCTTCACCACCTACGAACGCCCCGACGTGAGCTTTCCCACCGTGGTGAAGAAAGACGGCCGGCGCATCGACTACAACCGCGACAAGCTGCAGGCCTCGTTTGCCCTGGCCTTGCGCAAGCGGCCGGTGGCCTCCGCCCAGGTGGATGCGGCCATCGAGCACGTGGAAGAGCAGTTGCTGACCGCCGGCGTGCGCGAAGTGCCCTCCAGCCGCATCGGCGAGCTGGTGATGCACGAGCTGCGCAAGCTGGACAAGGTGGCCTACATCCGCTTTGCCAGCGTCTACCGCAGCTTCGAGGACATTGACGATTTCAAGCTGCTGGTGGACGAAGTGCGCACCTGAAGCCCACGCCACCCCATGAAAAAAGGCCGCTGCATGCGGCCTTTTTTATCTTCAGCGGATTGAAAAAGAGAGCTGCTGGCGCGCCAGGATTCAGCACTTCAGGCCATTAAGACCTTGAACCACTGATTTATCCAGCGCCAAGAGCTATCTTTTTTACGGCCCTCAGGGCGCTGCCGCAGGAATCGGCGGCACTGTCCACTGCACATCGCCGCATTGCGCGCGGTGGCGCAGCGCGTGGTCCATGACCACCAGCGCCAGCAGCGCCTCGGCAATCGGTGCGGCGCGGATGCCCACGCAGGGGTCGTGCCGGCCCTTGGTGCTGACTTCCGTGCTGTGGCCGTGCACATCGATCGACTCGCGCGGCGACAGGATGGAGCTGGTCGGCTTGATGCCGATGCTCACCTCCAGGTCCTGGCCGGTGCTGATGCCGCCGACGATGCCGCCGGCGTGGTTGCTGCGGAAACCCTCGGGGCTGAGCGAATCGCCGTGCGTGGTGCCGCGCTGGGCGACGCTACCAAAGCCGGCACCGATCTCCACCGCCTTGACGGCATTCAGCCCCATCATGGCGTAGGCGATGTCGGCATCCAGCCGGTCGTACAGCGGCTGGCCCAGGCCCACGGGCATGCCCGTGGCCTGCACGCGGATGCGGGCGCCGCAGCTGTCGCCGGACTTGCGCAGCGCATCCATGTAGTCCTCGAACGCCTGCACATCGGCCACGGGCGCAAAGAAGGGGTTGTGCGGCACATGCTCCCAGCTTTCGAAGCCGATGGGCAGCTCCCCGATCTGGGTCATGCAGGCGCGGAATTCGGTGCCGAATTTCTGCTTCAGCCACTTCTTGGCCACCGCACCGGCCGCCACGGTGGGGGCCGTCAGGCGGGCCGACGAGCGTCCGCCACCGCGCGGATCGCGCACGCCGTACTTGTACCAGTAGGCATAGTCCGCATGCCCGGGGCGAAAGCTCTGCGCAATGTTGGCGTAGTCCTTGCTTCGCTGGTCGGTGTTGCGGATCAGCAAGCCAATCGGAGTGCCTGTCGTCACGCCCTCGTAGACGCCCGAGAGGATTTCCACCTGGTCGGGTTCCTGGCGCTGCGTCACATGGCGGCTGGTGCCGGGACGGCGACGGTCCAGGTCCGCCTGGATGTCCTGCGCGGTCAAGGGCAGCCCTGGGGGGCAGCCATCGATGACGCAGCCGATCGCTGGGCCGTGCGACTCGCCAAAATTGGTGACGGTGAAAAGTGTTCCGAAGGTATTGCCGCTCATAGTGCGCTGAATTATGCATGCGCAACCCGTCACGCCTTGGCGTGGCTTCCGCAGCTTGTTACTATTTGAGAAATTTTTCAAGGAAGCCGCTTGATGACCATCTTGACACCAGCCACCCCCACCGCGGACTGGTTACAAGCGCTACACAGCAGCAACAGTGCCTGGCTCGTCACCGACGAGCAGTTGCGCGTGGCCCATGTCAACGAAGGTTTTACGCGTTTGCTGGGTTACAGCCTGCAAGACATGCAGGACGGATGGCCGCTGGAAAAGCTGCTGGGACAGGACACGGAGCTGGCGCCCCACATCCGCGACGAGCTGGAGCAGCACGGCGTCTACACCGGCGAGCTGCTGCTGCGCTGCAAAGACGGCAGCCCCCTGTGGGTCGCGGCCACGGTCAATACCCTCAACCGCCAGCCCTTCCCCAAGGTCGGCACCACGGCCGAGGTCATCGTGCTGACCGACATCGGCTTCACCAAACGCTTCGAAGCCCTGCAGCGCCAGATGCTGGAAGACGTGGTCATGGAAAAGCCCCTGGCCAACCTGCTGCACGACATGTGCGGCACCCTGGAGCAGATGATTCCCCAGGTCAAGGTCTGCGTCATGGACGTCGATGCCAGTGGCCTGCTGAACCCGCTGGCCGCGCCCAGCATCGCGCCCCAGGTGCTGGAGCTGATGAAATGCGTGCGCTCCGGCCCCGACCACGGTGCCAGCGCCTCGGCCGCCTACCTCGGCCATGAAGTGATCGTCCACACGATCACCGAGGACGCGCACTGGAGCGCCGTCGCCACCCTGTTCACCAGCGCCGGCCTGCGGGCCTGCTGGTCCAGCCCGATCAAGAACCACGAAGGCCGGGTCGTCGGCACGCTGGACTTCTATTTCGACACCCCGCGCAGCCCGAACGAGCTGCACCGCCAGCTGGTGCTGGCCTGCCTGCACCTGTGCGCCGTGGCCATGGAGCGCGACGCCAGCAAGCACCGCATCCGCCAGCTGGCCTATTACGACACGCTCACACGGCTGCCCAACCGCACCATGTTCAACGAGTGCGCGGAGCAGGCCCTGCACGCCATGCGCGGCCACCAGGGCCTGGTGTTCTTTCTGGACCTGGACCGCTTCAAGCTGTGGAACGACAGCCTGGGCCACGCCGCCGGCGATGCCTTGCTGCGCGAAATTGCCGACCGCCTGGGCAGTTGCACACGCCCCGAAGACGTGGTCGGGCGCCTGTCCAGCGATGAATTCGCGGTCCTGATGCCGCACTGCGCCCCCGACCAGATGCCCTTTCTGGCGCAGCGCATGCTGGATGCCATCGCCGAGCCCTTCAGCATCAACGGCGTGATGACCACGCCCAATGCCTGCGTCGGCGTGTGCACCTACCCCGAGGACGGCACCGACATCGAAACCCTGCTGCGCCATGCCGACCAGGCCATGTATGCCGCCAAGGGCCAGGGCAGCCAGCGCTGGGAGCGCTACCGCCCCGAGATGGGCAAGATCAGCCAGGAGCGCGCCGACATGGAGCGCGAGCTGCGCACCACCCTGGCCGCCGGCGGCCTGCAGCTGCACTACCAGCCCCAGATCTGCAGCAGCGGGCAACACCGGCTGTACGGCGTGGAAGCGCTGGCCCGCTGGCAGCACCCCGAATGGGGCTGGGTGCCGCCGCCGCGCTTCATCGCCGTGGCCGAGGACTCCGGCCTGATCCACACCCTGACCAGTTGGCTGATTGATGCGGCCTGTACCCAACTGGCCACCTGGCGTGCCCAGGGCGTGCCCATGCCGCACGTGTCGGTCAACCTGTCCACCAACAACTTCCACCTCCCCGACTTCGCCATGCAGGTGCAGCAGACCCTGCTGCGCCATGGTCTGACCGGCCAGGACCTGATGCTGGAGATCACCGAAAGCGTGATGCTGGACAGCAGCCCCGCCACGCTCAACAACCTGCAGACGCTGCACGCCATGGGCATGCGCCTGTCCATGGACGATTTCGGCACCGGCTACTCCAGCCTGAGCTATCTGCACCGCCTGCCGATTTCCGAGCTCAAGCTCGACAAGAGCTTTGTGCAGGATGTGACCGTCAGCAGTGCCGCCAGCGCCCTGACGCGCTCGGTGCTCAACATCGCCACCAGCCTGGGCATGACCGTGGTCGCCGAGGGCGTGGAAACGCAGGAACAGGCCGACTGGCTGGCGCGCCACGGCTGCCCCGTGCTGCAGGGCTACCGCTTCGCCAAGCCGATGCCGGCCACCGACATCGGCCCCTGGGTGCAGCAGCACGCCGAGCGCCACGCGGCAGCGTCACTGACCCACCCCAACGACTGAAGCCCGCGGATCGTGCGGCGGGCATGAAAAAAGCTTCCCAGCGGGAAGCTTTTTTTCGGGGGCACCGTACCGCGCCCAGTGCGGACACGCCAGGGCTCAGCGGCGCTGGTCCTGCGAATCGCTGGGCTCTTGCTGCGGCCAATCGCGGATGTAGGCCTTGAGCAGCTTGTTCTCGAAGTTCTGGCTGTCCACCACGGCCTTGGCCACGTCGTACAGGCTGACCACGCCCATCAGCATGCCCTTGTCCATCACCGGCATGTAGCGCGCGTGGCGGTCCAGGATCATGCGGCGCACTTCGTCCAGTTCGGTCTCCATGGTGCAGGTCAGCGGGGCATCGTCCATGGCCGAGCGCACGCGCGTCGTGCCCAGGCTGCCGCCGTTCTTGACCGTGGCCTGGATCACCTCGCGGAAGGTCAGCATGCCGGCCACGTCGCCATGCTCCATGACCACCAGCGAGCCAATGTCTTTCTCCGCCATCACCGCCACCGCATCGGCCAGGGCATCGTCGGCCTGTGCCACATACAGGGTGCTGCCTTTGAGGCGCAGGATGTCGCTCACTTTCATGTCTTGTCTCTCCAGGAATGGCTGCCGCAGCCTGCGGCGGCGCCTGTGGCGCAATATAGCCCACATCCAGGGCGGTGCGGGCCGGATCTGCCACACGGCGGACACCCACGCTACATAAAAAGTAGCTGCCCGCGCTTGCCCACCCTCTGGAATGGACACCCAAGCGCAGCAAACACCGCCAACTGGCGCGCCAGCAGCTATGGTTTTTCAACCACGCCGCGCCCCTGCGTGCGGGGTGGGGCCTCAGGGTTTTCCGCAGGTCGCCCGGTCGCCCAATTGGCTGCCCCGTGCGCGCATCTGTGCCAGCATGTTCGGCATTTCCCTGATTGATCTGGAGACGCTTCATGCCCGGTTATGCCGATCCCGGCTTCGACACCCTCAGCCTGCACGCGGGCGCCCAGCCCGACCCCGCCACCGGCGCGCGCGCCGTGCCCATCCATCTGACGACGTCCTTCGTCTTCGAATCCAGCGACCACGCAGCCAGCCTGTTCAACCTGGAACGCCCGGGCCATGTCTACAGCCGCATCTCCAACCCCACCAATGCGGTGCTGGAGCAGCGCGTCTCGGCGCTCGAAGGCGGTGTGGGCGCGATTGCCGTGGCCAGCGGCCAGGCGGCGCTGCACCTGTCGATTGCCACGCTTATGGGCGCGGGCAGCCACATCGTGGCCAGCACGGCCCTGTACGGCGGTTCGCAAAACCTGCTGCACTACACGCTGGCGCGCTTCGGCATAGCGACCACCTTCGTCAAGCCCGGCGACATCGACGGCTGGAAAGCCGCCGTGCGCCCCAACACCAAGCTGTTCTTCGGCGAAACCGTGGGCAACCCCGGCCTCGATGTGCTGGACATTCCCACCGTCAGCGCGATTGCCCACGAAGCCGGCGTGCCGCTGCTGGTCGACTCCACCCTGACCTCGCCCTGGCTGATCAAGCCCTTCGAGCATGGCGCGGACATCGTCTACCACTCGGCCACCAAGTTCCTGTCGGGCCACGGCACGGTGATCGGCGGCATCGTGGTCGATGGCGGCTGCTTTGACTGGGAAAAGTCGGGGCGCTTCCCTGAACTGACCCAGCCCTATGACGGCTTCCACAACATGGTGTTCAGCGAGGAGTCCACCGTCGGCGCCTTCCTGCTGCGCGCGCGCCGCGAAGGCCTGCGCGACTTTGGCGCCTGCATGAGCCCGCACAGCGCCTGGCTGATCCTGCAGGGCATCGAGACGCTGCCGCTGCGCATGGAAAAGCACATGAAGAACACCGAGAAGGTGGTGCAGTTCCTGGCCAGCCACCCGCTGGTCAGCCGCGTGGGCCACCCCATGCTGGAGACCCACCCCTCCCACGCCCTGGCGCGCAAGCTGCTGCCGCGCGGCGCGGGCTCGGTGTTCAGCTTTGACATTGCCGGCAACCGCAACCAGGGCAAGACGTTCATCGAAACGCTGAAGGTCTTCAGCCACCTGGCCAATGTGGGCGACTGCCGCTCGCTGGTGATCCACCCCGCCAGCACCACGCACTTCCGCATGAGCGACGAGGCACTGGCCCAGGCCGGCATCGGCCAGGGCACGATCCGCCTGTCGATCGGCCTGGAAGATGCCGACGACCTGATCGACGACCTCAAGCGCGCGCTGAAGGCTGCGGAGAAGGCGGCCTGATGGCGCTGCAGATCCGCGCGTTCGCGCCCGCCGATACCGAGGCCACGGTCCAGTTGTGGCAGGCCTGCGGCCTGACGCGGCCCTGGAACGATCCCTACCAGGACATCGACCGCAAGCTGCAGGTGCAACCCGAGCTGTTCCTGGTGGGCACGGACGCGGACGGCGCGGTCATGGCCTCGATCATGATTGGCTACGAAGGGCACCGCGGCTGGATCAACTACCTGGCCGTGCACCCATCGCTGCAGCGCCAGGGCCATGCCCGCCGCCTAGTGCAGCTGGCCGAGCAGATGCTGACCGCGCGTGGCTGCCCCAAGCTCAACCTGCAGGTGCGCGCCGGCAACGACGCCGTCCTCGCCTTCTACGCCAGCCTGGGCTATGTGCACGACCACAGCGTGTGCCTGGGCAAGCGGCTGATTGCCGACAACTGAGCCCCCCAACATTCTCATAAAAACAGCCTCTGGCGCTTATCCATATTGCGGAGACAGCTATGTTTTTCACAGTCAACAACGCCCCCCTCTACGCCTACACCGGCGGCAAGGCCTTCGATGCCACCAAGCCCACGGCCATCCTGATCCACGGGGTGCTGTGCGACCACAGCGTCTGGGCGCTGCAAAGCCGCTACCTGGCCAACCACGGCTGGAACGTGCTGGCCATCGACCTGCCCGGCCATTGCAGGAGCGGCGGCACGCCCCCGCTGTCGGTCGAAGCCGCCGCAGACAGCATCGCGCAGCTGATGGATGCCGCGGGGCTGCAGCATGCCGCCCTGGTCGGCCACAGCTGGGGCAGCCTGATCGCCATGGAGACCGCAGCGCGCCTGCAGCAGCGCATCAGCCACCTGGTCCTGGTGGGCACGGCCTTTCCGATGAAGGTCTCGCCCGCGCTGCTGGCGTCGGCCCTGAACACGCCCGAGCAGGCCATCCAGATGGTCAACACCTTCTCGCGCGCCACGCTGGCACCGCCGAATGGCGCGGGCAGCTGGGTGTTTGGCGCCGGCATGGCCCTGGGTCGCCGCGTGCTGGCCAGCAATGCCGACACCAACCTGCTGCATGCCGGCTTCACCGCCTGCGACAACTATGCCGGCGGCGAAGCGGCCATGGCGGCCATCACCTGCCCAGTGCTGTTCGTGCTGGGCGAACAGGACCAGATGACGCCGCCCAAGGCCGCCAAGAGCCTGATCGAGGCCGCCCGAGGCGCAGGCAAAGCCGTGCAAGTGCAGATGATCCCCCACGGCCACAACCAGATGACGGAGTCCCCGGACGCGACGCTGTTTGCGGTGCACGATTTTCTGGCGTCCTGAGTCTTCGCGCCCTGCGCTGCGTGCCATGCCTTGCGGCCGGCCAGGCCGACCGTTGGCGCGGCCTGGGGTGGCCAAGTGCCTGATGGTGCCCCCGTGTGCCACGGGCAGGCCGGCGCTTGCAGGATCCGGTTTTTTAGGGTGCCAGCGTCCTGAGCGCATGCCCAGAATCTCTGCGCCGCCACGTTGCACAAACGCTGGAGGCGTTTGAAGCGCTGGCGCACCGCGGTGCCCACACAAGACCGCGTGCAGAACTCGCCCGATGGCGCTCCCCCTCGGGACCGTGGCTTGGCAGGCACCCGGTCCGGGGCAGTGTGCGGCCTTGCTTTGCCGGCTGCGCGATTTCTCAGCCACGGCGTGAGGCAATCGTGGATACGCTCTTATGCTTGCGGCCATGCGCAATGCCTTTCTGCCCTCCGGCCAGCTGGCCGCGGCCTGCGCCGCCTGGGCCCAGATTCCACCCACTGCAACCTCGCCTTGGCGCCCTCTGAATCTGGCCGACACAAAAGCCGGCTGGGCACAAGCTTTGTCGGCCCTCACGCGCTTTGCCGGCAGTGCCGACTACCAGACACCACAGGCCTTCGCCGCCCAGGCCGCACGGGAAAATTATGGGCAGTGGCAGCAGGCCGGCAAGCAGGCGCACGGGCTGTTGGTCCACGGCATCGATCTGGGCCTGAGCGGCGATGTGCTGCGCCCGGTCTATCAGCAGATCGTCGTCCTGTGGCGCGATGCGGCCGGCGTGGCCGAGCATGCCCGCGCCAGCCTGCGGCAGGCCACCGGCGAGGACCATGGCGTGGCCGCGCCCATCAGCAGCCGCAGCGCCGAATACCCCATCGGCGTGACCCTGCTGTCGCTGGCCACGCTGCTCGACGTGCAGGAAGCAGTGCCCGCCCTCGTGGAGCAGGTGCTGGCCTTCGATACCGACCAACTGCTCGACGACCTGAGCACCGGAGCCCTGGAGCTAGAGGAGGTCAGCGAAACCCTGTACCACCCGCGCCCCTATGGCGCGCTGCGGCCGTTTTTTGAGCAGGTGACCGAAGCCCTGCCCGAGCCGCTGCTGCCCTGTCTGCACACCCAGTACCTGGAGTTCTTCCAACGCTCGCCCCAGCAGCAGCAAAAAAGCCGCCCGTGGCTGGGCACGGGCCACTGGGCGCTGGAAGTCGCAGCCCTGGCCGTGCTCTACGGCTGGGAGGACCGCGCGCTGCGCAGCAGCCCCCACTATCCGGCCGATCTGGTCGACTACGCCCGCGGGCGCCTGGCCCAGGGCGACTCAGGCGACGCCTGACAGAAAACCGGCGATGCGGTGGACGATGCGCGCGGGCTGCTCGCGGTGCGGCACATGGCCACCGCCGGCGATGATTTCCATTTCGCCAGGGCCTTGTGTCCAGGCACAGAGGTTCTCGGGATGCACCAGGGAACCGAATTCATCGCACTCGCCATGGATCGCCAGCACCGGGCAGCGCACCTGCTGGCAGGCCGTGTCCAGGCGGTAGTCGGCGAAGGCCGCGCTCAGCCAAGTCTCCACCCAGGCCGCCAGCACCCAGGCGGCCTTGTCGCCGTGGTGGCGCGCCAGGCGCTCCAGCTGGCCGGGCTGGGCAAAGTGGTCGCGGGCGGCACGGATGCCCGCCAGGGTCCGGTCTTCGACAAAGCTCTGCGCCGATTCGGTGATCAAGGCCCGGCACTGCGCGGCATACGCCGCTGCCACCTGCACGGCCATGCCGCCGCCCACGCTGTGGCCCAAGATGACGAAGTCGTCCAGCCCCAGCGCCTGGTGCACCGGCGTGAAACTGGCGGCCACCTCGGCTTGCACAAAACCGGGGGCCAGCCGGCCCGGGTGCGCATCGGACTGGCCAAAGCCCAGCCGGTCGTAGGCGATCACGGCGCGCCCGGTGGCGGCCGCCAACTGCGCCGGGAACGCGCGCCACAGGGCGACGCAACCCAGCGAGTCATGCAACAGCACAACCGGCGCCTTGTCCGCCATCACCGGCGGTTGCCAGCGCTGGACATGCAACTGGCCCTCGGGCGTCGGCACACGGAAGATCTGGGGCGTGATCACGGAAGACAGCATGGTGGCGCGGTACACAGTCAGTCAGGAAGGCGCCACCGGCCCTGCACCGGAGGCCCGGTGGATGCTAGGCCATCCCCCAGCCCCGGGCTGTCTGGCCGGCGACGGGGGCCGCCCTGCGCCAGCAGGCCACAAGCAGGTGGTGAAATCGGCCTCAAGTTGCCGCCCCGCCGGCCGAAAACACAGGCAGACGGCTTCGCACCAAGTCTAGGTGGTCGCCGACAGCCCCGGTTGCGCATGCACCGGGGCTTCGTTTTGTCTGCGGTCAGGCGGTGAAAAAAACTCCTGAAAACGCAGCAATCAGCGCATACCCCATCTGTGCTGCACCCCGATTTCATCACTATTCAGTGGACCGCTGCAGGGCTGGTGGCGCCGGCCTGGGCCACGGGGTCCTTGCAGGGACCGTGGCTGCCGGGTAGCGCATCGCGCAGCAGGCGGTGCTCCCAGCCGGCGGAGCGCCACAGCGCATCCGTGCCCTCGGTGTGGCGGATCAGCATGTGCTGCAGCAAGGGGGCCAGCAAGGTCTGGTCGGGGTCGGCCAGCAGCACGTAGCGCGGCTCGCCCTCTTCCAGGTAGGCGGTGCCGGATTCCGGCATGGCCCCCACCCAGCGGATGCTGGTCAGGGCGGACAGCGCCGGCTCCAGTTGCAGGCGGTCGACACGCAGCCGCTTGGCCAGGGCCATGGCGGGCAGGCCGCGCTGGTCCTGGCTGCGCAGCGGCTCCAGCACGGCGATGGCCTCCAGCGCCAGCTCCAGCTCCCAGCCGGGCTCGTGCAGGCTGCGGCTGCTGCCGGCCAGCAGGCTGGGCAGGTAGGCGGCCACCACGGCCCCCAGCAGAAAGATCACCCAGCAGGTGTAGATCCAGATCAGCAGGATGGGCAAGGTGGCGAAGGTGCCGTAGATCACCGAGTAGGTGGGCACGGTCGACAGGTACAGGCCCAGGACTTTCTTGGCCAGGGCCATGCCCGCGGCCACGAACAGCCCGCCGGCCCAGGCGTGGCGCCACTGCACCGGCGTGTTCGGCACAAAGTGGTAGAGCGCCGCCATGGCGGCGGACAGCAGCATGAACTCCAGCGAATTGAAGCCCAGTTGCACGCTTTCCGGCAGCACCGCCACCAGCCCGCGCGAGGCCGACAGCACGTACGAGGTGGTGGCAATGCTCAGGCCCATCAGCAACGGGCCGAAGGTGATCACGCCCCAGTAGATCAGCAGGCGCTGGCCCAGCGGCCGCATGCGCTGCACGCGCCAGATGTGGTTCAGCGTCTTGTCCATGGTCAGGATCAGGCTGACCACCGTGAGCAGCAAGAAGGCCAGGCCCACCACGCCCAGTTGGCTGGCCTTGCTGGAGAACTGCACCAGGTAGTTCATCACCTGCACGGCGATCTCGGCGGGAATCAGGCTGTCGACCAGCCAGCGCTGCAAGGTCTCCTGCAGGCGCCCGAAGCTGGGAAAGGCCGTGAACACCGACAGCAGCACCGTGAAGAAGGGCACCAGGGCCAGCAAGGTGGTGAAGGTGAGGCTGCTGGCCGTCAGACCCAGCTGGTCCTGGCTGAAGCGCGTTTTGAGGGTGCGCAGGGTGTTGCGCCACGGGAAAGACTGCAGGGTTTTGAACAATTGGCGCGTGCGCTGACGTGCTCGGTGTAAGGTGGTGACCATGCCCCGTATGATGCCACCCCGATGAATTCCGCAACCAACCCCCTTCCCGGCAGCGATGTGGCTGCCACCCGCTGGCTGGCCGTGGGCAGCCTGCTGGGCCTGATCGTGTTGAGCGTGGCCTGGGAGCTGTGGCTGGCGCCGCTGCGCCCCGGTGGCTCGTGGCTGGTGCTCAAGGCCCTGCCGCTGTGCATCCCGCTGGCGGGCCTGCTCAAGCGCCGCATGTACACCTACCGCTGGGTCAGCCTGGTGGTGTGGCTGTATTTCACCGAGGGCGTGGTCCGCGCCTGGAGCGACACGGCACCCGGCCGCTGGCTGGCTCTGGTGGAAATCGCCCTGTGCCTGCTGCTGTTCGTGGCCTGCGCCCTGCACGTGCGCCTGCGCCAGAAAGCCGCCAAGGCGGCCCTGGCCTAATCCGGCAGCATCCCGGCCTGGTGCGACAGGGTGTGCACCTGCGCCACCAAGGCCTCGCACAGCAATTGCGCCGCCGGAGACAGTGCCCGGCGCGGGCGCTGGATCAGCAAGGTGCGGCGCACCACCTGCGGCGTGTCCAGCACGCGAAAGCCCAGGGCCCCGCGCGCCGGGTGCTGCGCCGTCAGGGCCGGAATCAGGCTAACGCCCAACCCCTGGCGCACGGCGTCGAACAGCAGGGCCGGGTTGGACACGCGCAGCGGCGTGTGCAGCACATTCGCCGGCATGCCCGGGGCCGTGGCCAGCAACTGGCTGATGGCGGTGTCCGTGGTCAAGCCCACGAACGGCAGCTGCGCCAGGTCGGCCGCGTGCAATTGCGCGGCCTGCAACAAGGGCTCATCGGCCTGGGCCACCAACCCCATCTGGTCGCTGACCAGCGGCTGCGTCAGCAGCTCGCCCCCGGCCGGGTGGGCCGCGCCCACGCCAAAGTCGACCTGCCCGCTGTGCACACGCAGCGCTATGCCTTCGGCGCTGTCCTCGATCAGATCGACCTCGATGCCCGGGTGCTCGGCCCGCAGCCGGGGCAATGCCGGCATCAGCAGCACCGCCAGAACCGAGGGCGCGGCCGCAATCCGCACCTTGCCCCGGCGCAGGGCAGCCAGGTCGCTGAGGTGCTGCACGCCCTGCTCCAGCGTGTCGAAGGCGTGGCGCACATCCTGCAGGAAGGCCTGGCCCGCGCTGGTCAGGCCCACGGTGCGCGTGGTGCGGTCAAACAGGCGCATGCCCAGCGCCTCTTCGAGCTGGCGGATCGACTCGGACAACGCCGACTGGGTGATGCACAGCTCGCGCGCCGCCGGGGCAAACGCGCCCTGGCGCGCCACTTCATCAAAGGCGCGCAGCTGGCGCAGGCTGAAATTATTCGGAAAAACTGGCATAAACCTGAAATTTATTCCAATTGTTCCGCAGTCGGCAATCCCCTAGGCTTATGCTTTTCGTGCGCCCCTGCCGGCACCCGCCTGACGGGCTTAGGATGGGGCCTGTTTCCTTTGTGACTTCTTTCGTGCGCCCTCTGCGGGCCACCTGCTTGCCATGACTTCCACTGCTTTGCTCGATACCCTGCGCCACACCGTGGGGGCCGCCCATGTGCTGACCGAGGGGGACCTCAGCGCCTATGAACAGGACTGGCGCAAGCGTGTGCACGGCAAGTCCCTGGCCGTGGTGCGCCCGGGCACCACCCAGGAGGTGGCCGCCGTGGTCAAGGCCTGTGCGGCCGCCGGGGTCAGCATCGTGCCCCAGGGCGGCAACACCGGCCTGTCCGTGGGTTCCACCCCCGACCACTCGGGCCAGCAGGTGGTGCTGAGCCTGCAGCGCATGCAGGCCGTGCGCCAGCTGGATGCCGACAACCTGACCGTGACCGTCGAGGCGGGCGTGATCCTGCAGACCCTGCAGGAAACGGCAGACAAGGCGGGCTTTCTGTTCCCCCTGTCGCTGGCGGCCGAGGGCAGCTGCACCATCGGCGGCAACCTGGGCACGAACGCCGGCGGCACCCAGGTGCTGCGCTACGGCAATGCGCGCGAGCTGTGCCTGGGCCTGGAGGTCGTCACCCCCCAGGGCGAGATCTGGGATGGCCTGACCGGCCTGCGCAAGGACAACACCGGCTACGACCTGCGCGACCTGTTCATAGGCAGCGAAGGCACCCTGGGCATCATCACTGCGGCTACCATGAAACTGTTCCCCCAGCCCGCCGCGCAGCTCACGGCCTTTGCCGCCGTGCCCAGCATGGAAGCCGCCGTGCGCCTGCTGGGCCTGGCGCACCAGCACCTGGCCGCCGGGCTGACCGGTTTCGAGGTCATGGGCCGCTTCGCGCTGTCCCTGGTGGTCAAGCACATGCCGCAACTGCGCGTGCCATTTGCCGACATGGCCGAGGCGCCCTACTGCGTGCTGCTGGAAAACTCGGACAGCGAATCCGAAGCCCACGCCCGCGCCCGCTTCGAGCACCTGCTGGAGCTGGCCTTCGAAGAAGGCTGCGTGCTGGACGCCGTGGTGGCCGAGAGCATGGCCCAGGCCCACGACCTGTGGCACATCCGTGAAAGCATTCCGCTGGCCCAGGCCGAGGAAGGCCTGAACATCAAGCACGACATCTCCATCCAGGCGTCGCGCATCCCGGCCTTTGTGGAGCATGCCGATGCCGTGCTGCAGCGCGAGATTCCTGGCGTGCGCCTGGTCAACTTCGGCCACCTGGGCGACGGCAACCTGCACTACAACGTGCAGGTGCCCGAGGGCGAGGACGGCAAGACCTTCCTGCGCGACAAGGAAGACCTGGTCAACACCCTGGTCTACGACGCCGTGGCGCAGTTCGGCGGCTCGTTCTCGGCCGAGCACGGCGTGGGCGCGCTCAAGGCCGACAAGCTGGCGCACTACAAATCGCCCGTGGCGCTGGGCATGATGCGCGCCATCAAGCAGGCCCTGGATCCGCAAGGCCTGATGAACCCCGGCTGCGTGCTGCAGGTGCTGGACCGCGCTTAAGCGGTCGGATTACCTGCGGTGACCTGCGGGGCGCCCAGTAGACCAGACGGTACACGCACGGCCACCCAGCCCGGGGCGGTCTTGCAGACGCTGCAATCCCCAGCCCAGCGGGCCCGGTTTTGCCGATCTGCGAGGCCGGTGGCCCTGTCCAGCACAGGCCGCGCCACCGCGGTGCACCACGCCACGGTCACCGTGGCGTGGTTGCATGGGCCGGCGCCACCGCACCGCGCAGGGTTCAGCCCTTGGGCGCCGCGGCGTGGTTGCCCATCAAGGTCTGCACATCCTGCGGCCAGGGCACGCTGACGCCCTGGGGATCAAGGAATTCGCGGGTGGCACCTTCGTGCAGCATCCACACGCGCACCGCGTTCTGGGCCGCATCGACGACGATGGCGGCCGCCTCGGACCCGCCCTCATGCGGGCGGTTGCCGGTGATGAACCAGCGGCCCCGGTCTTCGGTCAGCGGGCCCACGGTGCGCATGTTGGCCAGCAGCGTGGGGTAGTCCTTGCCCAGCAGTTGCTTGAGGCGTTCGGCCAGCACGCCCTGCTCCAGAAAACTCACATTGCTGTCGCTGGGGTAGGTGCCCACGTAGCTGCGCAGCTCCGCCAGCGGCGATGCGGCGGCCTGCGTGGCCCCGTCGCCATGGGGGGCGTCGGCCTTGGCCACGCTGGCGGCCACCGTGGCGGCATCGGCCCCCAGGCCGTGCACCGCCTCTGTCCCGGGGCCCGCCGCAGGTGCGGGGGCTGGCGCCGGCCCGTCCAGCTTGGGCGAGGGGGCGGAAGGTTCACAGGCGGCCAGGGTGGTGGCCATGGCCAGCACCGCCAGGGTGTGCCACGGATTGAACATGCGCTTCATCAGTGTCCTCCAGGTCTGTGCGCCGAACAGCCCTCAAAAAAGAGAGCAGCCTGCGCTAGATAGATATTGGCTCACGGTCTTTTTAACCGATGCTTGTGACGATTGTCCCTGCACACTGGTGGAACGTCTGTCCGTCAAGACCGCATTTGCCCTGATGGCTGCAGCCACCCAGGCAGCGATGGCACAATGGCCCGTTGGCCGCCCGGTGCTGGTGCAAGCAAGCTTGTTGCGCACAGGGCGGTTTTGTTTTTGATTTGCAGATGCAGCCCATGACCACCACCACAGACCGCCCTGTCCGTTCGCAGTACGAAGACTTCATGCGCCATGTGTATGAACATGGCGTCAGCAAGGGGGACCGCACCGGCACGGGCACGCGCAGCGTGTTCGGCCACCAGATGCGCTTTGACCTGAGCGAAGGCTTCCCCCTGGTCACAACCAAGAAGGTGCACCTCAAGTCCATCATCCTGGAGCTGCTGTGGTTCCTGCGCGGCGACAGCAATGTGCAGTGGCTGCAGGAGCGTGGCTGCACCATCTGGGACGAATGGGCGCGTGCAGACGGCTCCTTGGGCCCGGTCTACGGCGTGCAGTGGCGCAGCTGGCCCAAGGCCGACGGCAGCCACATCGACCAGATCGCCGAAGTGGTCAAGCAGCTCACCACCAACCCCGACAGCCGCCGCATCATCGTCAGCGCCTGGAACGTGGCCGAGCTGGACCAGATGGCCCTGATGCCCTGCCACGCCTTCTTCCAGTTCTACGTGGCCGAAGGCAAGCTCAGCTGCCAGCTCTACCAGCGCAGCGCCGACATCTTCCTGGGCGTGCCCTTCAACATCGCCAGCTATGCACTGCTGACCCACATGCTGGCCCAGCAGTGCAACCTGGAGGTGGGCGACTTCATCTGGACCGGTGGCGACTGCCACATCTACAACAACCACTTCGAGCAGGTTGAGACCCAGCTGGCCCGCAAGCCCCACGCCTACCCCACGCTCAAAATCCTGCGCAAGCCCGATTCCATCTTCGACTACCAGTACGAGGACTTCGTGGTCGAAGGCTACGAACACCACCCCGCCATCAAGGCGCCCGTGGCGGTGTGACGCCCCTGTATTAAAACCAGAGCAGTCAGCGCGCGTATTTCAAGCACTTGCGATGCCAAAGCATCCAAAGTCTATGAATAACGCGCGCAGGCAGCTCACTTTTTTGCACAGCTCTCTGGAAGACCCCCGTCCATGGCCATCCACCTGATCTATGCCCGCGCCGCCAACGGCGTGATCGGCCTGAACAACCGCATGCCCTGGCACCTGCCCGAGGACCTGGCCCACTTCAAGCAGTTGACCAGCGGCCACCCCGTGGTCATGGGCCGCAAGACCTGGGATTCGCTGCCCGAGCGCTTTCGCCCCCTGCCCGGGCGCACCAACATCGTCGTCACCCGCAACAGCGACTGGCAGGCCGCGGGCGTTTTGCGCGCAAGCAGCCTGGAAGAAGCCCTGCACGCCGGCGCGCAACAGGGCGACACCGTCTGGGTCATGGGGGGCGCACAAATCTACGCCCAAGCCCTACCCCTGGCCGATGTGATCGAGGTCACCATCATTCACCAGGACTTCGACGGCGATGCCCATGCCCCCGTGCTGGGCGCCGAGTGGCAGGAAGCCACGCGCGAAGACCATGTCAGCGCCCAGGGCCTGCCCTTCAGTTTTGTGCGCTACACCCGCCAGCGTTGACAGCGAGTGCAGCCCACGCGACAAAGATGAGCCGACTCAGGGTGAAGACGGGTTGACGATTTTGCTGCATTGCAACAATATGGAACGCCCGTTCAATTGCCAACGGGCGTTTTTTTCGTTGAAAGCCTTGCCGCCATGAGCCTGATCCAGCCCCTGCCCCCCGGCCCGCTCGACATCGTGGGAGACATCCACGGTGAGCTGTCTGCGTTGCAGGACCTGTTGCACCACCTGGGCTACGACGACAGCGGCCGCCACCCCCAGGCCCGCACCCTGGTGTTTGTCGGCGACTTCGTGGACCGCGGGCCGGACAGCCCGGGCGTGGTCGACCTGGTGCAACGCCTGGTCGAAAGCGGCAACGCCTGCGCCATCGCCGGCAACCACGAGATCAACCTGCTGCGCCACGACCCCAAGGACGGCGCCGGCTGGTACTTCGAGGAACGCCTGGCCAGCGACACCACCAAATACAGCCAGTTCGCGCGCGCCACCAACACCTTGCAGCGCGCCCGCATCGAGACCTTTCTCAACAGCCTGCCCCTGGCGCTGGAGCGCGCCGACCTGCGCGTCATCCACGCCGCCTGGCATGCACCCGATGTGGACAAGGCCCGCGCCATGCCTCTGGGCACGGCCCGCGCCGAGTACGACCACTGGGAGGCCCAGGCCGCCGCCGTGGCCCAGCAGCGCAGCATTGCCGAACGCATGGCCGCGGAGAAAAGCATCTGGCCCTACAGCCTGGAAGACGGCGAGCACTGCCCGCCTTTCCTGCAGGCCCACTGCGACAACGAGCTCAACAAGGCCTTGTTCAACCCGCTCAAGGTGCTGACCTGCGGGCTGGAGCGCCAGACGCCCGAGCCGTTCTTCGCTGGCAACAAATGGCGCTTTGTGGAGCGCATGGCCTGGTGGAACAGCTATGCCGAAGACACGCCCGTCGTTGTCGGCCACTACTGGCGCTCCACCCTGCCGGCCCAGACCACGCACGAGGGGCTGTTCCGCGGCGCGGCGCCGTTTGCCTGGCTGGGCCGGCGCGGCAACGTGTTCTGCGTGGACTATTCCGTCGGTGCCCGGGCCCAGGCCCGCACCTTTGGCCGCCCGCACGCCCACATGAAGCTGGCCGCCTTGCGCTGGCCCGAGCGCAGCCTGGTGTTCGACGACGGCAGCACCCACGCCACCACCGGCTTCATGCGCCCGGCCCTGGCCGTGGCCGCCTGACGGCCGGCTGGCCCAGGCCGGCCGCCGCCCACGCAACTTCCGCGGCACCAGCGCCTCGGCGCAGCCACACCGCCATCAGGTTCGACGGGCAGTGCGTCGCAAAGCGGGCGTGGCCGCTACCTCAGCCCTGGCCGGCCATCATCGGCAAGACCGTGCGCACGATGCGGATCAGCGCCGGGCCCAGCACCACCATCACAATCGCCGGGAAGATGCAGGTCACCAAGGGCAAAAGCATCTTGGTGGGCACCTTGGCGGCCAGTTCCTCGGCGCGCATCTGCCGCTTGTGCCGCAGGTCGTCCGAGAACACGCGCAGCGATTCCCCGATGCTGGTGCCAAAGCGGTCGGCCTGCGTCAGCATGGTGGCAAAGGTGTAGATCTCGTCCACCCCGGTGCGCGCGGCCAAGTTGCGCAAGGATTTCTCCCGGGTGCTGCCGGCACGCATCTCCAGGTTGGTCCAGTGCAGCTCCTGCGCCAGGGCTTCGCTTTGCAGGCGAATTTCCTCCGTCACCTTGCCCAGTGCGGCATCCAGCCCCATGCCTGCTTCCACACAGACCAGCATCAGGTCGGCCGCATCGGGAAAGCTCTCGAAGATCTCGCGCTTGCGGCGGGCCGCCATCCAGCGCAGGCACAGGTTCGGCAGGTAGCAGGCCGCAAACGCGGCCAGCAAGGTGTAGAGCATCAGCTGGGTGCTGTCCGTCACGCCCGCCGTCACCATGGACGCGTACACCGCCAGGGCCACGCCTACGGGCAGCAGCGTCTTGGCGCCAAAGTACAGCAGGGGCGCGCTCTCATGGCGGATGCCGGCGTTCAGAAAGCGCAGCCGCAAGGGCGTGGCGTCCATGCCGGCCGTGGGCGAGGACAAGTGGGCAAACGGCCCCACCAGCTTGACCACGGTTTCCGTCCAGCCACGGTCCTCGGTCGCGGGCGCCAGCGCCTGCAGGCGCTGCTCCGTGACGGAGGGCGTCACCCACAGGAACAAGGCCCCCGCAGCCAGCATGACGGCGGTGAAAGTGAGCAGGGCAACGATGAACATGGCAGCCTCCTTGCGTTCAGGGCCGTTTCAGACCCGGATGCGAACAATCCGGTACAGCATCAGCACGCCAATCACCATCAAGAACGCGAGCCATTGCAGGATGGACGTGCCCATCGGGTCGGTCCACAGCGCGGACATGAACTCGGGATTGAGCAGATTGAGCAAGGCCGCCACGGCGAACGGCATAAGCCCCAGGATCCACGCCGACAGCCGCCCTTCGGCCGACAACACGCGGACCTTGGCGTGCAGCTTCAGGCGCTCGCGGATCAGGCGGCTCAGGTTGGTGAGCATCTCGGTCAGGTTGCCGCCCGATTCCCGCTGGATCAGCACGGCCACGATAAAGTAGCGCAGATCGGTGACCGGCACGCGCTCGCCCAGGTTGAGCAGGGCCTGCTGCAGCGAGGTGCCGTAGTTGATCTCGTCGTGCACCATGCGGAACTCGCCGGCAATCGGCTCGGCCAGTTCCTCGCCGGCCATCTGCAGCCCTGCGGAGAATGCATGGCCGGCGCGCAGCGCGCGCGAGATCAGATCCAGGGCTTCGGGCAGCTGGCGCTCCATCAACCCCAGGCGCTGGCGCCGCCGGTACTGCAGGTACAGCCAGGGCAAGGCCCCCAGCACCACGCCCACGATGGCGGCCAAGCCCATGGACTGGCGCAGCAAGGTGGCCCCAAAGACGCCCAGCATGAACAAGCTGGCGCAGCTGAGCAGCACGCCGGAGACGGTCCACTCCAGCCCGGCTTGCACGATGAAACGGTCCAGCTGGTGCGCACGCGGCATGCTCTGCAGCGCGCGCTGCACCGTGGGCATGCCGCTCAGCACCCGCTCCTTGACCAGCTTGGTGGACGTGCTGCGGTCGTCGGCGGCCGACAGCGCCCGCAGGCGGCGCTCCAGCTGCTTGGCCTCGGGGCTCTTGTACTGCTTCCACACCAGGTGCAGCGCCTCAAGCAGCAGCAGCACGGACACAAACACCAGACCGACGATGACCAGGATCGAATGGGAACCGAAAAAGGACAGCATGGCAGCTCCTTCTGGGCGCGCTCACTGGTAGTGGCGCTCCGGTGCAAAAACGTTGTCCGGCAGCGCGATCCCGAAGCCTTTGAGCCGGTCGGCAAACTTGGGCCGCACACCGGTGGCATGGAAATACCCCTGCACCTCGCCCCCTGGGCCGACACCGGTCTGGGTGTAGGCAAAAATCTCCTGCATGGTGACCACCTCGCCCTCCATGCCGGTGATCTCCTGGATGCTGGTGATCTTGCGCTTGCCATCCGTCAGCCGCAGCACCTGCACGATCACCGTGATGGCCGCGGCAATCTGCTGGCGCGCTGCCTGGTGCGGCAGGTTCAGGCCCGCCATGCCGACCATGTTCTCCAACCGCGCCAGCGAATCGCGCGGGCTGTTGGCGTGGATGGTGGTCAGCGAGCCCTCGTGCCCGGTGTTCATGGCCTGCAGCATGTCCACCGCCTCGGCACCGCGCACCTCGCCGATGATGATGCGGTCCGGCCGCATGCGCAGGGCGTTGCGCACCAGGGCGCGCTGCGTGATCTCGCCACGGCCTTCGATGTTGGGCGGACGGGTCTCCAGGCGCACCACATGCGGCTGCTGCAGTTGCAGCTCGGCGGCGTCCTCGATGGTGACCACCCGCTCCGCCGCCGGAATGTAGCCCGAGAGGATATTGAGCAGCGTCGTTTTGCCGGCCCCGGTGCCGCCCGAGATGATCATGTTCACCTTGGCCTTGGCCAAGGCTTCCAGCACCATGGCCATGCCGGGCGTCAGACTCTTGAGATCCTGGATCAGGTTGTCCATGCGCAGCGGTGTCCGTGCGAACCGCCGGATGGACATCATCGGGCCATCCAGCGCCACCGGCGGAATGACAGCATTCACCCGCGACCCATCGGGCAGGCGCGCATCGACCATCGGGCTGGATTCATCGATGCGCCGGCCGATGCGCGACACGATCTTGTCGATGATGCGCAACAGGTGCTTTTCATCGGTGAAGACCACGGGGGTCAGTTCCAGCCGGCCCTGGCGCTCCACATAGATCTGGTCGTAGCGATTGACCAGGATGTCCGACACCGCGGGATCGGCCATCAGCTGCTCCAGCGGGCCGAAGCCCAGCATCTCGTGCTGGATGTCGCGGATCAGCTGCTTGCGCTCCTGTTCGTTGACCGCCGTGGTGTCCTCGGCCAGCAGGCGCTCGGTCATGCTGGCGATCTCTTGCTGCAGGCTCTGTTTGGACAGCGTGTCGATGGCCGCCAAGTCAAAGCGCTCCAGCAATTTGGCATGGATGCGGCTGCGCAGCGCCAGGTAAGCGGCAGAGTGCCCATGGAACGCGGCCAGCGGCACCGCGGGTGAGGCGGCGTCGGCCACCGGCATGTCGGCGCTGTCGCCAGTTTCCGGCACGGGCTGCAGCCCCGGCTTGGAGGTCCGTGTCGCCGGAGTGGCCAGAAAGTCTCGGAGTGACATGGCGATCTCCTTGTGTGCAAGTCAAAGGTTCAGGCCCGGCGAAACAGCCGGTTCAAAAAGCCGCCGTTGTCAGCATGGACCTGGGGCGACAGGGCCTCGGCCCAGGCCGCCAGGTCGCGCACCACGGGGCTGTTGCGGTGGGTCTCGGCCAAGGGGGTGCCAGCGTTGATCGCGGCCTGGACTTCCTGCGGCGCATCGGGGATGGCGTGCCACTGCAAGCTCGCGCCCAGTGTTTTGCGCACTTCCGGCAGGCCGATGTCGTGGCGCTTGTCCACCCGGTTCAGCACGGGATGCAGGCGGGCTTCCGGGTAACCCAGGTCCTTGAACATGCGCAGCAGCTTTTGGGCATTGCGCACGGCGGGCACGTTGGGCAGCACCACCGGCACGATGAACTGCGCCCGGTCCAGCACACGCAGTGACAGCGGATCGAGCACACGCCCCATGTCCAGCAGCACAAATTCATAGTGCGACGCCGCCTGCTGCACGATGGCGTCGACATGCTCCGGCTCCACGTCCATGGCATGCATCGCATCCTCGGGGGCCGCCAGCACATGCAGGTTTGCACTGACCTTGACCGCACTGGCCGACAGGAAAGAGGCGTCGAGGCGGTGGATGTCATGGGCCACGTCGGCCACGGTGGAGCTGGGCTTGCCGTCGTGCAGGTAGGACAGCGCATCGCCAAACTGCAGATTCAGGTCGATCAGCAGCACCGAATGCTGGCGCGCCAGCGCCCAGCCCAGGTTGGTGGCCAGGAAGGTGGCCCCCGCCCCACCCTTGCACGGCAAAAACGCCAGGGTCTGGCCCTGAAAACGGTGGGGCAGGCTGTCCTGCATTTTCGCGGCGATGCGTTGCACGGCATCGACCAGCGCCTGCAGCGGGGCGGGCGAGGCCAGAACCTCACGCACCCCGGCCCGCATCGACTGCAGCAAGAATTCAGGCGTTTGCTGCGCGCACAGCAGCACCACTGCCATGCGCGGGTAGCGTGTCGTGACCTGCTCCACGGGCGCGAGATCGTCGGGATCGCAGCACATGCCATCGACCACCATCAGGTCGGGTTGCTCCTGCTCGGCCACCGTCGGCATGCGCGTCTTGCCGCCCTCGAACATCTGCACTTGGTGCAGCCGCTCCTGCAGTGCATGGGCCATCGCCTGCAGGTGCTGGGGGCTGGGGGAGATGATGGCGATTTTCATGCTGAGGCTCCCTCGTTCAGGGCACCAAACAAACAGCGGCACTGTTCGGGTCCGTGCCCATGGCTTCACGCGGCAAATAGGTGGCGAAGCTGGGCATTGAAATGGCATTCGGCAGACTGAAACCCACGGGCGTGATCCACTGGTAGTTCAGGTCGCGAATACGGATGTTGACGGCCCCACAGGTGGCTGGCGTGCAGGTGTTGTCCAGGTTGCCGGCCGCGTTGTACCAGTCCACCACCACGTTCGCGGCGGTCAGCTGCGGTAGGAACTGCTGCATGCGGTCCAGCACCTTGGCTGTGTCCTGGGGGCACACCACGGCCACGCGGGCGCCCCAGCGCGTGGCTTCGTTGGCCGCGTTCCAGGTCCAGAGCATGCGGGCGAAGTCCAGGATGCCGAAGAAAAACGTCAGAAAAACCATAAGCACCAGGGCGAACTCGATGATCGTGGCGCCCTGTTGCTGGCGATGGGCGGTGTATTTCATAGCGGCGCCCTCATCGTGGCACTGATGTCCGAGAAATTCACCGTGCCGAAGGTCACGCCGAACACACTGGACACCAGCGGGGTGAACTTGTAGCAAGGCGGGGCCGACGTGGCACACCCCGCAATGCGGATGGTGACCGTGTTGATGACGGGCGAGGCTCCGGCATGCTGCCATGTAGGCTTGGGCACCTGGCTGACCGACAGGCCGATGGCCAACGGATCGCCGGTCCCTGCCACATTGCCAAACACCACCAGATTCTTGGCCTTGGTGATCAGCCCCTGCGGATCGCTGGTGGCGATCATCGGGTCCTGGACCGAGAGATAGCGCGCCGCATCGCGCACGGCCTTGGTCAGCGTGTTGTACTGATAGAGGGCACGCCCGAATTCGGTGGTGATGAAGGTCAGCACCAGCAGCACAGGCAGGGTCAGCGCGAACTCGATTAGCGCCACGCCGTGCTGGTGGGAAGTGCGGGGGGATGGCATGGCTGGACTCCTCGGCTCATTGCACCAGCACGGGCACCAGGGGCCCGGACTCCCCGCCGGGAAGGCCGTTGGTCGTGCACTTGCTCTCGGCGGTGGAGGCATTCGCGATGTACTCCAGGTACACCGTGGTCTTGTTGCTGTCGATGGGGTGCAACATCAGCACGCAGGCCCAGCCATCGATCTTGCCCCCGACCACAAACGGCGCCAGCACCAGCCGGCGGTTGCCGCCCCAACTGGCCAGCGCGTTCGGCCCGGCGGCATGGGTGGCCATCTCTGCGTCCTTGTAACCGCTCTTGATGTTCAGGCCGGTGATCGTGTCGCCCGCGTTCACGCTGTCGGCCAGATCACCGTAGGAGCGGTGGTCTGCGCGCTTGGCCAGGAAATCCGTGATCGCATTGGATTTGCCGGGCCAGTTGGTCGCGGTGTAGGAGTACCCGGTCAGGTCCGGCGCCGCCGTCGTGACCGAGGGGTTGCCGCCGCCTTGCTTGTACAGGCCAAACCGGGTGTTCCAGGCCACGCTGGCCGAGAACTTGGCGCCGGGGGTATTGACCTCGGCCCCGATCCGAAGGTTGCAGTGGCCACTGCCCTGCAACTCGTTCTTTAACTCGTCGGCATTCGCGCTTTCATCCAAGTTGGCCCAGCCGAAGTGGCCCGGTGTGACGTCGTTGCCGGAACTGTTCTCGTCGTAGACGGTGGGGATCCACTCGCCTTTGGTGAAGCCATAGTCGGGCTTGACCGTGTTTTTGGGGTTGATTTGCACCGGTATCGCACAGCCCGTCTGTGCCGGTGCGCGGGTGGCGACTGCCACGGCGGCCACGGTCTGGCTGTTGCCATAGGCGCTGTTGCCGCTGAAAGCACCCATGGCCTGCAGCAGCCAGGGCACGATACCGGTCTGTGCATGCCGGCACTTGGCGTATTTGGCCGTCGCATACGGAAAGCTGCTGCTGTAGCTGCCATTGAGGGCGTCGCTAAAAGTGATGTCCGAGGCGGCAATCCCAGCGCTGCCGCTTTGAAATTGCACGCGGTTGAGATTGCCTGCGGCCAGGCCGGCGCTGACAGCGCGGGACAGTGCATCGCTGGCGGTGTCCAGTTCCTGGGCGGCCGCCAAGGAGCAACTGTCCACAGCCGTTTGCAGCTCGGTCTTGGTGACGAACAATCGACCGAAGTCGAGTGCGATCCCCATGAAACCGAGCAGGAACAGCAGGGACAGGGCCACGGTGATGATGATGGCACCCTGCTGGCGACGCCATGCACCGTGCCGGCTTCTGCCGCTGGCACGTCGCGCCAAGGAGGGGGCAAGAATGCGGGGGGTCATGGTCGTTGCATCCAAAAATTGGGGGGAACCGGAAGGCAGGCCTGTGCCATGCCTTCCGGTGGCCTAAGTGCAGGCACCGTCGGTCAGACACTCCGAAACGCGAGTGATGAAATTGGTCAGCGTTCCTCCGGAGAGCCCGCGCAAGATCAACGCCAAGGTGATCGACGTCATGGCGATGATGAGCGCGTACTCGATGACCTGGGCGCCTTCCTCATCCTGTGCAAAGCGGCGCAGGCGCATGTTCCAACGGGTAGGTATGAACATCGCACTCTCCTGGATCAGATCGCGGACGCTGGTCAGCAGGTAGTGCCGGAGGTCAGCCCCAGACAGGTGCCAACGCGTGTGATGAAGGTGCTGAAGGACCCACCGTTGGCGGTAAGTCCTCGCAGTGCCAACGCAAGTGCGATCGACACCAGGGCGATGATCAACGCGTATTCAATGACCTGGGCCCCCTCTTCGTCGTCGACGAAGGACTGCAGGGAATGGCCAAATTGCTGTGCGAGCTTGTTCATGGTGACACCTCAAAAGTGAGAGATAGATCGAAAACATGTACATGGATTGCGATGGATCCTTGGGATCCTCTGAACTGGCGTGCAAGGCCACTGTGCGATCTGTGCTCCTTTCGATTCCAATCGGTAGTGCTCGGTCCATGCGTGGGTAAGGCTGCGTCCGGGCTAAGGCGCACTGCCCCCTTCGCCGCCATCCGATCCGCTGCTCAAGGAGCCACCGATGTTGATGACATTGACGGCCCGCGGTGGGGACTTGTAGCTTTGCTCGTACCGGTCCATGGCGTGCTGGGTGCTGCGGCCATCCATGCCGATGGCAGCATCCGGGCCTACGCCTTGCGTCTTGCCGGCATCGGGGTTGATGGTCATCTGCAGCCGCGCATCCCGCACGGCCTGGCCAAAGCGTGCGTCGTAGTGGGGGGTGGTACTGCCACAAGCGGTCAGCATGGCAGCTGTGGTCAGCGGCAGCAGGAGGGTGCGTGCGTTCATGGCGTGCCTCCGGTTCATTGGGCGGTGTTCTGTGGATCGGGGCTGCCGATTGACGGCGACTCCGCGCTGGGCAGGGGGGGGAGTGCCGTCGGTGCCGCTGCAGCACCGGGCGAGGTCCCGGGGACCGGTGTGGAGACCGCCGAGGCCGGCGTCGCGCTTTCAAGCGCCCCGTTCAGGTACACCTCGGCACGCGAGGGCACGGCATGGTTGTCGGTCGGCACACGGGGCGACTCCACCAGCGCCTGCACCAGGCGCGGGGTGATGACAAACATCAACTCGGTCTGGTCGGTCTGGAATTCCGTGCTGCGTGCCAGCGCCCCCAGGATGGGAATTTCACCCAAACCCGGGAAGCGTTTGACCGCCTCGGTGATGTTGTTCTTGATCAGGCCGGCGATCACCAGACTTTGCCCGTCGTTGAGCTGCACCGTGGTGTCGGCTCGCCGCACCGACAGCGAAGGAATCACCGAGGTGACGCCGTTGATCGAGGTGAAGGGCGAACCGGTCTGCGACAAGTCCGATACCTCGGACACCAGCTTGAGGTTGACGCGCGCATTACCCAGCACCGTGGGGGTGAACTTGACCCCGATGCCGAACTCTTTTTCCTCTAATGTCATCACCGGCACGCCGTTCGTATTGCTCTGTGCCACCGGGATAAAGATCTTGCCGCCCGACAGAAAGCTGGCCTGCTGGCCGCTGATGGCCATGATGTTGGGCTCTGCCAGGATACGCACCAGACCATCGTCCTTCTGGCCGTCGATGGTCAACCCGGCCCGGTTGCCGTTGCCACCGATGCGCAAGGCGTTCAAGACACCGCCGCCGCCGCTCAGAAAGTTGGAAATGATGGAGTAGGTGTTGTTGCCGTTGATGGTCTGCCGGCCAAAGCTGGCCCCCAGCTTGTCGAGCAGGGTCTTGCTGACTTCGGCAATCTTCACTTCCAGCATCACCTGGTGCGGCGAGGTGGTGCGCAGCAGATTCACGATCTTCTTGCTGTCGCTGTAGGCCCCGGCCAGCGTGATCACATCGTCCAGGCGCAACGGATTGCTGATCTCGCCGCTGAGCACCAGGGCGTTGTCGGCCCCCTGGACACGAATGCCACGCTCTTCAGGCATCAGCTCGGTCAGCTTGGCCTGCAAGGGTCCGGGGTCGATCGTGACCACCACATCCTTGATGAAGCAGGTGCCCTGGGCGTTCTGCAGGATCACATTCATGGCGCCGGATTTGCGCCCCCGGAAGAACAGATCCCGTGGACTCAGCAGTTGCACCTCGATGTCCCCGATGCCGTTCTGCACCTGCGCCGGCATCTGCGCCCCCGCGGGGGCGGCCGCACCGGCAGGCGCCGACGCCGGCGTATGGCCGCTCACCAGGATGCGGGTCATCGGGGAACTCAGCGGAATCACCACGGATTTACCCAGGGTGACGGTCGCTGGTTCTTCCATGCGAATGGCCGTGCAATGCCTGGCCGGCATGGGCGTGCGTGCCACGGCCGGCGTTGCCTGCGGTGCACTGGCAGGTTGGGCATGGGCGGTCAATGCCGTGGCGGCACCCGCGAGCAGCATGCTGGCTGCGGTAGTTAGATGGTGGTTTTGCACAGCCGACCTCTCTGGGTTGTTGGTGGTCTGAAATCAGAAGCAATTGAGGTTGCGATTGCCGTCCTGGATCACCTCGACGCAGGTGGCGGCAGCGGGCACCGCAGCAGGCTTACTGCGCCGCACGGCCGGCTTGGCAGGGGCGACGGCCGGTATGGGAGCACTCACCGGGGCGGGCTCGGCGCTGCCGAACAGCTGCTGCTTGGTGATGCCTGCCGTGCTGATCGGCTCCTTGTCGATCTGGTTGCGCAGCACCAGCGAAAGGCTGCCCACGCTGCGTGCCAGATCCAGCTTTTCCGCATCCCCAGGGCTGAGTTCCAGCGTCACGGCACTGACCACCTTGGGCTTGGTTTCGTCGCGGTCGGCCTCCTGCGCCACGGCCAGCACCAGCACGTTCTCCAGCACGGTCTTGCTGATCTGCCGCAGCTCCTCGGTCTTGCCGCGTTCCTGCTGGGCATTGACCACCACATCCACATAGTTGCCCGGCAAGGCAAAGCCGGCGACGCCCACCACGTCATTGACCCGCACCGTCATGGCCCGCTTGCCCGGTGCGATGACAGCGGCCAGCCCGCCCTTGGTCCCCACCGGCGCCAGCTTGCCTTCGAGGACCGCCTCCCCACGCAGCACCCCGACCTTGACCACCCGGTCCTGCAGTTGCTGCAGATCGTGGAATGCACCTTCGGGAATCGATCCCCGGGGCCAGTCCACCGTGTTCAGCATGGTGGGCATGATCTTGCTGCCCAGAGGGATGTCGGCAGCCGCCACGACCACCTTGTCGGCATCAATGCTGCCGCGCCGGGCCACCCAGTTCGCCGCATAGACCGCAGCAGCCAGGCTGGCGAGTGCCGCCAGGATGAAAAGACCCAGTGCCTTGAGGTTTTTCATGGAAGTCTCCTGCGATGGCGTAGTGTTGGCCTGTGTGGATGCCTAGACCCAGGTGAATTGCCGGGCCACCAGGAATGCGAAGGTGCCCAGGGCGATGCTGACGCCATACGGCAATCGACCGACCGAGGGCGCCGTGCTGGCCCGGGCATCGGGACGGATGCCGGCGGCCACACTGCCGACCACCGCCTCCACGGCCTGCACCGTGTTGCGCAGCAACTGGCCGATCACGCCATGCCACAGGGCGTAGGCCAGCGCGGCCAGACCGCCGGCGATGAAGACAAAGATCACGGCCTGCCAGGTGGCTTCAGGACCCAAGAAGGCCCCGACCATGGCCATCAGCTTGACGTCACCGGCGCCCATGGCGCGCAGCAGGTACAGCGGCAGCATGAGCACCAGACCCAGCGCCAGCCCGCCCAGCGCCCCGCCCAGACCGCCACCATGGTGGACCGGCGAGGCCAGGCCATACAGCAAGGCCACGGTGGTGCCGCCAAACGTCAGGACATTGGGAATGCGCTGGGTGCGCAGGTCACAGAGGGTGGCTGCGAGCAACAGCAGCAGCAAAATCAGCGACCGGGGTTCGGTGAACAGCATGACCACCAGTTCGGTGGCAGCGCGGAGTTCGGAAAGCTCCATGACCCATCTCCAGGTGTGTCCTTGAACCTCGGCCACCGCCTGCATCGCCGCCCCCATTCGGCGTCTCGGTTGCGCTGCAGGCCTGTGTGCTGAGCCCGCCGGATTCAAGCGCCTATAAATAGAAAAAATCTATAAACATTTAAATTCGGTTTGCTTAATCCTATTTCCATTGATTTTTTTGATCAATATCCGTTGTGTCAGCAAAATCCTGTGCTTTGTGATGCCGGCCCATTACTTGGCTGTAGGCGGAATGACCGAAGCACCGCTGGAAATCTTTAATCCAAGCCACTTCAATGCTCACAAATTTGGATAGTGATCACCAACTTCAAATTGATTCAAAGCAAACTTTTTCTTGCTGACCCACAGGCCTGGGACACGCAGGCAGTCGGGCTTCTGGCCCAGAAATGGACCGTTGCGGACATCACAACGCCCACGGTTGCGCGCGAGAGAGGCGCCAACAAAATCAAAATTAAACAACGATGACAACCAAAGCCGACAGATAGTGATTTTTATTGTTTCGACTTCGGTTTTTACAGCAGCCGTGCGATCAGCGGCCTGCGCCAAGGCTTCTGGACGGCTGATACGATAGGAAACACGCCACCTAGACTGTGTGACGGTGTCAGGCCCCTGGCCCACCCCGTCCAGAACTTCCACCTTTTGCGTGCCAAAGGGTTCCCAGAAAAATGAAACTTGCCACCTGGAACATCAACTCCCTGAACGTGCGTCTGCCCCAGTTGCTCGACTGGCTGCAGGCCAACCCCGTGGATGCGATCGGTCTACAGGAGCTCAAGCTCACGGACGACAAGTTCCCCTTCATGGAACTGGAGGCTGCCGGCTACCAGGCCGTCTGCCACGGCCAGAAGACCTACAACGGCGTCGCCATCCTGAGTCGCCACCCCATGCAGGATGTGGTGCGCAACATCCCCGGCCTGGACGATGAACAGGCCCGCGTGATCGCCGCCACGCTGCAGACCCCGCAAGGCCCTGTGCGCCTGATCAACTGCTACTTCGTCAACGGCCAGGCCCCGGATTCCGACAAGTTCGCCTACAAGCTGCGCTGGCTGGCCGCACTGGAAGCCTTTGTGCAGGCCGAGATGGCGCAGCACCCACAGCTGGTCCTGGTGGGCGACTTCAACGTCGCGCCCGAAGACCGCGACTCCTACGACCCCGAAGGCCTGCGCGGCACCATCCACCACACGCCCGAGGAACGCGCGCATTTCCAGCGCCTGCTGGACCTGGGCCTGACCGATGCCTTCCGCATGTTCGAACAACCTGAAAAGAGCTTTTCATGGTGGGACTACCGCATGCTGGGCTTCCAGAAGAACCGGGGCCTGCGCATTGACCACATCCTGGTCAGTCCGGCCCTCAAGGCCCTCACCACCGCCTGCGTGGTGGACCGCAGCCCCCGCAAGAACAAGCAACCCAGCGACCACGCCCCCGTGGTCGTCACCCTGGGCTAGCCCCTCCCCCCAAGCCGCTGACCACCAGCGGCTTTTTTTGCGCGGCGATGGTGCCGCACTGTGTCCCCTCCCAGCCCCTGTTCCACCGTGTCCCGCCCTCTTCCGCTCCACAACGCCGCCCTGCAGCAGCCCGGCTTCCTGCCCTTTCTGACCGCCCGCATGCTGGGGGTGTTTGCCCAGCAGATGCAGGCCGTCGTCGTGGCCTGGCAGGTGTATGACATCACGCGCGAGCCCATCTCCCTGGCCTACGTCGGGCTGGCCCAGTTCCTGCCCATGCTGCTGCTGCTGATCCCGGCCGGCGATCTGGCCGACCGCATCAGCCGCAAGCGCATGCTGGGCGCCAGCTGGGCTGTGGCAAGCGTCTGCGCCATGCTGCTGTTGTGGCTCAGCACTCTGGGTGCGCACGGGGTGGGCGGCATCTACGCCGTACTGGTGCTGTTTGGCTGCAGCCGCGCTTTCACCGGCCCCGCCATGCAAAGCCTGCTGCCGCAGATCGTGCCGCGCGAGCACCTGGCCCAGGCCCTGGCCACCAACAGCATGCTGATGCGCACCGCCGCCATTGCCGCCCCCGTGCTGGGCGGCGTGCTGTACGGCCTGGGCGGCGGCGTGCTGACCTATGCCGTCTGCGCACTGGCCCTGGCCGCCGGGGTGCTGCTGCTGTGGCGGGTGCCTGTGCGCTACGCCGCGCCGCGCCAGGCGCTGGAGGGCTCGATGTGGCAACGCGCCACGGATGGTTTCCACTTCATCCGCAGCCGCCCCATCGTGCTGGGCACCATCTCTCTGGACCTGTTCGCCGTGCTGCTGGGTGGGGTGATCGCCCTGCTGCCCGTCTACGCCAAGGAGGTGCTGCACACCGGCCCCGAAGGCCTGGGCCTGCTGCGCTCGTCCATGGCCGGCGGCGAGATCCTGATGGGTCTGTGGCTCAGCAACCGCCCCATCCAGCGCCATGTGGGCAAGGTGATGTTTGCCGCCGTGGCCGTGTTCGGGCTGGCAAACCTGGCGTTTGCGCTGTCGCACTGGTTTTGGCTGTCCATGGCCATGCTGGCCGTGGCCGGGGCGGCCGACATGGTCAGCGTCTACATCCGCTCGGCCCTGGTGCAGTTCTCGACGCCGGACACCATGCGCGGGCGTGTGAACGCGGTCAACATGCTGTTCATCAGCTCCAGCAACGAGCTGGGGGAATTCCGCGCAGGCTCCATGGCGGCCGCGCTGGGCGCCGTACCGGCGGCGATTGTGGGCAGCCTGTGCACCCTGGGCGTGGTGGCGGCGTGGATGCAGCGCTTCCCCAGCCTGCGCCAGGTGGACCGGCTGGAAGATGCCGCCCCGCCGCCCAGCCCGCCCGTCGCCGCCGTGACCACCACCCCAACTGCCCAGCCCTGACCATGCCCCCTGTCTACCGTTGGCTGGCCTGGAGCGCCTGCAGCCTGGGCCTGCTGGCCTGCAGTGATTTCCAAGAACGCCTGGGCGGCTATCCCACCACCGACACGGTGCTGCACCTGGACAGCGCCAGCTCCAACCAGATCGCCGATGCCCTGAACCAGCTGTCGCGCATTGCCGTGCTCGGCGACGACTGGGAGTTTCTGGACCCGCAGGACCCCTGCACCATGCAGGTCATCGACCAGCGCGCCAGCCACAACCTGGTGCTCAACCTGCGCGGCGCGCGCTTTGCCTTGCACCGCGATGCGGGCAGCGGCGACTACTACGCCACGCTGCAGCACGGCGACACCCTGGTGCGCGGGCCGGACCAGCAGCCGCTGCGCCTGTTCGAGACCAGCAGCTACCAGCACGTTTTCTTTGCCGAAGGCTATCTGCAGGCGCTGGCGCAGAAATGCGCGCTCAGCCTGGCGGCCGCGGCACCGGCCGATGCGGCACAAAAACCATAGCTACCAGCGCAATCCAGAAGCGCGCTACAGCGGTTTTTAAGGCTGTTCAACCCGCAGTGGCGGCCACGCCTTGCGGGCGGCGCACCTGCAGCCCGCCCTCCAGCGCCAGCAGCAGCACGCCGGCACCGATCAGGGCGTACATGGGCTCCTGGCCGGGCTGGATGCGCTCGCCCATCAGCAGGGCGGCCACCACCAGCAGCAGCGGCTCCACATACGACAGCAGGCCGAACAGGCCCAGCGGCAGCAGGCGGCTGGCCGCCATGTACAAGGCCAGCGCCACGGCGCTGAGCACGCCCAGCAGCGGCACCAGCAGGTGCAGCGCCGGCTCGCCCTGGATGGCGCTCCAGCCGCTGATGCCCTGCGGCAGCACGCGCAGCGCCAGCCACAGGCACACGGGGGTCAGCAGCAGCACGTCCAGCCAGTGCCCGGCCAGGGTGTTGGTGTGCAGCTTGCGGCGCAGCACGAAATAGCCCGGATAGCCCAGCACCACCACCCAGGTCGGCCAGGCCAGGCCGCCGACGCGCAGCAGCTCCCAGGCCATGCCGCAGGCGGCCAGCACCGTGGCGGCCAGTTGCAGGCGGCTCAGCCGCTCGCCAAACACCAGGCGCCCGGCCAGCACCATGGCCAGCGGCAGCAGGAAGTAGCCCAGCGACACCGACAGCGCGTGGCCGTGCAGCGGGGCCCACATGAACAGCCACAGCTGCACGCCCGCCAGCGCCGACGACAGCAGCAGCAACAGACCCAGCGTCCACTGCGCGCGCACGCGCTGCGCAATCGCCAGCACCCCGCCCAGCTGGCCGCTGTACAGCAGCCACGCGGTGGTGAACGGCAGGGCCATCAGCAGGCGCCAGCCAAAGATCTGCTCGCCATCCAGCGGCTGCAGCGCAGGCACCAGGTAGTAAATGCCGCCAAAAATGCACGAGGCCACGATCGAAGCCAACACACCCTGCACCATCTGCGCCCCTGCCCTTGTTCTGAAAATGTTCCGGCGCCCGGCCCCTGTGGCATGCACCAAACTGGTGATTCTCGGCCAAATCACCGCGCCCCGCCCTCGTATTCGCCCAAACCCGCACACGCCAGGCACGCCGCCACTACACTGGCCCGCTTTGCGCTTTCGACCGCCCCGCATGACCGAACCGACCCTGCCCCGCCCCTGCTACACCCACCCGCTGGAGATCCTCTGGCAGGACGAGGACATGGTCGTGGTCTACAAGCCCGCCGGCTGGCTGGTGCACCGCACGGCGCTGGCGCGCCATGAAACGCGCTTTGTGCTGCAAAGCCTGCGCGACCAGATCGGCCAGCATGTCTGGCCCGTGCACCGCCTGGACCAGGGCACCTGCGGCGTGCTGGTGTTTGCGCTGAACCAGGAAGCCTGCCGCCGGCTGGCCGCCGCCTTCATGGACCACACGGCGCGCAAGCACTACCTGGCGCTGGCGCGCGGCTGGTGCCCCGAGCTGGTCGAGGTGGACTACGCCCTCAAGCCCGACGATGCCCCGGAAGACGCCCCTGCGCAGGCCGCACAGACCACCTTGCGCGGCCTGGCCACGCTGGACTGGCCCGAGGCCTACGACCCGCGCCACCCCAGCACGCGCATCTCCCTGGTCGAAGCCCTGCCCAAGACGGGCCGGCGCCACCAGATCCGCCGCCACCTGAAGCACGAATCCCACCCCATCATCGGCGACGCCACGCACGGCAAGGGCGCGCTGAACCGCTGGTGGGCCGCCCGCATCGGCCTGCAGCGCCTGTGGCTGCACGCGCATGCGCTGGAGCTGCCCCACCCGCGCACCGGTGCGCCCCTGCGCTTTTGTGCCGACTGGCGCCAGCTGGGCCATGTGCCCGAGGTGCAGCAATGGCAGCAGCTGCTGGCCCTGCCCGGCTGGCAGGCCACGGCCCACGGCCTGCCGGACAGCTGCGGCCTGGTGCTGCCCCTGCGCGCCGATTAAACAAGAGCAGTCTGCGCACAAAAACAAAGGACTTCAGATGGATAACCATCTGAAGTCCTTGTTTGGCGTGCGCTAGCAGCTACTGTTTTAGCAAAGCCGCAGCACAACCCTGCCCTGCACGTTCCGCACCGGGCAAGGGTGCCACCGACGGCCGACCGGGGGCGCGCAGCGGTCAAGCAAGGCACGCCCGCCCGGCCCCAGGCCTTGCACGCAGGGCCGCGTGGCCGGCGCCAGCCGGTGTGCCGTGCTCACTTCTTGGGCTTGATCCACTTGCCGTCTTCGTCAAACTCCAGCAGCGGCGCGGGCACCAGCGGGTAGCTGGCGTCCGGGTCGGCCTTGAGCTCGGTCGACAGCAGGTCCAGCAGGCGCGTGTTGTCCATCTTGAAACCGCAGGCCTGGGCATGGCCGCCGCCGCCAAAGCTTTCGGCCAGCGGGATGCAGTTGAAGTCCGAGCGCGAACGCAGGCCCACCTTCACGCCCTTGGGGCCGGCGTGCCACATCAGCGCGAAGCTGCCGCTTTGCTTGGCCAGCAGGTCGCCCACCTGGCTGTGGAAGACACCGGGGCTGTTGACCATCAGGCCCTGGAAGCCGTTGAACACCAGCACTTGCGCGCCCGAGGCGATCTCGGCGCACAGGCTCTGGAACTTCTCGTCCATGGCACCACCGCGCGCCATGAAGGCCGCTTCCATCTCGGGCGTGAAGGCGGCAATCTCGGCCCAGCGGGCAAAGCTGCGCTCTTCCATGTCCAGCGCCGCCAGGAAGGGCGCGCTCTCGGCGAATTCCCACTTCCAGATGTCGCGGTCCTCGATGTAGCGGATCAGGCCGGGCACGGGCTTGTCGGGGTGGAAGAACTCCCAGGCCAGGCGCGCGCCGGACTTGTTCATGTCGAAGTGCACCACCCCACAGCGGCACTGGTAGCCGGTCAGTTTCTCGGCCGCGCTCTTGTGGTGGTCCAGCACCACCAGCTTGCTGACCTTGGCCTCGATCTGCGCCATCAGCGCAGGCTCGAACGCGAAGTCCACCACGTACACGGCGCGCCCGTCCAGGTCGCCCAGGTCCTCGGCGGTCTGGATCTCACCATGGTCCAGACCGCGGAATTCGGCCTGGTCCCCGTAGTACAGCCAGGCCGCCAGGGCCGCGCCATAGCCGTCCGGGCAGCGGCGGCCGTGGTAGAGGATCAGGGGGCGCACGTCATCTTGCAGCGAAGGACGCACCAGCAGTTGCAGGGGGAGGATGGTATTTTTCATGTGGGCCCGATTGTCGCCGCAGCGCGCGACCGGCGCACAGCCCGGCCCCAGATCCACTGCCACCGTGCACTGGCCTCGGCTGGTGTGACCCCGGCCGGCAGCCCGGCGCCGCGGCCCAGGACATACCCTGAGCGGTATTGACAGACCGCGATCAATGCAATTTTGGAATGATTCAATTTCGCCAATTCATGCCTGAAATCGCCACACGTTGCGCACAAAATCCTTTGACATCAAGCACTTAAACATTCCACGGCGTCAACAAAGCACCGACAAACCATGGTTGATTACATTCCAGGCCCGCAGACAGCCTGCGGGCGACCCCACATAATGCTTGCATCACTGTTTCAGTGACTGGCTTTGAGCCCCAACGCCAGCCACCAAGTCTGATGAACAACGTCAACGACATCGCCCCCTATCTGGGACAACTGCTCAGCTTCCGCCACGACCTGCACGCGAACCCTGAGCTGCGCTACGAAGAGCACCGCACGGCCGACAAGGTTGCGGCCTTCCTCCAGGCGCTGGGCCTGCCCGTGCACCGCGGCCTGGGCCAGACTGGCGTGGTCGCCAGCATCTACGGCCACGGCCGCTCCAAGGACAACCCCGGCCGCACCATCGGCATCCGCGCCGACATGGACGCCCTGCCCGTGACCGAAGCCACGGGCGCCGCCCACGCCAGCTGCGTGCCCGGCAAGATGCACGCCTGCGGCCACGACGGCCACACCACCATGCTGCTGGGTGCCGCCACCCTGATGGCCAAGAACCCGGCCTTCGATGGCACCGTGCACCTGATCTTCCAGCCCGCCGAAGAAGGTGGCGCCGGTGCCAAGGCGATGATGGACGACGGTCTGTTCCAGCAATTTCCCTGCGATGCCGTGTTCGCCCTGCACAACTGGCCCTCGCTGCCCCAGGGCCAGATGGCCGTGCGCGTCGGCCCCATCATGGCCTCGACCATGCGCTTTGAAATCCGCGTGCGCGGCAAGGGTGGCCACGCGGCCATGCCCCACAAGACGCTGGACCCCATCCCTGTCGCCTGCGCCATCGTCAGCCAGCTGCAGACCCTGGTGTCGCGCGGCGTCGACCCGCTGGACAGCGCCGTGCTGACCATTGGCAAGATCGAGTCGGGCACCGTGGAGAACATCATCCCGGACGAGGCCGCCATCTACGGCACCGTGCGCACGCTGAGCCAGGCCACCCAGGACTACATGACCGAGGGCCTGCAGCGCATCGCCCACCATGTGGCCGCGGCCCACCTGTGCGAGGCCACCTACATCCACAAGCCCGGCTACCCCAACACCACCAACACCGCCAACGAGGCCCGCTTCATGGCCGAGGTGATGCAGGAGATGGTCGGCGCCGACAACACCTTCCCCGACATCGCCCCCGCGATGACGGCCGAGGACTTCGGCTTCATGCTGGAGCAAGTGCCCGGCGCCTATGGCTGGATCGGCAACGGCCCGAACGGCCAGCCCGGCGTCGGCCTGCACAACCCGGGCTACGACTTCAACGACGACAACATCGAGCTGGGCGCCCGCTTCTGGGACCAGCTGGCACGCCGCTGGTTCGCGCAGCCGCGCTGAGCGCCCCCCACCCACCGCGCCCTGGCGCGGTTTTTTATGGGGAAAGCCCACGATGCCCACGAGCCACGACCTCCCCCTCACCCGCCGCCAGCTGCTGCTGGCCGGCGCCAGCCTGGCGGCCCTGCCAGCCGGCACCGCCATCGCCGCACCGTGGCCCACCCAGCCCCTGCGGCTGATCGTGCCCTACCCGGCCGGCGGGGTGAACGATGTGGTGGCGCGCCTGTTCGGCGAGCGCCTGGCCAGGACCCTGGGCCAGCCCGTGGTGGTGGACAACAAGCCCGGGGCCGGCGCCACCATCGGCATGGCCGAGCTGGCCAAGGCCCACGACCAGCACACGCTGGCGTTTGGCGCCATCAGCCCGCTGACGCTCAACCCCTACCTGATGAAGGTGGCCTACGACCCGCTGACCGACATTCTGCCGGTGGCCAGCGTGATGTACGCGCCGGTGTACGTGATGGCCACCCGCGCCCTGCAGGCCCAGCGCTTCGAGGACGTGCTGCGCCAGGCCAAAACCACCCAGGGCGTCAGCGTGGCCACCTCGGGCTACGGCACGCTGGGCCACATCATGGTGGAGCAATTGATCCGCGCCACGGGTGGCCGCTTCGTGCACGTGCCCTACAAGGGCGGCAGCCAGCTCATCACCGACGCGGCCGGGGCACAGTTCGACCTGCTGCTGGCCAACCCCTTCGGCCCCATCAATGCCCTGATCGCCCAGGGCAAGCTGCGCGTGCTGGCCACCACAGGGCCGCAGCGGGCCGCCAGTTTTCCGCAGCTGCCCACGCTGGGCGAACTGGGCTGGGACAAGGCCAACCTCACCTCGCTGTTCGGCTTCTACGCCCCCAAGGGCACCGAGGCGGCGGTGGTGGCACACCTGAATGCCGCCATCAACCAGCTGCTGCGCAGCCAGGACATGCGCCAGCGCCTGCTGCAGTTGGACAACGTGCCCCTGCCGCTGTCGGCCGAGGCCTTCGGCACCCTGATCCGCAAGGACTATGCGCTCAACGGCGTGGTGATCGAGCAGGCCGGCATCCAGGCGCAGTGATCACCAGGTGCGCAAGGCCTGTGGCCCGCTCAGGTCGGGCGCCTGCAGCCATTCCAACGCCGGCAGCGGGCGGCTGAACAGGTAGCCCTGGCACAGGATGCCGGGCTCCCAGGCCTGCAGCAGTTGGGCCTGGGCCTTGTGCTCCACGCCCTCGGCCACCACGCGCAGCGCGCGCCCCTTGGCCACCATCAGCAGCGCCTCCACCAGCACGGCGCCATGCGACTGCGGCGTCAGGTCGTGGATGAAGGTCTGGTCCAGCTTGATCTCCTGGATCGGCAGCCGCATCAGGTAGGCCAGGGACGAATACCCGGTACCGAAGTCGTCCAGGGCGAAATGCACCCCCAGGGCGCGCAGGCTCACCATCTTCTGGATGGCCTGCTCCACCTCCTGCAGCAGCAGGCTTTCGGTCACCTCCAGAGTCAGCCGGCTGGCATCCACCCCCGTGCGCTGGATCAGCTCCTGCAGCTTGCGCACAAACCCGGCCTGCTGGAACTGGACCGCACTGACATTCACCGAGACGCGGTAGCCGCCTTGCTGCACCCGCGGGTCGTTCAGCAGCCGGCAGGTCTGCTCCAGCACCCAATCGCCCATCGGCACCACCAGCCCGGTGTCCTCGGCCACCGGAATGAACTCCGCGGGGTCGACCATGCCGTTGACCGGGTGCTGCCAGCGCACCAGCGCCTCCACGCTGACCACCCGCCCCATCATGTCGACCTGGGGCTGCACGAACAGCTGCAACTGGCCCTCTTGCAGCGCCACGTGCAGGCCTTTCTCCAGTTCAATGCGCCGTTGGGCGGTGGCGGCCAGGGCCTCGGAATAGGCATGCACCTGCCCCCCGCCCTGGTGGCGGGCCTGTGACAAGGCCACGCTGGCCCGGCGCAGCACATGGTCCCCGGCGTCGGCCTGGAGCCCCGGCTCCACAAACGGGAAGACGCTGAACCCGGCGCTGCACGACAGCTGCACGGTTTCCGGCACCTCCTGCAGGCAGACGATGGTGCCCAAGCCCTGCTGCAGCTCTTCCGCCACGGCATAGCTGTGCATGCGCGCGCCCTGGCGCGTCTTGCCCACGCGCTCCAGAATCACCGCAAACTGGCTGGCCGAGGTGCGCGCCAGCCGTGCACTGGGCGGCAGCAGCGACTGCAGCCGCGCCACGAAGGCCTGCAGCAGCGCATCCGACCACTGGCTGCCGCGCGCGTCGATGAACTTCTGGAAGCGGTCGATCTCGAGCAGCAGCAGCGCATGGCACTCCTGCGCTGTACCGTCGCTGCGACTGGCCGGTTGCTGCTGCAGCAGCATGTCCAGCCGCTGCAGCAGGGCCTTGCGATTGGGCAGTTGCGTGACCGCATCCACATGCTGCAGGTGGCGGATGCGGCGCTCGGCCTCCAGCAGTTCGGAGATGTCCTGGCGGATTTCCAGCAGGTGGCTCAGATCCCCATCCGGGTCGGTCACCGGGGCGATGCGCACGCTTTCCGTGACCTGCACGCCATCCTGGCGACGGCTGTTCACCACGCCCTGCCAGACCTGGCCGCGCTGCACGGCGTCCTGCACCTGCATGCGCTCCTGCGGACCCAGGCCCGCCTGGGCCAGCGAGGTCTGACCAACGATGGCGCTGCGCTGCAGGCCGGAATGCTCTTCAAACGCCTGGTTGGCGTAAACCAGCCGGTCTTGCAGGTCAACGATCAGCACGCTGTCCTGGCTTTGCTCCACCGCCTGGAACAGCACGCCCAACTGCTGCTTGTGGCGTCCCAGCTCGTCCAGCGAATGCCGCAACTGCAGCATCTGCGCCGAATAGCTGTGCAGCATGCGAAAGGTGACCCACAGCAGGAACAGCATCACATAGCCAGCGATGAGCACCTGCTCCCAGTGCGCGCGCCCCTGGTAGGCCAGACCGCCGCCCAGCAGCACCACAACCACGGCCACCAGGGCGGCTTCGGCAATCCCCATGGACCAACCGGCAAACACCACCAGCACGGCCAGCACCAGCACGGTGCTGGTGCCAAAGAAAGCGCCTTGCCAGGCCAGAAGGCAGACCACGCTGAGCGCAGCCAGCAGCAGCCACTGGGCCGCCAGCCGCCAGCGCAGGCGCCAACCGATCAGCAGGGCCACCCAGGCGATGGGGCCGGCCGCCAGGCACAGCCACCAGCCGTTGCCCCCGGGGCCCGAGAGGGCCGCCACGCCCCAGCCCAGTATCCAGAACCACAGCGCCACCACCACCACGGCAAAGCGCGCATTCGCTTCGGGCGGCGGAGCAAGGCGCGGGAAGGTGCGGGACAGCATGGGGCGTGGGCAGACGGCGGCTGGGGACAATCCCCCCGAGCATCCACAGGCCAGCGCCCCCGGCGCGTAGGCGAAGGGCTTGCCTTAACGCGGCTTGCGGCCCTTTTTGCGCGACTGCGCCAGCGCATCCTTCTTGGCCTGGCGCTCGGCATCGGCCACGGCGGCCACGGCGGCCCATTGCTCGAACTCGGCCGGCGTTTCCAGGGTGATACGGCCCAGCACATGGGTGCGATAGTCGGTGATCACGATCTCGGCGGCCTTTTGCAGGTTCACCCGGCCGCCGCTCATCACGCAGCCACGCTTGCGGCCGATGGCTTCCAGCAGCTCGTCGTCGTGCAGGGCCTGGATTTTTTCCACCCCCAGCCCCAGCTTGAAGCGGTCTTCCAGGTTCTGCGGATAGTGCTTTTGCAGGTACAGCAACAGCTCCAGCGCCACCAGCTCCTCGTCGTAGGCGTTGCGCCCCACCGAACCCGAGGCCGCCAGGTTGAAGCCGCTTTGCGCGATGGAGATGCGCGGCCACAGCATGCCGGGCGTGTCCCACAGGTAGAAGTCGTGGTCCAGCACGATGCGCTGCTCGTCCTTGGTCACACCGGCCTCGTCGGCGGCCTTGGCCTGCTTCTTGCCAGTCATGGTGTTGATCAGGGTGGACTTGCCCACGTTGGGCACGCCGCAGATCAGCACGCGCATGGGCTTGGCCATGCCGCCACGGTTGGGCGCCAGCTGGCGGCAGGTCTCCACCAGGCGGCGCGCGGGCGCCACTTCCTCGGCATCCATGGCGATGGCGCGGGTTTCGGGCTGGGCGTTGTACCAGTCCAGCCAAGCCTGGGTCTGCACGGGATCGGCCACGTCCTGCTTGTTCAGCAGCTTCATGCGCGGCTTGTGGCCCGTGAGTTCTTGCAGCAGGGGATTGAAGCTGGAGCCGGGGATGCGCGCATCCAGCACCTCGATCACCACGTCGATGTCTTTGACGCGCTCCTCGATGAGCTTGCGGGTGAGGTGCATGTGACCGGGGAACCACTGGATCATCTGCATGGCAAGGGCTTTCTCTGTTCTAGTTGTGGGGGGACTTGGGGCCGCAAGGATAATCGCAAGCTGTCATCCCGTCATCGCCACTTTGCCATGCCCTCCCAACGCCCCGCCCCTTCCCGCAGCCCCTTGAACAACGACATGCTGGTGCGTGGTGTGATCCTGGCGCTGATCGGCCTGATCCTCATCATCGCCCCGCACTTTATGGGCAGCAGCCCGACGCGCGACCTGTTCACGCACGCCCAGATTCCGGCCTGGTTCTCGCTGGTGCTGGGCCTGGCCTTCATGGGCCAGTACGCCAAGCAGCGCCTCAAGGACAAGCGCGACTGAGGCCCGGGCCGGCAAAGGCCCCAGCCCGGCGCTCACTGTGCATCAAAAAGCAGCCTAGCGCTTGCTGCGCATGCTCTTTACGCTATCAAAGCTGCATCCTGTGACTGCAGCTTGAACACCGCCACCTGCTGCTCCAGGTAACCGGCCTGGTCGTGCAGGTCGGCCGCAGCCTGGTTGCTGGCCTGCACCAGGCGGGCGTTCTCCTGGGTCATGCCGTCCAGCGCCACCATGGCCTGGTGCAGCTGGGCAATGCCGGCGCTCTGCTCCTGCGCCTTGTGGGTGATGCCGCCCACCAGGCTGCTGACATGCTGCACATCCTGCACGATGCGCTGCATGCGCTGGCCGGCGTCCTGGGCCAGGCCGGCGCCGTTTTCCATCTGTTCCAGCGAGTGGGTGATCAAGGCCTTGATGCGGCGCGCCGCATCGGCGCTGCGCAGCGCCAGGGCGCGCACCTCCTCGGCCACCACGGCAAAGCCGCGCCCCTGCTCGCCGGCGCGCGCCGCCTCGACCGAGGCATTCAGCGCCAGGATGTTGGTCTGGAAGGCGATGCTGTCGATGACCCCGGTGATGGCGGCGATCTCGGCGCTTTGCGCGCGCAACTGGTCCATGTTCTGCACCACCTGCTGCACCACCGCCCCGCCGTCGCTGGCCGATTGCGCGGCCGAGGCGGACAGCTGGTGCGCCTGGCCGGCATCGGCCACGGCGTCATTGAGTTGCTGGCTGATCTGTTCGATGCCGGTGACCGCCAGCTGCAACTGCGCATCGGTGTGCTGGGTGCGCTGCGCCAGCTTGGCATTGCCCTGGGCCAGATTGCTGGCGGTTTGCGAGACATGGCCCACGCCGTGGCGCACCTGGGCGACCACGCCGTGCAGGTGCGCGCCCATGCGGTCGAAGGCCCGCAGCAGGCTGCCCATCTCGTCGCGGCGGCTGTCGGCCACCTGCTCGGTCAGGTCGCCGTGGGCGATCGCTTCGGCCAGGGCCACGGCCTGCGCCAGCGGCTGGGTGATGGAGCGGGTGATAGCCACCGAAATCAGCACCCCCACCACCAGCAGCACCGCATAGACCGACAGGGCCCACAGCTGGGCCTGCTGGCGCACCGCGGCGGCGGCGTCCTGCGCCGTCTGGCGCAGCTGCTGCAGGTGGTCCAGCCACTGATCTTGCGTGGCCAGGTAGGCCTGGGCCGCGGGCTGCAGGGATTCCTGCACCAGCTTCTCGGCCTCCCAGGCCATGCCCAGGTCGCGGGCGCGGAAGGTCTCGGCATAGCTCTGGGCCAGCTGCTGGCCTTGCGCCTGCACCTGCTGGCCTAGCACGCCCTGCAGCTCCATCACCTGGGTCAGGGCCTCGGCCTGCGCCAAGTAGTCGCGCGCCTTGGCGGCGAAGCTGGCGATCACGGCCTCTTCGGACGAGAGCACGCTGGCCAGCGCGGTTTCCACGCCCTTTTGTGTCAGCGCCTGCCATTGCTGGGCCTGGGCCAGCTGGGCATCGTGCACCTGCAGGCTGGCGGCGGCGTCGCGCTCGACCTGCTGCAGGTAGGCGATCAAGCCGCCGGCCACCAACACACCGCACAGCAGCAGGCCGCCGAACACCACGGCGATCTTCACCGCCACCGGCCAGTGGCGCAGGACCCCGCGGTCCGACGGTGCACGGGGATGGGCAGGTGCCGGCTGCTTCGGGTTGACGGTGCTGGGGGCAGACACCATTTCCCGCACAGGTGTGGCATGGGAAGGGACAGAGCGAACAACAAGCGACATGGCGGCCAACATCTCCAAGGGTTGGCCGCAATCTAGTGCTACAAAATGTCAACACTGTGACAGTGCAATGACACCACGCCCGGCGCTCGGTCATCTGCAGTCACCAAAAACAAGAGCTGCCGGCGCTGATGTACACAAGGTTTCAAAGATGTTGCATCTTCAAGACCACTGAACACCAGCGCGGACAGCTCATGTTTTTGAGGTGGGCGATGGTGCCCACCCTGGGCTTCAGCCCAGCGCCGCGGGGTCCATGTAGCGCTGGCGCCATTCCTCGAAGGTGCCGGTGTCGGCCGCCTCAATGGCCTGCTGCGCCTGCACCGAAGTTTGTGCGAACTGCGCAAACTGTGCCTGCTGGGCTTCGCTCCAGGGCAGGCCCAGCAGGTGCTCGCGGGCCCACAGCGACTGGGTCAGGCCGAACTGCTCGAAGCTGTTGCCATGCAGACGGCGCATGTCGTCCAGCACCCGTGCGGACGGCGTGGTCTGCGGCTGGGCCACGCGCTGCCGGGCCTGGGCCAGGGCATCGCTGTAGGCCGTGGTGGCGTGGGTGGCGTCCAGCGCCGCCGCCATGGGCGCGCACTCCTGCAGCACCTGGGCGGCCCAGTCGACCAGGGCCACGCGGTCCTGCCCGCGCAGCAGCTGCAGCCCGGGCTCGCGCCCGCGCTCGGCCGCCAGGTGCTGGTTGTGCTTGAGCTGGACGATCTCCTCGGGCGAATCGGGCGGGCTGTCGGTCAGCAGGCAGTGCAACAAAAACACATCCAGCATGCGCATGGTGGAGGTGTTGATGCCCAGGGGATCGAACGGGTCCAGGTCCATCAGGCGCACTTCCACATACTCCACGCCGCGTTCGCGCAGCGCATGCAGGGGGCGCTCGCCGCTGCGCGTGGTGCGCTTGGGGCGGATGGTGCCGTAGAACTCGTTCTCGATCTGCAGCAGGCTGGTGCCCAGCTGGTTGTAATCGCCGCCGGGGTTGCGGATGCCCAGCTGTTCGTAGGCCGGATAGGGCTGGGTCAGCGCCTGGTGCAGCGAGTTGGCATAGCCTTCCAGGCCGTTGTAGCTGACGTTGATGGAGGCCTGTGCGTCGCTCTGGTAGCCCAGGCGCCCCATGCGCAGCGACGTGGCATGCGGCAGGTACAGGGCCTTGCAGCCCTCGCCCAGCGGCTGCAGGCGGTGCTCGCGCCCCTCGACGAAGCAAGGGCTGAGCGCCGGCGAAGCGCCAAACAGGTACAGCAGCACAAAGGCATGGCGGCGGAAATTGCGGATCAGCGCGAAATAGTCTTCGCTGCTAACGCCGGGCAGCGACCAGTTGTAGTGGATGCCCGAAATGGTCTGCATGCGGCGGCCATAGCGGTGGCCCAGGCCCATGCGGTACACGCTCTTGGAGCGCCCCGAGTGCGAGGAGCCGTAGCGGCCCAGCGGAATGGTCTCGTCGGTGGGCAGGTGGCAGGGCATGCTGGAGGCCCAGATCATCTCCTCACCCACGGCGGCCATGCTGCGCAGCGTGTACTGGTGGATGTGCTGCAGCTCCTGCAGGCATTCATCCACCCCCAGGCGGGCGCCGGTGATCAGCTCCAGCTGCGACTCGCTGTAATCGGTGGTGATGTGCGGGTGGGTCAGGGCCGAGCCCAGCGCCGCCGGATGCGGCGTCAGGGCCAGGTGACCGGATGGCAACACGCGCAAGCCCTCTTTTTCAATACCGCGGCGTATGCCTGCCAGACGTTCGGCTGCGGGAAGGGGGAGCGACTTGGGTGTTGGATTCATTCTTGTCTGCGATTAGGGTGCAGGAAACGGAGCCACCTTAGCATGCGGCCCCCGTGCACAGTGATGATAGAGACAAGGCTGGCGCTCCGATGCTCCCCAGGGCCATAACCACGCGGCGGCTGTGCCGCCCGGGGCGCGTGATTGCACGCTGACTTTCTAACCGCTAGGGGCGCCCGCTCAGGGCGTGGCCGCGCGCGCGGCGAGGGCCTTGCCGACCTCCAGCGTGCCCTGGGCCGAGCCACTTTGCGGCACCTGTTCGTTGTGGCGGTCGCAGACCTGCGCCAGCTGTTCGGCCAGCAGCTCGGGGGCCTGCGCGCCCAGGCCGACGTGGATGCCTTCGGTCAGGGTGATGTGGGCGGCCTCAAAGCTGCCGGCCCCGGCACACAGGATGGTGCGGGTGGGGGCCGACGCGTGCGCCAGCACCAGCATGGCCGGCACCACCGCCTCGGGCTGGAGGGCGGCCAGCACCTCGGCCGACATCAGGCCTTCGGTCATGCGGGTGGCGGCCGTCGGCGCCAGCGCATTGACGTGGATGCCGTACTTGGCCCCTTCGATGGCCAGGGTCTGCATCAAGCCCACCTGGGCCATCTTGGCCGCGCCATAGTTGCTCTGGCCGAAATTGCCATACAGGCCGGACGACGAGGTCGTCATCACGATGCGGCCATAGTTCTGCGCCTGCATGTGCGGCCACACGGCCTTGCAGCAATGGGCCGCACCCATCAGGTGCACCTCCACCACCAGGCGGAAATCGTCCATGTCCATCTTGGCAAAGCTCTTGTCGCGCAGGATGCCGGCGTTGTTGACCAGGATGTCCACACGCCCCCAGGCATCGACCGCCTGCTGCACCATGGCCTGCACAGCCACCCAGTCGGTCACCGAAGCACCGTTGGCCATGGCCTCGCCGCCCAGGGCCTTGATTTCATCGACCACGGCCTGCGCCGCCGACACGGAACCGCCGGAGCCATCCACAGCCCCGCCCAGGTCATTGACCAGCACCTTGGCACCACGGCGCGCCAGCGCCAGTGCGTGCTCACGCCCCAAACCACCGCCCGCGCCCGTGACGATGGCAACCTGACCTTCAAACGACAAAGATTGCATGTGCTGTCTCTCCTGTTGTAATGGCTTGCATCTGCTGCGTCCGACTGTACGCACACCGGCCACGGGCGGCATTCACGCAGGTGACTGGCAGCCTGCGCCAGCTTATCCACGGCAGGACCGCACAAGCATGTGGACAAACTTGGGATGCCGGCCAACAAGTCGATTAAGTGCTTGTTTTGCAATAGTTTTCATTAATTGCTCATTTTTTAATCACATGCTTAGAAACTCCGGAAATTTGCCCCCAAATACCCTGAACAATCCTGTTGATAAGTTTTCGAATTCCCTTTCAAAACCAATTCAAACCTTTGATTCACAACAACATTCAGTGCATTGAACAAAAAATAGACAGCTTGCACAAGCTGGATCCGATCCAGCTCTGCCGCGGTGGAACGCCCCGCAATCCGCACCAGTTGCCCCCAATTTGACTGAACAACCATGTGGATAAGTACCCCCAAAGCCCACAGCCCTCGCACAAGTACTTGATCTGCAAGGACAAGCAGTTCGTTGCCTATTTTTTACGCAAACCCCAACGAGTGTCACAACCGACTTAACCAGCGACAATTTCGGGTTGATCCCCGACAGGCCTGGACCTTTTCCGACATGAATGCACCCCTGACCCCCGAACTTTTTACCGCCAAGCTGGAGCCCAGCGGGCAGCAGTGCGATGCCTGGGCCGACCAGACCCTGCTGGACTCCATCGAAATGGGGGGGCTGAACTGGCCCAGCTCCTGCCGCAACGGAACCTGCCGCACCTGCCTGGGCACCCTCACCGCAGGGTCCGTGCATTACAAGATCGACTGGCCCGGCCTGACCGCCGAGGAAAAGGCCGAGGGTTGCGTGCTGCCCTGCGTGGCCTACCCGGACGGCGATGTCACCTTGCAAGACCCCGAAAACTGAGGCCTTGCACCCACCCAATCCTGGCAGGCAGGCCACAAAGCACTAAAATGCCTGCTTTCAACAGGACCGAGCACCATCCGGCGCTTGGCTTTGCAGCGACGGAACCCGTACGCACATGTTCTTTGGAAGCATGCAGGCCCCTGCATGCAGGGCGGGAGCCCCGATCAAAGGCAGTGCTGCCGGCAACCCGACAGGTCATCCAAGGAACCCACTCCATGAACACCCCCCTCAACCCCGTGCAAATTTCGCCGGTGGAAGACATCGTTGCCGACATGCGCGCCGGGCGCATGGTCATTCTGGTGGATGAAGAAGACCGCGAGAACGAGGGGGATCTGGTCCTGGCATCCGACCACGTCACGCCCGAAGCCATCAACTTCATGGCCAAGTACGGCCGGGGCCTGATCTGCCTGACCCTGACCCGTGAGCGCTGCGAATTCCTGAAGCTGCCGCCCATGGCCGCCCGCAATGGCACCGTTTACAGCACGGCCTTCACGGTGTCGATCGAGGCCGCCGAGGGCGTGACCACCGGCATCTCGGCCGCCGACCGCGCCCGCACCGTGCAGGCGGCCGTGGCCAAGCAGGCCCAGCCCAGCGACCTGGTGCAACCCGGTCACATCTTCCCGCTGCAGGCCGTCGATGGCGGCGTGCTGATCCGCGCCGGCCACACCGAAGCCGGTTGCGACCTGGCCGCAATGGCCGGCTGCAGCCCCTCGTCCGTGATCTGCGAGATCATGAAGGACGATGGCACCATGGCCCGCCTGCCCGACCTGCAGCTGTTCGCCGCCGAACACGGCCTGAAGATCGGCACCATTGCCGACCTGATCCAGTACCGCAGCCGCACCGAATCGCTGCTGCAGCAGGTGGGATCGCGCCAGCTGCAGACCCACTGGGGCACATTCACCGCCCACGTCTTCCAGGACAAACCCAGCCAGTCCGTGCACATCGCCCTGGTCAAGGGCCAATGGAGCGAAGCCGACGAAGTCGCCGTGCGCGTGCACGAGCCGCTGTCGGTGCTGGATGCGCTGGAAGTCCAGCGCTCCATGCACTCCTGGAGCCTGGACACCAGCCTGGACTACATCCACCACCGTGGCCAGGGCGTGGTCGTGCTGCTGAACTGCGGCGAAAGCGCAGACCAGTTGCTGGCCCAGTTCGAGGGCAAGGCCCGCGCGTCCCAGGCGCCCGAGCGCGGTCGCATGGACCTGCGCACCTACGGCATCGGAGCACAGATCCTGCGCGAGATGGGCGTGCACAAGATGCAACTGCTGGGCCAGCCCCGCCGCATGCCCAGCATGGCCGGCTATGGCCTGGAAATCACTGGCTACATCACCAAGGAATAAGACAACATGCTGCATGCAGACAAAGGCACGGCCGCACAACTGAATGGCCAAGGACTGCGCATCGGCATCGTCCAGGCGCGCTGGAACGAAGGCATCACCCAGGCCCTGGCCGAAGCCTGCCACCAGGAACTGCTGGCCCTGGGCGTGCAGACCGATGCCATCACCCACGTCGTCGTGCCCGGCGCCCTCGAAGTGCCTGCCGCCCTACAGGCCATGGCCGAGCGTGGCGGCTACGATGCACTGGTGGCCCTGGGTTGCATCATCCGTGGCGAGACCTACCACTTCGAACTGGTCGCCAATGAATCGGGTGCTGGCGTGACCCGCGTGAGCCTGGATTACCAGCTGCCGATCGCGAACGCCATCATCACCACCGAAAACCTGGAGCAGGCCATCGCCCGCCAGACCGAAAAGGGCCTGGACGCGGCACGTGTGGCCGTGGAAATGGCCAGCCTGCTTCGCACACTGAAATGACCATGAGCGACGAACACGCCCCCACCTCGACCGGCAAGAGCCGCCCCCCCCGCCAAAAGCGCACCGGACTGACCAGCACCGGTGTGCGCAAGGCCGCCTCCAAGTCGGCGCGCAGCCGCTCGCGCGAATTTGCGCTGCAGGGCCTGTACCAGCACCTCGTCGGCCGCAACGAGGCCACCGCGATTGACATGTTCACGCGCGACCTGGCCGGCTTTCACAAGTCCGACGCCCTGCACTACGACGCGCTGCTGCACGGCTGCATCAAGCTGGAAGCCGACCTGAACGCGCTGATCGCCCCCAAGCTGGACCGCCAGCTGGGCGAGCTGTCGCCCATCGAGCAGGCCTGCATGTGGATTGGCGCCTATGAGCTGATGTACTGCCAGGACGTGCCCTGGCGCGTCGTGCTCAACGAAGTGATCGAGCTGGCCAAGGAATTTGGTGGCACCGACGGCCACAAGTACGTCAACGGCGTGCTCAACGCGCTGGCGCCAGAGCTGCGCGCCGCCGAAGTCCAGGCCGACAAGGCCGGCAAGAGCGCCTGACACGCGCCCCAGGCAGCGCGCCACCGGCCGCTGCCTTTTTCGATTCCCGTTTGTTCTTTCTGTCAGCGCCCCGCGCGCTGTGCCAGTCCATGAAGTTTTCCAAGCGCGCCGAAAAAATCTCCCCGTTCTACGTCATGGAAGTGGCCAAGGCCGCCCAACAGCTGGCCCAGGAAGTGGCCCACGGCCCCGAGCCGATGATCTTCCTGAACATCGGCGAGCCCGACTACACTGCCCCGGCCCAGGTCCAGGCGGCCGCGCAAGAAAGCATCGCCAGCGGCCGCACGCAGTACACCAACGCCCTGGGCCTGGAGCCACTGCGCCAGGCCATCAGCGACTGGTACCGCAGCCGCTTCGGCATCCAGGTGCCGGCCCAGCGCATCGTGGTCACGGCGGGCGCCTCGGCGGCGCTGCAACTGGCCTGTCTGGCGCTGATCAATCCGGGCGATGAAATCCTCATGCCCGACCCCAGCTACCCCTGTAACCGCCACTTCGTGAGCGCTGCAGAGGGCGTAGCCCAGCTGATCCCCACCGGCGCGGCCGAACGTTACCAACTGAGCGCCGAGCACGTGGCCACCCACTGGGGTGCCCAAACCCGCGGCGTGCTGCTGGCCTCGCCGTCCAACCCCACGGGCACCTCAATCGATCCGGCCGAGCTGCGCCGCATCCACGAGGTGGTGCAGTCCAAGGGCGGCATCACCATCGTCGACGAGATCTACCTGGGCCTGTCCTACGACGAGGCCTTCGGCCACAGCGCCCTGGCCATCAGCGACGACATCATCAGCATCAACAGCTTCAGCAAGTACTTCAACATGACCGGCTGGCGCCTGGGCTGGATGGTCGTGCCCGAGGCCATGGTGCCCGTGGTCGAGCGCTTGGCGCAGAACCTGTTCATCTGCGCCTCCACCGTGGCCCAGCACGCCGCCCTGGCCTGCTTCAGCCCCGACAGCATCGCCGAGTTCGAACGCCGTCGCGCCGAGTTCAAGGCCCGCCGCGACTACTTCCTGCCCGCGCTGCGCGAGCTGGGCTTTGGCATCGACGTCATGCCCGACGGCGCCTTCTACGCGTGGGCCGACTGCACGCCGCTGTGCGCCAAGCTGGGCGTCCAAGACAGCTGGGAATTTGCCTATGCGCTGATGGAGCGCGCCCACCTGGCGATCACACCCGGGCGCGACTTCGGCACCGCGGACACCGCCCGCTACGTGCGCTTTTCCACGGCCAACTCCATGGAACAGCTGCAGGAAGCCGTGCGCCGCATGCAACGGCTGTTCGCGTAAAGTCCGGCCACAGGGGGAACTTTCATGGCATTCACCTTTCCCATCCGGGTGTACTGGGAAGACACCGACGCCGGCGGCATCGTCTTCTACGCCAACTACCTCAAGTTCTTTGAGCGCGCACGCACCGAATGGTTGCGCAACCTGGGCGTGGAGCAGCAAAAGCTGCGCGACGAAGCCGGCGGCATGTTCGTCGTCACACAGGCAGAGTTGAACTACCTGCGGCCTGCGCGCCTGGACGATCTGTTGGAGGTCACGGCCGTGCTGCAGTCGGCGGGCCGGGCCTCCATCACCATCGCCCAGCAGGCTTTTTTGCGGCCCGTGTCATCCGATGGCACGCCGCAACTGTTATGTGAAGGCAGCATTCGCATCGGCTGGGTGGATTCCGCCAGCATGCGCCCTGCCCGTATTCCGAACTCCATCGTGGAAAAACTCTCATGAACGCAGCCCAAGACATGTCCATCCTCAGCCTCATCATCCAGGCCAGCTGGGTGGTGCAATTGGTCATGTTGATCTTGGTCGTGGCCTCGGTGGCCAGCTGGGCCACCATCTTCCGCAAGGCCCAGGCGCTCAAGCAGGTGCGCCAGCTCAATGACTCCTTCGAGCAGGACTTCTGGTCGGGCCAGAGCCTGAACGACCTGTACAACAGCGCCACCCAGAACGCCAAGCACGGCGGCCCGATGGAACGCATCTTCGCCAGCGGCATGCGCGAGTACAAGAAGCTGCGCGAGCGCCGCATCAACGACAGCGGCACGCTGATGGACGGCACGCGCCGCGCCATGCGCGCCAGCCTCCAGCGCGAGATGGACGAGGTCGAATCCGGTCTGGCCTTCCTGGGCACCGTCGGCTCCGTCTCGCCCTACGTCGGCCTGTTCGGCACCGTCTGGGGCGTGATGCACGCCTTCACCGGCTTTGCCAGCATGGAACAGATCACCCTGGCCACCGTGGCCCCCGGCATCGCCGAGGCGCTGGTCGCCACCGCCATGGGCCTGTTTGCCGCGATTCCCGCCGTGACCGCCTACAACCGCTACGCCCACAACATCGACCGCATCGCGAATGTGCACGAGACCTTCATCGAAGAGTTCTCCAACATCCTGCAGCGCAATGTGAGCGGCCCCACCGCCAGCTCCACCGCGTCCGGTTACTGAGCGCAGGAGCCACCCCATGCCCGCAGTCAGCTCCCGCGGCAAAGGCCGCCGCACCGTGGTGGAAATCAACATGGTGCCCTTCATCGACGTGATGCTGGTGCTGCTCATCATCTTCATGGTGACGGCCCCCATGCTCACGCCCGGCAACATCGACGTCCCCACGGCGGGCAAGTCCTCCAAGCCGGCCGCCAAGAACATCGCCTACGTCCTGCTGGAAAAGGACGGCCGCGTGATCTTCAAGACCAAGAACACCGAGCAGCAGATCGCGCTGCCGGAGCTGCAGGGCATCGCCACCTCCTGGAAAAACAGCGACCCCGAACACACCGCCATCCAGATCCTGGCCGACAAGACCCTGCCCTATGAGTCGGTGGTCCAGGCCATGGCCCAGTTGCAGGCGGCCGAGGTGCGTGTGGCACTGGGCGTCAAATCTTCCTCCAACTAAGCACACGGCTTTCCCCGACCCGCGCGCCCCATTCCTCCATGTCCCCTCGCCTCGCCCAAGACCCCTTTGCCCCACCTCGCCCGAGCAAGCGCTTGCGCAGCTGGGTCTTGGCACTGCTGGCCCATGCCACGCCCCTGGTGGCCCTGGTCTGGAACATCACCCCGCCGGTCGCCGTCGAGCAGGCCGCGGTCGAGGCCGAGCTGTGGTCGGACACTTTCGTGCAGGCCGCGCCACGTGCGGCCGCGGTCGTGCCCCCACCTGCGCCGGCGCCCACACCCGCCCCAGCGCCGGAACC